>NZ_JBTLRM010000028.1:0-48685 GCF_054482755.1 Roseivivax sp. CAU 1761
GCGCGCGGCGCCGCGCGACAGGGCTCCGGGGGAGGCCTAGGGCCGCCGGATCGGGACGGCGGTCGCGCAGCAGCCGCGGCGCCGGGGCGCCCGGCGGGCGGCGTCCCGTCCGCCAGCCGACGCGGCGCCAGAGGCAGGGCACGAGAAACGCGGCCAGGGCGCCGGCGGCCACCGCCGCGGCATGGGTGGCGGGCCACCCCGCCAGCCCGATACCCAGCGCCAGCAAGGCGCATCCCGCGACCGCGCACGGGCTGATCTGGCGCATCCGTCCGGACATTCCGCTCTCCCCTGATCCCGGCAGCACAACACGTTTGCCGGGGCGAAGGCTCCCGTGGTTTGCGAAAATCGTCCCGCCGGGCCGCATTGGCGCGCCGCGGACGACAATCCGCGGCGTGACCCGGCCGGTGTTGCCGGGGCGGATACGGCCCTGCGCCGGGTGCGGCGCGAATCGCCGCGCCGCGGCGCCGGCGTCTCA
The DNA here is from genome assembly GCF_054482755.1 of Roseivivax sp. CAU 1761. Taxonomy (NCBI): domain Bacteria; kingdom Pseudomonadati; phylum Pseudomonadota; class Alphaproteobacteria; order Rhodobacterales; family Roseobacteraceae; genus Roseivivax; species Roseivivax sp. CAU 1761. The sequence continues at coordinate 476 of NZ_JBTLRM010000028.1, forward strand.
CTCGTCGAACAGGCCCTCGGGGGGATCGGCCACGATGGTGCCTGAGGCGAGGTCCACGGTCGGCACGGTGGCGCGGGTGAAGGGCAGCAGCACGGTCTCGCGGCGGCCCGCCACGGTCAGCTCCAGCAGGTCCGAGGCGCCATGGTTCTGCACCGCCTTGACCCGGCCCAGCACCGCCCCGCCGGTGTCGCGCACCGTCAGGCCAAGCAGGTCGGCATGGTAGAATTCGTCGTCGGGCAGCGAGGGCAGGCGGTCGCGCGGGGCGTAGAGGCGGGTGCCGCGCAGGGCGTCGGCCTCCTCCTTGCTGCGGATCCCCGTGAGGCGGGCGGCCAGCCCGCCCTTCACCGACCGGGTGATCTGCACGTCGAAGCTGCGGCGGCCGTCCTCGGTGCTGAGCGGCGCGTACTCGGCCAGGGCCGCGGGATCGGCGGTGAAGCTCTTCAGCCGCACCTCGCCGTGGACGCCGAAGGCGCCGGCGATGGCGCCCACGCAGATCTTCTTGTCGCTCTTCATGCCGCGCTCATAGCGCCGCCGGGCAGGGTTTGGCAATCGCCGCTGGGCGTGCGCTCAGCGGCCGAGCCGCACCGCGCGGGTGATCGCCAGGCGGGCGCCCCACTGATCCTGGCTGCCCTGCTGCACGATCGGGCTGTCGAGCGCGTCGTTGGTGAAGCGGTCCCAGCTCACCGCGCCCTCGACGCCCCAGACATCGGTGAGGCGGTAGCGCATGCCGAGTTCGAGCCCGGCCGAGAGCAGGCCGCCCTCGGGATCGTAGGCGGCGTAGCTGGGAGAGGCGGCGGCCTCGGCCGCCGAGACGCCGAAATAGGTGTCGGCGTAATCGTCGCTGCCGAAGAACATGCGCGGGCCGAAGGTCACCGCCAGCCGGTCGGAGGGCCGGGAGATGTAGTCGGCGCCGAGCTCCGCGACCCAGGCCTCGTGACCGCCGAAGCCGCGCCGCACGTCGAGCCAGATCGCGCTGTTCTGCTGGGTGTAGCCGAGCCCGAGGCCGAGCTCGAGCGCGGCGTCGATGTCGTCGAGGTTCTCCAGCTCGGAAAACTCCCCGGAATCGCGCTCGGGGATGTAGCGCAGCGACCCGCGCGGCGCCAGGCCCTGGCGCGCCGCCCAGGGGTCGGGGTCGCCGAACTCGAAGCGGCCGAAGCGCAGGTAGGACGGGCTGAAGCCCAGATCCGGACCCACCGTGTAGCTGTCGGCGCCGAAATAGTCGGGCGCGGTGGCGACGCCGCCGCGCAGGGTGAAGGCGAGCGCCGGCCCACCGGCGGATTGCGTCGACAGGACCGGCGCGGGGGTCGCGCTCTCGGCCGCGGCGAAGGCCGGTGCGAGAGCCAGGGCGGCGGCGGCGAGCAGGGCGAGGCGCGAGGTCATCGGCGGCATCCTTTATGCGGCGGGAGCATTGGCGGTGAGTGTTAGGCCATGCTGCCGCAGCGGCAAGAGCGCGGGGTGAGACAGGCCGTGGGCGCGGCATTCGGGAAACAGGTGCGCGGCCCGCCGGGGCGGTGGCCGCGCCTGCCGCGGCCGGGGCCCCGGGGGCGGCGCGGGGCCGCCGGACAGGCGCGGCGCAAAGGCAAACGGGCGCGCCGGGGGTCCGGCGCGCCCGTCGTCATCGCGGCACGGGTTTGATCACTCGGCCGAGGCTTCCTCGGCGGCCTTGGCCTTCTCGGCGCGCGCGGCGGCGCGCTCCTGGGCGGCCTTGCCCGGGGTGCCCTTCTTGGGGTTGCTGCGCTCGGTCTTCTGCGCGGCGCCGGCATTCTCGAGGAAGCGGCGGATGCGGTCGGTGGGCTGGGCGCCCTGGCTCAGCCAGTACTGCACGCGCTCGACATTCATCACCACGCGGCGCTCGTCGTCCTTGGCGAGCAGCGGGTTGTAGGTGCCGAGCTTCTCGATGAAGCGGCCGTCGCGCGGCATGCGGCTGTCGGTGGCGACGATGGCATAGTGCGGGCGCTTCTTGGAACCGCCGCGGGCGAGCCGGATCTTCATGGCCATGGGGGTGTCTCCTTAGTGTCTTCTGGGTTGCGGGCGGGGCGGCTCAGCCGTCCTGGCCCTGGTGCTTCTCGTGGTGCTTGATGACTTCCTGAATGATGAAGTTCAGGAATTGCCGGGCGAAGGCGGGGTCGAGATCGGCCTCCTTCGCCAGGGTTTCGAGCCGCGCGATCTGGGCGGCCTCGCGGGCCGGATCGGACGGCGGCAGGTCGTGCTGCGCCTTCAGGACGCCGACGGCCTGGGTGTGCTTGAAGCGCTCCGCCAGCGTGAAGACGAGGATCGCGTCGAGCCGGTCGATCGATTCGCGGTGCCGGACCAGCAGGTCGGCGGCGCGCGCGGTGGCATCGGTTTGCGGCGGCAGAGCGGTGTCAGTCATGGGCGGTGCCTTTCGCAAGGGGCGGCGTCTCGCCGGTCTCGCCGGTCTCCCCGGTCACCTCGGGGTGGCGGAAGACCAGCACCGGACGGTGGCGCAGGGTGGTCTCGGTCTCGAAGCTGGCGCCCAGCCGCTCGGCCAGGCGCAGGGAGCGGAAATTGTCCGGCGCGATGAACGAGGCCGGGCGGCGGATGCCGTAACGCTCGGCCGCGGCGCGCCGCGCCGCGATGGCGGCCTCGCGGGCATAGCCCTTGCCCTCCCAGCCGGCGAAGATCGAGAAGGCGAGCTCGGGCTCCGGCCAGTCGAAATGGTGCACGATGCCGGCATGGCCGATGGGTTCGCCGGTGACGGCGCGCGCCACCACCCAGAGCCCGTAGCCGCGCAGCTGCCAGTGCCCGGCCACGCGCAGCAGCCAGGTCCAGGTCTCGGCGCGGTCGAGCGGGCCGCCGACGAAGCGCGAGCGCTCCTCGGAGTAGAACCGCGCGAAGGCGTCGAGGTCGGAGCTGCGGGCCTCGCGCAGGCAGAGCCGGTCGGTGCGGATCCCGGGCACGGCGACGGTCATGCGAGATCCTCCGGGCCGGGATGGCGGTAGAGCATCTCGGCGCCCATCATGACGTTGTCGTAGGTTCGCTCGTGCACCGCGCCGAGCCGTTCGGCCAGCCGCACCGAGCGGGTGTTGCCGGGCACGATGTTGGAGGTCAGCGTGGTCATGCCGAGCGCCGCGTAGGCCCAGGAGCGGGCGCGCTCGGCCGCCTCACGGGCCAGGCCCCGGCCCTCGTAGCCCTCGTAGACCACCCAGCCGACCTCGGGCTCGGGCCAGCCCTCGGGGTTCCAGATGCCGCAGAGCCCGCAGGCCGCCCCGGTCTCCTTCGCCTCGACGCTGAAATAGCCGTAACCGCGGATGTGCCAATGGCCGATATTCGAGGCCCACCAGCGCCAGGCCTCGTCGCGGCGGTAGACCGGGCCGAAGCCCAGGCAGCGCGCGGGATCGGCGTGGAAGGCGGCGAAGGCGTCGAAATCGCGCATCTCGGGGCCGCGCAGCACCAGCCGCGCGGTCTCGAGCCGCGGCGCGGGCACCAGCGCCGCGGCGGGCGCGGCCGGATATGCCGGCGCGCGGCTCATTTCTTCTTGCCGAAGCCCGACAGGCCGGCGGGCAGGCCGCCGCCGCCCATGCCGCCGAGACCGCCCATGCCGCCGGGCAGCTTGCCGCCCATGGCGCGGGCCGCCGCCTCGAGCTGCTTGGGATCCATCTGCGACGGGTCCATGCCGGCCGGCGCGCCGCCCTTGCCGAACATGCCCGACATGGCCTGCTTGAGCATGCCGCCCTTGCCCATCTTGCCCATCTTCTTCATCACGTCGCTCATCTGGCGCTGCATCTTCAGCAGCTTGTTGAGCTCCGCGACCTCGAGACCGGCGCCCGCGGCGATGCGCTTCTTGCGGCTCGCCTGCAGAAGCTGCGGGTTGGCGCGCTCCTTCTTGGTCATCGAGTTGATCAGCGCCACCTGGCGGGCCAGCATCTTGTCGTCGATGCCGGCGCCGTCCATCTGCTTGGCCATCTTCTGGGCGCCGGGCAGCATCGCCATCATGCCCTGCATGCCGCCCATCTTGGCCATCTGCTCGAGCTGCATCTTCAGGTCGTTCATGTTGAACTGACCCTTCTGGAAGCGCTTCATCATGCGCTCGGCCTGTTCGGCCTCGAGCGTCTCCTGCGCCTTCTCGACCAGCGCCACGATGTCGCCCATGCCGAGGATGCGGCCGGCGATGCGCTCGGGCTCGAAGGTCTCGAGCGCGTCCATCTTCTCGCCCAGGCCGACGAACTTGATCGGCTTGCCGGTGACCTGGCGCATCGACAGCGCGGCGCCGCCGCGGCCGTCGCCGTCCATCCGGGTCAGCACCACGCCGGAGACCCCGATCTTGTCGTCGAACTCGGTGGCGACGTTGACCGCGTCCTGGCCGGTCAGGCCGTCGACCACCAGGAGCGTCTCGCGCGGGGTGACCGCGTCGCGCACCGCGGCGGCCTGGGCGATCAGTTCCTGGTCGATGTGCAGCCGGCCGGCGGTGTCGAGCAGGTAGACGTCGTAGCCGCCGAGGCTGGCCTGGGTCTTGGCGCGCCGGGCGATGGTCACCGGGTCCTCGCCCTTGACGATCGGCAGAGTGTCGACGCCGATCTGCTGGCCGAGGATCTGCAGCTGCTCCATCGCCGCCGGGCGGTTGACGTCGAGCGACGCCATCAGGACCTTCTTCTTGTCGCGCTCCTTCAGCCGGCGCGCCAGCTTGGCGGTGGTGGTGGTCTTGCCCGAGCCCTGCAGGCCGACCATCAGGATCGGCGCCGGGGCCTGGTCGATCTTCAGCGCGCCGGGCTCGCCCTCGCCCGACAGCGTGGCGATCAGCTCGTCATGGACGATCTTGACCACCTGCTGGCCGGGGGTCACCGACTTGGTCACCGCCTGGCCGGTGGCCTTCTTCTCCACCGCCTTGACGAAGCTGCGCGCCACCGGCAGCGAGACATCGGCCTCGAGCAGCGCCACCCGGACCTCGCGCAGGGCGGTGCGGACATCGTCCTCGCTCAGCGCGCCCTGCTTGGTCAGACGGTCGAAGACGCCGCCCAGCCGGTCGGAAAGGTTCTCGAACATGGTCCGGCCTCCTTCGCCAGTATGGTTGCCCCCAAGGTAGGCACGGGGACGCGGCGTCACAAACGTTCCGGGCCAAGCGGTGACGCCCCCGTGGGCGCAACGCGCTGACGGAGGGCGATCCCGGGCACAGCCCATGGGACCGGAAGCGGTGAGACTCCCGGAGATCGTCCGGCGCCTAGACGGCCGGGGCCGCGGAGTCAAGGGGGTGGAGCGGGGAGGGGAAGCGGCTGCTTGAGGGCGGACTGGCAAAAGATGGCAGGGGGAGGGGGCTGTCTGCCCCCTCTGCGGGCCCGGGGCCCGCATTCACCCCCGAGGATATTTCGGCTCAGGAAAAGGCCGGGGCGGGCGCCTGGGCGCCCGGGAGGGCGTCAGGCGGCGAGGCGGTCGACCTGGGCCTCGGCGTCCTTGAGCGTCGCCTCGGCGTCGAGGGCCAGGCGATCGGCGGTGATCACCTCGACCTCGGTCAGGCCGAGGAAGCCCAGCACGTGGCGCACGTAGCCGGTGGCGAAGTCGAGCGTCGAGCCGACCTCGGTGCCGCCCGAGGCGGCGACCAGGATCACCCGCTTGCCGGTGACCAGGCCCTCGGGGCCGGCCTCGCTGTAGCGGAAGGTGACGCCGGCCCGGGCCACCAGGTCGATCCAGGCCTTGAAGCCGGCGGGCACGCCGAAATTGTAGATCGGCAGGCCGATGACCAGGGTGTCGGCCGCTTCGAGCTCGGCGATCAGCCGATCGGAGAGCGCCAGCGCGGCGCGCTGGGCCTCGTCGCGCTCGGCCGCGGGGGTGAAGTTGGCGCCGATCCAGGCCTCGTCGATGAGCGGCAGCGGCTCGGCGAGATCGCGGCGGATCAGCTGCGACGGCGCCAGCCGCTCGATCACCCGGTCGGTGAGCTGGCGGGAGACGGAGCCGTCGCGGCGGGCGGAGGCGTCAATGCGCAGAACGGTTCGGGACATGCGGAACTCCTGAGAGCATGGTCGATGGCGGCAAGATGGCCCTTGCAGCGGCGCACGCAATTGCCGCAAGAAAACATGAGCTGTGGGAATTCGCACAGGAGAGGGGAGTCGGGATGGCGACGCAGAACTGGGACGAGATCCGCACTGCCTTCCAGGTGGCGCGGCTGGGCACGGTGTCGGGCGCCGCCGAGGCGCTGGGCGTGCACCATGCCACGGTGATCCGGCATATCGACGCGCTCGAGGCGCGGCTCGGGGTCAAGCTGTTCCAGCGCCACGCGCGGGGCTACACGCCGACCGAGGCCGGCGAGGACCTGTTCCGGGTGGCGCAGGCCACCGACGACCAGTTCCAGCAGCTGGTCGGCCGCATCAAGGGGCGCGGCTCGGAGGTGTCGGGCGAGCTGCTGGTGACCTCGCTGGTGGGCTACGCCCCGCTCATGGTGCCGGCGCTGGTGAGCTTCCATGCCCGCCATCCCGAGGTGCGGCTGCGCTATCTCACCGACGACCGCATCTACCGGCTGGAATACGGCGAGGCGCATGTGGCGCTCCGGGCCGGCGCGGCGCCGCAGGAGCTCGACAACGTGGTGCAGAAGTTCGGCGAGGACCGCATCGCGCTCTACGCCACCCGGGACTACGTGGCGCGCCAGGGACGGCCGGCGGGCGAGACCGCGGAGGCCTTTGCCGGGCATTGCTTCGTGGGGCCCGACACCACCGAGAGCCGGGCGCCGTTCTTCCGCTGGCTGCGCGACACCGTGCCGGCGGAATGCATCGTCTTCCGCAGCAACGATTCGCGGGTCCAGGAACAGGCCATGCTGAGCGGCATCGGCATGGGGTTCCTGCGCGAACGCGAGGCGCGGCGGCGCTCCGACCTGGTCGAGATCATCCCCCCCAAGGAGGACTGGATGGCGCCGCTCTGGCTGGTCACCCATGTCGATCTGCACCGCACCGCCAAGGTGCAGGCCTTCCTGAAGCACCTGCGGCAATTTGCCGAGGACAGCGGCCTGTGCTGAGCGAGCCGGCCCGCGGCCACGCCGCGATGCTGGGCTTTTCCGGGCTGGTGGCGGGATCCTTCGCGCTGGGCCGGCTGGCGGCGCCGCACATCCCGCCGGACGTGTTCAACGCGCTGCGCTTCGTGATCGCCGCGGCCAGCGTCTGGGCGCTGGTGGCGCTGACCGGCGCCCCGGTGGCGGCGGCGCGCGCGGCGCCCTGGCGCCACGTCGTTCTGGGCGGCGTCTTCGCCTTCTACTTCGTCGCCATGTTCGAGGCGCTGAAGACCGCCGGCGCGGTCAGCCTGGCCGCGGTCTTCACCCTGACCCCGGTGATGAGCGCGGCCTTCGGCTACTGGCTGCTGCGCCAGATCACCACGGCGCGGATCGCGCTGGCGCTCAGCATCGGCGCGGCGGGAGCGCTCTGGGTGGTGTTCCGCGGCGACGTGGCGGCGCTGATGGCCTTCGACCTCGGCCGCGGCGAGGCGATCTACCTCGTGGGCAGCGCCGCCCACGCGCTCTACACGCCCTTGCTGCGCCGGCTCAGCCGGGGCGAGCCGGCGCTGGTCGCCAACGCCGCGATCCACAGCGCCGGCGCCGGGCTGCTGCTGCTGATCGCGGCGCCGCGGCTCGGGGCCGTCGACTGGACCGCGCTGCCGGGCATCGTCTGGCTGGCGCTGCTCTACACGGCGCTCGCCGCCTCGGCGCTGACCCTGGCGCTCTTGCGCTACGCGACGCTGCGGCTGCCTTCCTCGAAGGTCATGGCCTATACCTACTTGGTGCCGAGCTGGGTGCTGATCTGGGAGGCCGGGCTGGGCCACGGGCTGCCCTCGCTCAGCGTCCTCGCCGGGGTGGCGCTGACCGCGGGGGCGCTGGTGCTGCTGGTCCGGGACTAGCCGCCCGGGGCCGTCACTCGGGCGCCGGATCGGGCGCCAGTTCGGGCGCCAGTTCGCGTTCCAGAAAGCGCTCGAAGGCGTCGAGATGGACCGGTTCGAACTGGCCGAAGCCCTGCATCCAGACGCTGGCGGCGCGCAGCGAATCGGGCTCCAGCCGGCACCAGCGCAGGCGGCCGCGCTGCTCCCGGCTGATCAGCCCGGCCTGGGCCAGGATGGCCAGGTGCCGCGACACCGCGGCCAGCGAGATCTCGAAGGCGCAGGCCACGTCGGTGACCGCCATGTCGTCCTCGAGCAGCAGCGCCAGGATGCGGCGCCGGGTCGGATCGGCCAGGGCCGCGAAAATGCGGTCGAGATCGCCCTCAGCCATGCGCGCGGCCGCGGCGGAGACCGGCCCCGCGGCGCCCGCGCCGCGGCCCCGCGATGCCCGCGAAAGTGGCAGGCTGGGCAACTTTCCGCGCAGCGCTGTGACTATATTCGCACATTCGAGACATTCCTCGGCGGACAGGGCTCACCCCTTGTCCTTCGGGACATTTACATAGTTACTGTCTCACACGTCCCGGGCGATTGATCCAGCGGGATCGAATCGAACGGACCCGGACCGAAATTTAAGGGAATTGCCACGATGAAGCTTATCAAGGGTGTCCTCGCCGCTGCTGCGACCGCCGTGACCTTCGCGTCGCCCGCCGCTGCCCAGACGGCGCAATGCGGCGTCTACGTCTTCTTCAACAGCGGTCAGGCGGTGCTCGGCCAGCAGGCGGCCGACGTGCTGCGGGAATACGCGCGCAACAACCCCGGTGCCGAGGTCCGCATCGCGGGCTACAGCGATGCCAGCGGCAGCACCGCGGCAAACCAGGCGCTGTCGCTGCAGCGCGCGCAATCGGTTGCGGCAGCCCTCGCCGGGACCCAGATCATCGAGGTCGCAGGCGTCGGTGAAGCGGTGCGTCCGGGCGCGTCCGGTCCGCTCGACCCGTCCAACCGTCGCGTCGAGGTTGTGCGCCAGAACTGCGTCGGCGGCATCGCCCGCATGGACAATACCGGTCTCGCAATCGGCGCCGGCGTCGGTGCGCTGGCCCTGGCGGCGCTGCTGGCCGGCGACGGCGACGAGAGCGGCACCACCACCACCACCACCACGCCGTAATCTCCGGCCCTCCGGGGTCAAGGTTGCAAGGGGGCGCATCCCGGGATGCGCCCCTTTTTCGTGCCCGCGGCGCGGCCCCGGACCGGCGGGGGCGCTGTCGTTCAACGATCCTGTTGAACGATGCCGGACCGCGCCGCGCCGCGGTGTCGCAGCTCCCCGACGCACCACCCTTCCAGAAAACCCCTTAATATCAGCGCGTTTGGGCTGGTATCTCCCGACTCCACCGCGCCTTGACAGCGGCGGGGGGAGCGCATAGCACCCATGCCGACGACCCGACTGGGGCTGCCGAGTGACCGATCCCGACGACAAGCGGCGGATGGCCGAACTGACGGACCGGATCGCCCGCGCCAAAGGCGCCAAGGCGCCGGCGAAGCGCCACCAGGAGGAGCATTACAGTCAGGCGCAGCTGGCCTGGCGCATGGTGGTCGAACTGGTGGCCGGTCTCGGCATCGGGTTCGGCATTGGATACGGGCTCGACCTGCTGCTCGGCACCGCACCGGTGCTGATGGTGGTGTTCGCGCTTTTGGGCTTCGTGGCGGGCGTGCAGACGATGGTGCGCTCGGCGCGCGAGATCCAGACGGATTGGGAGGCCCGCGCGGCCTCCGAGGACGAGGGGAAGAACGGCGATGGCAACGGAAACGCAGGCGGCTGAGGCGGCGGGTCACGCGGAGGAGGGCGCTCTGGTCTTCCACCCGATGGACCAGTTCATCGTGAAGCCGCTCTTCGGCGCGGACAGCGTCGGCATGTTCACCGTCACCAACGTGACGCTGTGGCTGGCGATCTCGGTGCTCTGCGTGATCGCGCTGATGGTGCTCGGCACCTCGCGGCGCTCGATCGTGCCGGGCCGGGTGCAGTCGGTCGCGGAACTGGCCTACGGCTTCGTCTACAAGATGGTCGAGGACGTCTCGGGCAAGGACGGCGTGAAGTACTTCCCCTACATCATGACCCTGTTCATGTTCATCGTCTTCGCCAACTTCCTCGGCCTGCTGCCGATGGCCTTCACCACGACCTCGCATTTCGCAGTCACCGTGGTGCTGGCGCTGGCGGTGTTCCTGACCGTGACGGTGCTGGGCTTCGTGCTGCACGGCAAGAAGTTCCTCGAGCTCTTCTGGGTCGCCTCGGCGCCGCTGGCGCTGCGCCCGATCCTGGCCATCATCGAGGTCATCTCGTACTTCGTGCGGCCGGTCAGCCACTCCATCCGTCTTGCCGGCAACCTGATGGCCGGCCACGCGGTGATCAAGGTCTTCGCGGGCTTCGCCGCCATCGCCGCGGTCTCGCCGATCTCGGTCCTGGCGATCACCGCGATGTACGGGCTCGAGGTCCTGGTGGCCTTCATCCAGGCCTACGTCTTCACCATCCTGACCTGCGTCTATCTCAAGGACGCGCTGCACCCGCATCACTGATCCCGGCGGCCTCCGGGCCGTCCGGCGCGGCGCGCGCTCGCGCGCCGGCACAAGACGACGACACGCAAACTTCCAATTCGTAAGGAGAGATACCATGGAAGGCGATCTGGCAACCATCGGCGCAGGCCTGGCAGCAATCGGTTCCGGCGCGGCCGCAATCGGTGTGGGCAACGTGGCCGGCAACTTCCTGGCCGGCGCTCTGCGCAACCCCTCGGCCGCGGCGTCGCAGACCGCGACCCTGTTCATCGGCATCGCCTTCGCGGAAGCGCTGGGCATCTTCGCCTTCCTCGTCTCGCTGCTGCTGATGTTCGCGGTCTGAGCCAAGGCGCCCGACGATATCCTTACGTGCGGGCGGCGCCGGTCTGACCGGCCCCGCCCGTTTCAACTCAGATATCCAGCCGGAGGACGCCATGGCGACCGAAACCACCGGGGCCAATACGGCAAGCGCCTGCGTCGATGCGGGCGGCAGCGCCATCGGTATGCCCCAGCTCTGCGGCGACTGGGTCTGGAACCAGGTCTTCTGGCTGGTTCTGGCGCTGGTCGCGATCTACTTCGTGCTCTCGCGCGTGGCGCTGCCGCGCATCGCCGCGATCCTGGCCGAGCGCCAGGGCACCATCACCAATGACCTCGCCAAGGCCGAAGAGCTGAAGCGCGACGCCGAGGAGGCCGAGAAGGCCTATGACAAGGCGCTCGCCGATGCCCGGCTCGAGGCGCAGAAGATCGCCGACGAGACCCGCGAGGAGATCCGCGGCCAGGTCGGCGAGGCCCAGGCCGAGGCCGATGAGCGCATCGCCGCCAAGACCGCCGAATCCGAACGCGAGATCGCCGAGATCCGCGCCTCGGCGCTGGCCAATGTCGAGGCCGTCGCCAAGGACACCGCCGAGGCCCTGGTGGCCGCGCTGGGCGTCAGCGCCGACCGCGCGGCGATCGATGCCGCGGTCGATGAACGGTTGAAGGGATGAACATCATGCGTCACCTGACGATGGCCGCGCTGGCGGCCGTGATCGCGGCGCCGGCGCAGGCCGCCACCGGTCCGTTCTTCTCGCTCAACAACACCGACTTCATCGTGTTGCTGGCCTTCATCCTGTTCATCGCGGTGCTGATCTACTTCAACGTGCCGTCGATGCTGGCCAAGCTGCTCGACCGGCGCGCCGCCGGCATCCAGAGCGAACTGGACGAGGCCCGGGCGCTGCGCGAGGAGGCCCAGAGCCTGCTGGCCTCCTACGAGCGCCGCAGCCGCGAGGTCCAGAGCCAGGCCGACCGCATCGTCGCCCAGGCGCGCGAGGACGCGAAGGCCAATGCCGAGCAGGCCAAGGCCGATCTCGAGCGCTCCATCGAACGCCGTATCGCCGCCGCCGAGGACCAGATCGCCTCGGCCGAGGCAGCCGCCGTCAAGGAGGTCCGCGACCGGGCCATCGCGGTGGCGGTCAAGGCCGCGCAGGACGTCGTCGCCCGAGAGCTTGGCAGCGCCGACCGCTCCCGCCTGATCGACCAGTCGATCGACACGGTGGGGCAGAAGCTGCACTGAAGCGGTCCGCCGCGGGCCGCGCCCCGCGGGACCGTCGAACGGCCCGGCGCCCAGGCGCCGGGCCGTTTCGCGTTCGGAAACGGTCCCGGCAGCGGCGGCGCGGCGTGGAACCTGTTCACATCAGGGAAGTTTGTCTTTCCACAACGGGCCGGGACACGGGGTATTCTCGCAGGTCGCGGCCTCGACATCGGAGGAAGACAGACCATGAAGACCGTTCGTTCATTCGCCGCCATCTGTGCCCTCTCCGCCGCCGCCGCAACCGGCGCCGCCGCTCAGGACACGATGGTCCCCGTGACCGGCAGCGACAGCTACCTCGCCCTGACCTGCCTGGCCGGCGCGGAAAAGCTGTTCGGCGCCAGCAACGCCACCATCGTCGGCGCCAGCCCGATCCCCGGCGGCATGGCCTTCGACGTGGCGCTGCCCGGCCAGGCCGATCCGTGGTCCTGCCGGTCGATCCGCGGCGAAGCCTACGACTGAGCCCGGCCGCACCGGCATGATCCAAGACGCCAGGCGATAGGGCGGACCGGCGGGTCCGCCCTTGTCGCGCGCGGGATTTGCCGCCGCCCCGGCTTGCGATAGCCTCGCGGCCATGACCCTGCCGCCGGATTCCCGTCTCTCCACCCACGCCGTCGCCAACCAGCCCGAGAACGCGGTTCCGGGCGATCCCTGGACGGGCGACGGCGCCCTGCGCATGGCCGCGGCAGCGCTCCCCGGGGCCGACCAGGCGGCGCTTGCCGACTATGCCGGCACCCTGGAAGCGGCCCGCGGCGCGGGGCGCGAGGCCAATCGCTTCGCCCCGGAGCTGCGGCTCTTCGACCGCGCCGGCCGGCGCCTCGACGAGGTCGCCTACCATCCCGCCTACCACCAGTTCATGCAGATCTCGGCACAGGCGGGCTACGCGGCCCGCTCTTGGGAAGAGCAGGGTTCGCACCTCGCCCATGCCGCCATGGTCTACATGGCGAGTCAGGTCGAGCCGGGCCATTGCTGCCCCCTGACCATGAGCTATGCCGCGCTGCCGGTCCTCGACGCCGCGGGCGAGGGCATCGATCCGGTCTGGCGACGCGGCATCCTGGCGCGGGACTACGATCCGGGCGTGGCGCCGGCGGCGGCGAAGCGGGCGCTGACGCTGGGCATGGCGATGACCGAGAAGCAGGGCGGCTCCGACCTGCGGCAGACCGCCACGACGGCCGAGCCCGCGGAGGGCGCCTACCGGCTGACCGGGCACAAGTGGTTCTGCTCGGCGCCGATGTCGGACGGCTTCCTCACCCTGGCCCAGGCACCGGGCGGGCTGACCTGCTTCCTGGTGCCGCGCTGGACTGAGGCGGGACGCAACGGCATCCGGCTGATGCGGCTCAAGGACAAGCTCGGCAACCGCTCCAACGCCTCGGCGGAGATCGAGTACGAGGGCGCGCTGGCCTGGCGCATCGGCGAGGAGGGCGAGGGCGTGCGCCGGATCATCGCCATGGTTCACCACACCCGGCTCGACACCGCGCTGGCGCCCGCCGGTCTGATGCGCGCGGCGCTGGCCGAGGCGCTGCACTGGGTACGCCACCGCCGGGCCTTCGGGGCGCGGCTTGCCGACCAGCCGCTGATGGCGCAGGTGCTGGCCGACCTGGCGCTCGACCGGGAGGCGGCGCTGGCGCTGGGAATGCGGGTGGCGCGGGCCTTCGACGGCCGCGACGACGCGGCCCGCGCCTTCGCCCGGATCGGCGTGGCGCTGGGCAAGTTCCTCAACAACAAGCTCTGTCCGCCGCTGCTCGCCGAGGCGATGGAGGCGCTCGGCGGCATGGGCTATGTCGAGGACACGCCGCTGCCGCTGCTCTACCGCGAGGCGCCGCTGAACGGCATCTGGGAAGGCTCGGGCAACGTCATCTGCCTCGACATCCTGCGCGCGCTGGCGCGCGATCCGGGCTGCCGCGAGGCACTGGACGCGGCCCTCGCGGCGGCGCGCGGCTCCGATGCGGGATATGACGCGGCGCTCGAGGCCCATCGCCGGCGCTGGCGCGCCACGCCCGAGCCGGCCGCGGCCCGCGCCTATGCCACCGAGGCGGCGACGCTGCTGGCGGCGGCGAGCCTGATCGCGACCGCGCCCGCCGCCATCGCCGAGTCCTATGTCGCGGCGCGGCTCGGGGCCGGGCACGGTCGCCGCATCGCCGGCGCCGGCGACGCCATCGCCGCCGCGGCCCGGGGGGCGCTGTTCGCCCGCATCCTGCCGGACTAGCCGCGCCTCCCACGTGCCCTGCCGCGTCGGCGCGCCGCCGCGCCAGCCGCCCGGGCGGCGGTGACATCGCCCGGGCCGCGGGGTATTCTGGACGGCGCCGGGCACGGACCGGACGGACGGGGCAAGAGACGAGGCGCAGCGATGCCCGCACGGGAGGGCTGGGGGAGCAAGGCGACGCGGCTGGCGAACCGCTACCACGCCTGGCGCGCGGTGCGGGCCGGCGCCGTGCCGGACATCACCTGCCGGGTCGATCCGCGCAGCCTCGGCGAACCGGCCCGGGGCGCGCGGCTGCTGCGCGGCGAGATGCGCTTTGCCGGGCATGTGCTGGCCGCGCCGGGCACGTCGATCTGGGCGCTGCGCCCGCCGAGCCCGGCCTTTGCCCGCGAGATCCGGCGCTTCACCTGGCTGGACGACCTGGCGGCGCTGCAAGGCGCCCCGGCGCGCCGGCTGGCGCAGCGCTGGATCGCCGAATGGATCGGCGCCGAGGGGCGCGGCCGGGGCTGGGAGCCCGCCGGCGCCGGCAGCCGGGTGATTCGCCTGCTCCACCATGCCGGCTTCCTGACCCATGCCATGCCGGCCGCCGAGCTGCGCGCGCTGCGCGCCGCGCTGGGCGCCCAGGCGCGGTTCCTGGCCCGCCGCTGGGAGGCCGCGGCGCCGGGGCTCGACCGGCTCGAGGCGCTGACCGGGCTCACCTATGCAAGCCTCGCGCTCGCGGGTTTCGAAGGCCAGCGCGACCGCGCCCGCGAAGCGCTCGGCCGCGAGGCCGCGCGGCTCGTCGATGCCGAGGGCGGCGTGCCGACCCGGTCGCCGGAAGCGCTGCTGCGCATCTGCGCGCGCCTCGCCTGGAGCAAGCTGGCCTTCGAGGCGGCGCATTTGGAGCCGCATCCCGACCACGTCGCCGCCCTGCAGCGCGCCGCGCCGGTGCTGCGCAGCTTGGCCCATGCCGATGGCGGGCTGCCGCGCTTCCGTGGCGGCGACCGCGGCGCGCCGGGCACCCGCGACACCGTGCTCGCGGCCTCCGGCACCCGGCCGCGGCCGGGCAGCGCCCGCGCCATGGGATTCGCGCGGCTGGCGGCCGGCCGGACCAGCGTCATCGTCGATGCCGCGCCGCCGCCTGCGGGCCGGCATTCCGGCGATGCCCATGCCGCGACGCTGGGCTTCGAGCTGACGGTGGGGCGCCGCCCGGTGGTGGTGAGTTGCGGCCCCGGGGCCTGCTTCGGCCCGGAATGGCGCCGCGCCAGCCGCGCCACGCCGTCGCATTCCGCCCTCAGCCTCGACGGCTATTCCAGCGCCCGGCTGGGCCCGGCGCCCGCCGATGCCGCCGACCCGCATGAGCCGCTCGAGGACGCGCCCCGGCAGGTGCCGGTGGAGCTCGGCACCGGACCGGCCGGGCCGACGCTGGAGGCGGCGCATGACGGCTACGTGGCGAGCCACGGCCTGACCCATGCCCGCCAGCTCAAGCTCGCCGCGGATGGCCGGGCGCTGGCCGGGCGCGACGCGCTGCTGGCCATCGACCGCAAGGCGCGGGCGGCCTTCGATGCCCGCCACGACGCCGCCGGGCTGGCCGGCATCCCGTTCCAGATCCGCTTCCACCTGCACCCCGACGTCACCGCCGAGCCCGATCCTGACGGCGGTGGCGTGACGCTGTTTCTGCGCTCCGGCGAGACCTGGCAGTTCCGCCATGACGGGGTGGCCGAGATGCGGCTCGAGGCCTCGGTCTACCTGCAATCCGGGCAGTTGCGGCCGCGGGCCGCGCAACAAGTGGTTTTGTCCGGCCGGGCAATGGGCTATGCGACCCGCATCCGCTGGTCTCTGGCCCTGGCGCGCAGCACGGAGGCTGCCGTGCGCGACCTCGGCGAGGACCTTCTGGCCTTCGTGGACCCGGCGTGACCGGCCGCCTGTCGCGGCCCGGAGGGCGGCGGGCAGACCTGACAATCCGGGACCGACATTGCCGATGACCGACCACGTGAAGATCCGCCGCGCCCTGCTTTCCGTATCCGACAAGACCGGGCTGGAGGATCTCGCCCGCGCCCTCGCGGAGAGGGGGGTGGAGCTGGTCTCCACCGGTGGCACCGCCAAGGCGATGCGCGATGCCGGACTCGAGGTCCGCGACGTGGCCGAGCTCACCGGCTTTCCCGAGATGATGGACGGCCGGGTCAAGACGCTGCACCCGGCGGTGCATGGCGGCCTGCTGGCGCTGCGCGACGACGACGCCCACACCGCCGCGATGGAGGAGCGCGGCATCCAGGGCATCGACCTGCTGGTGGTCAACCTCTACCCGTTCGAGGACACCGTCGCCAAGGGCGCCGACTACGCCACGGCGATCGAGAACATCGACATCGGCGGGCCGGCGATGATCCGCGCCGCGGCGAAGAATCACGGCTTCGTGGCGGTGCTCACCGACACCGAGGATTACGCCGCGCTGCTCTCCGAGCTCGACGCCCGCGACGGCGCCACCTCCTACGCCTTCCGCCAGAAGCTGGCGCTGACCGCCTATGCCCGCACCGGCGCCTACGACGCCGCGGTCTCCACCTGGATGGCCCAGGCGCTGGGCGAGACCGCGCCGCGCCGCCGGGTGGTCGCGGGCCGGCTGGCCCAGACCCTGCGCTACGGCGAGAACCCGCACCAGGGGGCCGCCTTCTACACCGACGGCGCGGCCCGCCCGGGCATCGCCACGGCGCGCCAGCTGCAGGGCAAGGAGCTGAGCTACAACAACATCAACGACACCGATGCGGCCTTCGAGCTGGTCTCCGAGTTTGGCGCCGAGCGCGCCGCCTGCGCCATCATCAAGCGCGCCAATCCCTGCGGCGTGGCCACCGGGGCGAGCCTGGCCGAGGCCTATGCCCGGGCCTTCGACTGCGACCGCACCTCGGCCTTCGGCGGCATCGTGGCGCTGAACCGCGGGCTCGACGCCGAGACCGCCGAGGCGATCACCGAGATCTTCACCGAGGTGGTGATCGCGCCCGAGGCCGACGCCGCGGCGCGCGAGATCTTCGCCGCCAAGAAGAACCTGCGGCTGCTGCTGACCGGCGGACTGGCCGATCCGGCGGCGCAGGCGCTGGCCCTGCGCCAGGTCGCCGGCGGCTTTCTCGTGCAGGACCGCGACACCGGGCGGATCGGCCGCGACGACCTCAAGGTGGTGACCCAGCGGGCGCCCTCGGAGGACGAGCTGCGCGACCTCCTGATGGCCTGGACGGTGGCCAAGCACGTCAAGTCGAACGCCATCGTCTACGTCAAGGACGCCGCCACGGTGGGCATCGGCGCCGGCCAGATGAGCCGCATCGATTCGACCCGCATCGCCGCCCGCAAGAGCGCCGACATGGCCGAGACGCTGGGCCTCGGCGCGCCGCTGACGCAGGGCTCCGTGGTGGCGTCGGACGCCTTCTTCCCGTTCCCGGACGGGCTTCTCGCCGCCGCCGAGGCCGGCGCCACCGCGGTGATCCAGCCGGGCGGGGCGATGCGCGACGACGAGGTCATCGCCGCCGCCGACGCGGCCGGGCTGGCGATGGTCTTCACCGGCATGCGGCATTTCCGGCATTGACCGGGGCAGGGGACGGAACCGGATGCGCGACAGGCTGGCACGGCGCATCCCCCGCATCGGCCGCCGCCGCGGCCCGCGCCGCCGCACCGGGCTGGGGTCGCGCATGAAGCTGGTCTCGGCAATCGCGGCGCTGATCTTCGTGCTCGACCAGCTCAGCAAGTGGCTGGTGGTGCATGTCATGGAGCTCGACCGGCTCGGCCTGATCGAGGTCTGGCCGCCTTTCGTCAGCTTCCGCATGGCGTGGAATTACGGCATCAATTTCGGCCTTTTCGCGGGCCAGACCGGGCTCACCCGCTGGGTGCTGATCGCGGTGGCGCTGGGCATCGTGGCCTTCGTGGTGTTCTGGCTGCGCCGCGACCCGCCGGGCCGCGTCGGGCAGGTCGCCGGCGGGCTGCTGATCGGCGGCGCGCTGGGCAACGTCGTCGACCGCCTGCTCTACGGCGCGGTGGCGGATTTCCTCAACGTGACCTGCTGCGGCATCGCCAATCCCTACGCCTTCAACGTGGCCGATATCGCGATCTTCGCGGGCGCCGTGGGACTGGTCCTGTTCCCCTCGGCAAGGCCTTCGGGCGGCGGCAAAAACGGCGCGTGACGCTGCCGGGCGATTGGGCTAAGGCTGGGGCGCATGACCGGATGGAGAGGCAGAATGGGCTGGACCCGCATCGCTCTGACGATCGGATGCGCCGTGCTGGTGGCAGGCTGCGGCGAGCAGAGGCTGCGCGATCTGCGCACCTATCGCGGCACGCCCGAGGAATTCGCCATCGTGCCCAACAAGCCGCTCGCGACGCCGCCGGCGATGGCGGCGCTGCCGGCGCCGACGCCGGGCGGCGCCAACCGCGCCGACGTGACGCCGCTGCAGGATGCCGTGGCCGCCCTCGGCGGCGACCCGCGCCGGATGGCGGCGACCGGCGTGCCGGCCTCCGAGGCGGCGCTGGTGGCGGCGGCCGGCCGGCGCGGCATCGATGCCGGCATCCGCGGCCGGCTGGCATCCGAGGATGCCGGCTTCCGGCGCCGCAGCCAGGTCTTCAACTGGCGCATCGTGCGCAACGACGAATACAACCGCGCCTATCGCCGCCAGAGCCTCGACGGCGAGCGCGTGCTGGACGGCGTGCGGCGCCCCGGCAGCAACGTCCGCACCCCGTCGGCGCCGCCTCCGGGGCGCTGAACCCGGCGCACGGGCGGTGGTTCCGGGGCCGCCGTTTCCGGTCCGGCCGGAATTCGCCACTTTTCCTTACAATTGTGTCAAGCTCCTTGAATGGCAGGGGGGTTGCGGTATTTTCTACAGCAGCCCTTGGAGGAGGTTGTTCTGCATGACGAGACTGGCGACGGCGCTTGCCGCCACCGTGACTCTCGCCCTTCCTGCCGCTGTGTCCGCCGGCGCTCAAAGCGTCGATGACCTCGTGACGACGTTCACGCTGGACAATGGCATGGACGTGGTGGTGATCGAAAACCACCGCGCCCCCGTGGTGACCCACATGGTCTGGTACAAGGCCGGCGCCGCCGACGAGCCGGCCGGCGATTCCGGGGTCGCTCATTTCCTGGAGCACCTGCTCTTCAAGGGCACCGACACGCTCGAACCGGGCGAGTTCAGCCGCGTCGTGGCGGCCAATGGCGGCTCCGACAACGCCTTCACCAGCCAGGATCAGACGGCGTATTTCCAGCGCGTCGCCGCCGACCGGCTCGACACGATGATGGCGATGGAAGCCGACCGCATGGTCAACCTGCGCCTCACCGAGGAGGACATCGCGACCGAGCGCAACGTCATCCTCGAGGAGCGCAACCAGCGCACCGAGAACGAGCCCGGCGCGCTGTTCAACGAGGAGCGCTCGGCCGCGCTCTACCGCAACCATCCCTACGCCAACCCGGT
Source organism: Roseivivax sp. CAU 1761 (assembly GCF_054482755.1). NCBI lineage: Bacteria > Pseudomonadati > Pseudomonadota > Alphaproteobacteria > Rhodobacterales > Roseobacteraceae > Roseivivax > Roseivivax sp. CAU 1761. The sequence continues at coordinate 20,004 of NZ_JBTLRM010000028.1, forward strand.
GATCGGCTGGCGCCACGAGATCGAGGCGCTCGACCTCGAGGCGGCGCTGGAGTTTTACGAGGCGAATTACGCGCCCAACAACGCGGTTCTCGTGGTGGCGGGGGACGTCACGCCGGAGGCGGTCCGCGACCTCGCGGAGGAGCATTACGGCGCCATCCCCGCCAATTCCGAGATCGTCGAGCGGGTGCGCCCGCAGGAGCCGCCGCACCGCGCCGAGCGTCGCATCACCTTCCGCGACCCCCGCGTGGCCCAGCCCTACCTACTGCGCAGCTACGCCGCGCCGGAGCGCGATGCCGGGGCCCAGGACAAGGCCGCGGCGCTGGTGATCCTGTCGCAGCTCCTGGGCGGCGGCCAGACCTCGGTGCTGACCCGCGAGCTGCAATTCGAGACGCCGGCCGCGGTCTACACCTCGGCCTTCTACGACCCGACCTCGCTCGACGACACGGTGTTCGGACTGGTCGCGGTGCCGGCCGAGGGCGTCAGCCTGCGCGCCGTCGAGGACGAGCTCGACCGCGTGCTGCGCGACTTCCTCGAGGAGGGCGTCGATCAGGAGCACCTGGCGCGCATCAAGTTCCAGCTCAAGGCCAGCCAGGTCTACGAACTCGACAACACCGATGGCCTGGCGCGGCGCTACGGCGCGGCCCTGACCAGCGGCCTGACCGTCGAGGATGTGCGCGCCTGGCCGGAGGCCCTGCAGGCGGTGACCGAGGAGGACATCCTCGCCGCCGCGCGGGAGGTGCTGGTGCCGGAGGCCTCGGTCACCGGCTGGGTGATGGCCGAGGAGGAGGCCGGCCCCGCCGCCGTGCCGATGTCCGAAGCGCCCGAGGCGGCCAAGGCCCCGGCGGCGCCGATCTCGGCCGAGGCGGCGCGATGAAGCCTGCCCTGCTGCCCCTCGTCGCCGCGGGCCTGCTGGCCGCGGCCCCGCTTCACGCCGAGATCGACATCCAGGAAGTCACCACCGAGGACGGCTACGAGGCCTGGCTGGTCGAGGAGCCGTCGATCCCCTTCGTGGCGCTCGAGATCCGCTTCGAGGGCGGCGTGTCGCTCGACCCCGCGGGCAAGACCGGGGTGACAAACCTCATGGTCGGCCTGCTCGAGGAGGGCGCCGCGGACCGCGACGCACGCGCTTATGCCGCGGCGCAGGAAGACCTCGCCGCGTCCTTCTCCTTCGATGCCGGCTACGATTCGGTCTCGGTCTCGGCGCGCTTCCTCACCGAGAACCGCGACGAGGCGGTGGCGCTGCTGCGCGACGCCCTGGCCGAGCCGCGCTTCGACGAGACGGCGGTGGAACGGGTCCGTGGCCAGGTCCTGTCGGGCATCCGCTCGTCGCTGAACGACCCCGACGACATCGCCGAACGGCGCTCGTCAGAACTGTTGTTCGGCGACCATCCCTATGCCCGCCCGGTCTCCGGCACGGTCGAGACCGTGAGCGACCTCACCGTCGACGACATCCGCGCCGCGCACCGCGCCGCCCTGGCCCGCGACCGCGTGTTCATCGGCGCCGCCGGCGACATCTCGGCTGCGGAGCTGGGCGATCTCATCGACACCCTGATGGCCGACCTGCCGGAGACCGGCGCCGCGCTGCCCGAGGAGGCCCAGGTGCGCGCCGCCGGCGGCGTCGAGGTGGTGGAATTCGACACCCCGCAATCGGTGGCGATCTTCGCGCATGAGGGCATCGACCGCGACGATCCGGACTTCTTCGCGGCCTACGTGATGAACCAGATCCTCGGCGGCGGCGGCTTCGAGGCCCGGCTGATGGAGGAGGTGCGCGAGAAGCGCGGCCTGACCTACGGGGTCTATTCCTACCTCGCCAGCCGCGACCATGCCGACCTCATCATGGGCCGCGTCTCCTCCGCCAATGACCGCATCGCCGAGGCGATCGGGGTGATCCGCGACGAATGGGCCCGGCTGGCCGAGGAGGGCGTCACCCAGGAGGAGCTCGACGCGGCCAAGACCTACCTCACCGGGGCCTACCCGCTGCGCTTCGACGGCAATTCGGCGATCGCCAACATCCTCGTCGGCATGCAGATCCAGGGGCTGCCCACGAGCTACGTGACCGAGCGCAACGCCATGGTCGAGGCGGTGACCCGGGAGGACGTGAAGCGGGTGGCGGGCGAGCTTCTGCAGCCCGACGACCTGACTTTCGTGGTGGTGGGCAAGCCCACCGGGCTCGACCCCGCGCCCGGCCAGTAAGCCGGCCGCCGCGCGGCGCAGGCGTCCCCGATCGGGCGCGTCGGCGTGCGTGGGGTAGTGGGTGCGGGGCCTTGGAGTCAGCGCTCCCCTCTCGGGGCTTGACGAAGCTGCGGTAAGGAGGCGCCCGCTTCAAGGGTCTTCCTCCCGCGTCTTGAGAGCGGTCCACCCGCCAGCGGTGGCGCGCGCCGCGGTGCGTGATGCAAGGGGTGGCCGGCACCGGGACCCGGGGTGCGCCGCCCCGGACGCGGCCCGAACACGTTCGCACCCGGGTTCACCTCGCACCGGGGGCACCGGAGGCGGTCCGCCCCGTATTCCCGAAGCGACAACAGCGCCGGCACCGCAAATCGCGGTGCCCGGCCGGGGGATGCCGCGCCGAACGCCGTCCCCACCGCGGCTTCTCCCTGCGCTAGGCCTGCAGGCGCGGCCGAGCGTCTGGGCGTCAGGACCGCCGGGGCGGGCCCACCGCGCCCGCCCTCCGGCGCCCCGATGCGGGCCCGGCGCGGGTCAGGGCAGGGGATCGCGCAGCCGCTCGGGCGACAGGACCAGCACGGTGGGCCGGGCCGGCAGCGTCGCCAGCGACAGCTCGAAGGCCGCGCCCTCGGCCCGGTTGATGGCCCAGCGTTCCGGCATGCCGGCGAGGAAATCCTCCAGCGCCGCGGTCGAGAACCAGTGCATCGGGATCACCATCGTGGCCTGCAGCCGGTCGACCACCCGGATCATCGCCTCGCGCGCCATGGTGAAACCGCCATCCACCGGCACCATCAGCACGTCGGCACGGCCCAGCGCGGCGTATTGCGCGGCGTCGGGCTCGTGGTGGAGATGGCCGAGATGCACGATGCAGAGTCCCGCCACCTCGAAGACGAAGATCGAATTGCCGCGCGGCTCGACCCCGCCATAGGCCGAGCGGATGTCGGTCGAGACGTTGCGGATCAGCATGTCGCCGACCTCCCGGTGATGGCTGATGCCTTCGCCGAAGACCTCGCCCCAACCGGGCAGGACATGCGGGATCGCCGGGTCGGGAACCGGGGTCCAGTGGGTGCTGTGGGCGTGGTTCATCGTCACCGCGTCGGGGATCATCGCGGTGGTGCCGATGAAGCCGGTGAAATCGGTCACCGCGTTCACCCCGCCGGGGCTCTGGATCAGGAAGGAGGCGTGCTGGATGTAGTGGATGCGCGCGGTGTGGGCCGGCAGGGGATCGGACCAGGAGGCGCGGTGCAGGCGCGCCGGCGGCGGCGCCTCGGCCACCGCGATGCAGTGGCTGGGGCGGCGTGTCTCCTGCGCGTGGAGCGGTGCGGCGAAGATCGGGGCGAGCAGCGCGATCAGGGCGACGAGGCGTGTCGGCAGATGCATGGGGAACCTCCGGGCTGGCCGCAGGCTAGCAAGGCCGGGGCGGAGGGCGGCCATCACGACTTCGTGCATGCGCCGGAGCGCCCCGGCCGCGCCGGGCGATGCGGCCAGATCGCCGCCGCGCGGGGCGGGACGAGCCGGGGAGCCGTCAGCCGACCTGGGTGCGGCCGCGCCGGTCGAGACGCAGCGCGGCGTAGAGCACGTGGGTGCGCCAGCGGCCGTTGATCTGCAGGTAGCTCTGCGCCACGCCCTCGTACTTGAAGCCGGAGCGTTCCAGCAGGCTGCGCGAGGCGACGTTCTCGGGCAGGCAGGCGGCCTCGACCCGGCTCAGGTCGAGCCGCCCGAAGGCGTGGTGCACCATCGCGCCGATCGCCTCCAGCATGTAGCCCTGCCGCGCGAAGGGGGCGCCGATCCAGTAGCCCAGCGTCGCCGCCTGCGCCGGGCCGCGGCGGATGTTGTCGAGCGTGATGGCACCGATCAGCCGCTCGTCGGCGCGGCGGATCAGGAAGACCGGCACCGCGGTGCCCTGGGCGATGGCGCGGTTGGCCCAGTAGACCCGGTTGGTGAAGGCTCGGCGGGTCAGGTGATCGGCGGCCCAGCTGGGCTCCCAGGGCTTCAGGAAGCCCTCCGAGGCGGCCCTGAGCGAGGTCCAGGACGCGTAGTCGCTGTGCAGGGGCGGCCGCAGCGTGAGACGCTCGGTCTCGAGCCTCAGGCGCGGCCTCAGCCCCAGCATGTCAGGCCGCCCGGCGGGCGTTGAGCGCAGCCAGGTCGGGGGCGCCGCGGACCGGGCCGTAGAGCGCCAGCGCCGCCGGCGCCTCGGCCACGGTGCGGGCGGCGAAGCCGCGGACATCCGCGGCGGTCACCGCGTCGATCCGCGCCACGGTGTCCTCGAGGCTCGGCACCCGGTCCCAGATCTGGATCATCCGCGCGGCCCGCTCGGCCCGGGCCGAGGGGCTTTCCAGCCCCATCAGCAGCCCGGCCTTCATCTGCGCCCGGGCGCGGGCGATCTCGGCCTCGCTCATGTCCTCGGCGGCGCGCTTCATCTCGTCCACGGTGATGCGCGCCAGGTCGGCGACCTCGTCGCCCGAGGTGCCGGCATAGATCGTCGTCATGCCGGTATCGGCATAGGCCCCGGACTGGGCGAAGATGGTGTAGCACAGGCCGCGCTTCTCGCGGATCTCCTGGAACAGCCGCGAGGACATGCCGCCGCCCAGCGCGGTCGAGTAGATCTGCGCGGCGTAGAACGCGTCGTCGCGGTAGCCCGGCCCCTCGAAGGCCAGCGCCAGATGCGCCTGTTCGAGCTTCTTCTGCTTGCGGTACTCGCCGCCCCGGAAGCGCGCCGGCAGGGCGCTGTCGGCGCGCCGCGGCGCAAGGTCGCCGAACAGCGCCTCGGCCTGGCGCACGATGGCGTCGTGATCGACCGCGCCGGCGGCCGACAGGATCATCTGGTCGGGGCCGTAATGCTCCTCGACGAAGCCCGCGAGGTCGTCGCGCGAAAAGCCGGTGACGCGGTGCGCCTCGCCGAGGATGGCGCGGCCCAGCGGCTGGTCGGGATAGGCGCGTTCCTGCAGCCAGTCGAAGATGATGTCGTCCGGCGTGTCCTGGCTCTGGCCGATCTCCTGGAGGATGACGTGGCGCTCGGTCTCGATCTCCTTCGGGTCGAAGACCGGGTTGCGCAGGATGTCGGCGATGACGTCGAGCGCCAGGCCGGTATCGGCGGCCAGCACGCGGGCGTAATAGGCCGTCACCTCGCGCGAGGTATAGGCGTTGATGTAGCCGCCGACATCCTCGATCTCCTCGGCGATCTTCAGCGCCGAGCGGGTCGCGGTGCCCTTGAAGGCCATGTGTTCGAGGAAATGGGCGACGCCGTTCTGCTCGGGCCGCTCGTGGCGGCCGCCGGCGGAGACCCAGATGCCGAGGGCGGCGGATTTCAGGCCCGGCATGCGCTCGGTGACGATGCGGAAGCCGTTGGAGAGGGTGGCGGTCTGGACGGTCACGTGCGGATTCGGTCCTTGATGATCTGTTCGAGTTTGGCGAGGTCGTTGGGGGCGCGGGTGATGCGCTCCTCGCGGTCGAAGAGGTCGGCCATGCGCGGCGGCAGGCCGGGGCGGAGGCCGGTGGCGGCCTCCACCGCGTCGGGGAACTTGGCCGGGTGGGCGGTGGCGAGCGTCACCATGGGCACCGCCGGATCGCGCAGCTCGTCGGCGACCTTGACGCCCACGGCGCTGTGCGGGCAGAGCAGCTCGCCGGTCTCGGCGCGGATCCGGGCGATGGTCTCCGAGGTCTCGGCCTCGCTGGCGCGGCCCGAGGCGAAGACCTCGCGCAGCGCCTGCAGCGCGCCCTGGCTGACCCGGAAGCCGCCGGCTTTCAGCTCGTCCATGAGCTGCGCCACGGCGGCGCCGTCGCGGCCATAGGCGTCGAACAGCGCGCGCTCGAAGTTCGAGCTGACCTGGATGTCCATCGAGGGCGAGATCGACGGCGCGACCGCGTCCATGCGGTAGTCGCCGGAACGCATCGCCCGGTGCAGGATGTCGTTCTGGTTGGTGGCGATCACCAGCCGCTCGATCGGCAGGCCCATGCGGCGGGCGATGTAGCCGGCGAAGATGTCGCCGAAATTGCCCGTCGGCACGGTGAAGCTGACCTTGCGGTCCGGCGCGCCGAGCGCCACCGCGGAGGTGAAGTAGTAGACCACCTGGGCCAGAACCCGTGCCCAGTTGATCGAGTTCACGCCGGCCAGCCGGACCTCGTCGCGGAAGCCGAAGTCGTTGAACATGTCCTTGAGCCGCGCCTGGGCGTCGTCGAAATGGCCGTCGATGGCCAGCGCGTGGACATTGGCCTCGGCCGGCGTGGTCATCTGCCGGCGCTGCACCTCGGAGACCCGGCCATGCGGGTAGAGGATGAAGACGTCGACCGCGTCGAGCCCGCGGAACGCCTCGATCGCCGCCGAGCCGGTATCGCCCGAGGTCGCGCCGACGATGGTCACGCGCTCGCCGCGGCGGGTCAGCGCCTCCTCGAAGAGCTGGCCGATCAGCTGCATCGCGAAGTCCTTGAAGGCCAGGGTCGGGCCGTGGAACAGCTCGCAGAGGAAATGCCCCGGCGCCAGCTGCTTGAGCGGCGCGCGGGCCGCATGGCCGAAGCCGGCATAGGCCTTTCCGATCAGGTCGCCGAAGGTCGCCTCGGGGATCAGCCCGCCGGTGAAGGGGCGCATGACGCGGAACGCCACCTCCTCGTAGGACAGCCCGTGCAGGGCGCGGATCTCGTCCGCCGACCAGTGCGGCACGGTCTCGGGCACGTAGAGGCCGCCGTCGCGGGCGAGGCCCGACAGCATCGCCTCCTCGAAGCTGAGCGCCGGGGCCTGGCCCCTGGTGGAGACGTACATCATGGGCCGTTGCCTTTCTTCGCGATGCGGCCGCGGGCCAGCCACAGCCCCGTCATGGCGAGCCAGAGCACCGCCAGCGAGAACCAGGTGATCGCGTATTGCAGATGATCGTTGGGAATGCCTTCGGCGGAGACCGGCAGCGGCGTGATGCCCGGCGCCCCGGGCGCCGCCTCGCGCACCACCAGGAGCACCGGCTCGGTGTCCAGCGCCTCGGCCATCACCGGCACCTCCCGGGCGAACCAGATGTTGCCATCCCGATCGTTCTCGGGCGTGAAGTCGGAGCGTTCGGCGGGCCAGTGCAGGTTGCCCTCGAGCCGGGCCGGTCCGGCGGGCCGGTCGGCCGCCTTGTCCTCGGTCGGCACGAAGCCGCGGTCGATCAGGATGCGGCGGCCCGCCTCGGTCTCGAAGGGCGCGATGATGCGGTATCCGGCGCCGACCAGCTTGCGGCTGACGAGCACGTGCAGCTCGCCCGCGCCGATCTCGCCCGCGACCGCCACCGGCAGGAAGCGGTGCGCCCCGGCATCCGGCGTCTCCGGCAGGGGCTGCGGCGCGCCGGCGATCGTGGTCTCGATTTCCGAGAGGATGCCGCGTTTCCAGTCCAGACGCTGCACCTGCCAGAGGCCCAGCGCGACAAGGATCGCGGCGCCGACGAGGCCGATGGTGAGCGGGGCGAAATGGCGGGTCATGAATGCGGCGTCCGGGGCCTCTGCCAGCGGTCGATCCCGCGTGATGCGGGGCTGTGTCGCTTTATCGTTCCTCGGGGGGGCGGTTCAACCGGAAACGCCGCAGGGCCGGGCTTGTCGCGCCCGTTGGCCGGGGTGGTCGCGTGGGCCGGTGACCCGGTGGCCGGGCCGGTTGCGCGGGCCGGTGACCCGGGTTGTCGCATGTCGCTTGGTGGCTTCCCCCGGAGCGGACGGCACGGCGCGAAACACCAAGCGCGGAATCAAGGCCGCAGGCCGCCGCGCATCGCCGGGCCGCCCCCCGGCCCGGCGATCTGGTTGGGTTTGGCATTCAGCTTCGAGCGTCTTCGGACCTGGCCGGGATCAACCCAGGGATTCCCTGGTCGGGATCGCCGCGCCGCGGCCCGACGCTGCGCGGCTTCTCTCTGCAATGTAAAGGGTCGGCCCCGTGCGCTTGCAACATGACCTGCCCAGTGCCGCAAGAGTCCCTTGCTGGTGGCGTTCGAAGCTGGTGCCCTTGGTCACCTCCAGGGGAAGGAGCCACGCGGAGCAAAGGCCGCAGGCCGCCGCGCATCGCCGGGCCGCACCCGGGCCCGGCGATCTGGTGGGGCTGGGCGCGCAGCTTAGAACTACTTCGGACTTGGTTGGATAAACCAAGGGATTCTGCGGGCAGGCTCGCCGCGCCGCGGCCCGTCGCTGCGCGGCTCCGCTCTGCACCGCGGAGGGCCGGCCACTTTGGCTGGCAAAATAACGCGGGCGGTGCCGCGGGAGGCCCTTGGTGGTCTTGCCCGAAGCTGGTGCCCGTGGCTGCTTCCTGGCACGAGAGCCACGCGGGGCGCGGGGCCCCCGCGCGCAGCAAAGGCCGCCGGCCGCCGCATATCGCCGGCCGCGCGCGACCAAGCCCCCTTAACGCGAAAGCGCCCGCCGGGAGGGGCGGGCGCTTGCGGATTTCCGGTCGGGCCGCGGGCCGGGGCTCAGCCGCCCCAGATGTAGACCGCGGCGAAGAGGAACAGCCAGACCACGTCGACGAAGTGCCAGTACCAGGCCGCCGCCTCGAAGCCCACGTGCTTCTCCGGGGTGAAGTGGCCGCGCATCAGCCGCAGCAGGCAGACGAACAGGAAGATCGTGCCGATGATCACGTGCGCGCCGTGGAAGCCGGTCGCCATGAAGAAGTTGGCGCCGTAGATGTTGCCCGAGAAGCCGAAGGCGGCGTGGGTGTACTCGTAGGCCTGGAAGAAGGTGAAGAGCACGCCCAGGCCGATCGCTAGGATCAGGCCCCACTTCATGTCCTTGCGGTTGTTCTCGTGCACCAGCGCGTGGTGCGCCCAGGTCGCCGCGGCGCCCGAGCAGAGCAGGATCAGGGTGTTGATCAGCGGCAGGTGCCAGGGGTCGAAGGTCTCGATCCCGGCCGGCGGCCAGACGCCGTCGACCGCCGGGCTCTCGGGGCCCATCGGGTACATGGCGTGCTTGAAGAACGACCAGAACCAGGCGAAGAAGAACATCACCTCGGACATGATGAACAGGATGAAGCCGTAGCGCAGGCCGATCTGCACCACCGGGGTGTGATCGCCGGCCTTGCTTTCCTGGATCACCTCGGCCCACCAGGCGTACATGGTGTAGAGCACGCCGACGAGGCCGATGAGGAACATCCACGGCCCCATCTCCTTCATCCACAGCACAGCGCCGAAGAGCATGACGAAGCCCGAGACGGCGCCGATGAAGGGCCAGATGGAGGGGTTCAGGATGTGGTAGTCGTGGTTCTTTGCATGCGCCATTGGTCTGGTCCCTCGCTGCAGGCGTCAGTTCACGGAGGTTTCCGGGGCGGCCGGGGCCGCTGCGTCGGTGTCGGGGGCGGCCTGCGCGACGTCCTCGGGCAGGTCGATCTCGTAGAAGGTGTAGGACAGGGTGATCACGTTGGTGTGCTTGGCGTCGCGGTCCTCGACGATGGCCGGGTCGACGTAGAAGTAGACCGGCATCTCGACCCGTTCGCCGGGCTGCAGCACCTGTTCGGTGAAGCAGAAGCACTGCACCTTGGTGAAGTAGGAGCCGGCCACGAAGGGCGCGACATTGTAGCCCGCCTGGCCTGCGACCGGGCGGTCGGTGGGGTTGTAGGCCTCGTAATAGGCCAGCCCGTCCTGGCCGATCTTCAGCGTCATCTCGCGCTCGACCGGGCGGAACTCCCAGGGCATGCCGGCCTCGACATTGGCGTCGAAGCGCACGGTGATCTCGCGGTCGAGCACCACGTCCGAGGCGGCCTCGGCGGTGTTGGTGGTGCCGCCGTAGCCGGTCACCGCGCAGAACCAGTTGTAGAGCGGGATCGAGGCCCAGGCCATCGCGCCCATGAACACCACGACGCCGCCCAGCGCGGCCACGGTGCGTGTCTTCGGATCCATCGCCATCACTGCGTCTCCTCGACCGAGGTCCCGGCGCGCGGCGGCTCGTAGTCGCCGCGGGTGATCTTGACATAGGTCAGGCCGAAGACGATCGCGATCAGCCCGCCCAGCACCAGCGCCAGGCCGAGATTGCGGCCGAAGCGGCGCTTGTGCAGCTCGTGCGTCGGGCGCAGGCTCATGCCGCCCCCCACAGGATGCCGGCGCGGTCGAGACCGGCCTCGACCAGCAGGGCGCCGAAATGCGCGAAGAGGTAGAGCAGCGACAGCCTGAAGAAGCGGCGCTCGGGCGCGAAATTGTCGGCCTCGGCATCGCTCTCGTCGCGCCGCCAGATGGTCCAGGCGCCCTTGAGGAAGAGCGCGTTCAGCACCAAGGCCACGGCGAGGTAGAGGGGTCCGCCGGCGGCGGTGAAGCCGATCGCCAGCGCGAAGGCGGCGAGGATCAGCGTGTAGGCCAGGATATGCGCCCGGGTGGCCCGGCGGCCATGCGTGACGGTCAGCATCGGCACGCCGGCATCGTCGTAATCGGAGCGCATGAACAGCGCCAGCGCCCAGAAATGCGGCGGCGTCCAGAGGAAGGTCAGGCCGAACATCAGCACCGATTCGACCGACACGGTGCCGGTGGCGGCGGCCCAGCCGATCATCGGGGGGAAGGCGCCGGCGGCGCCGCCGATGACGATGTTCTGCGGCGTCGCCCGCTTCAGCCACATGGTGTAGACGACGACGTAGAAGAAGATGGTGAAGGCCAGCAGCCCGGCCGCGACCCAGTTGGTCGCGAGGCCGAGAAAGACCACCGAGAAGCCCGACAGGGCGAGGCCGAGGCCGCGCGCCTCCTCGGGGGTGACCCGGCCGGAGGGGATCGGCCGGCGCGCGGTGCGGCGCATCACCGCATCGATGTCGGCGTCCCACCACATGTTTAGCGCGCCCGAGGCGCCGCCGCCGATGGCGATGAACAGGATGGCGCAGAACGCCACGAAGGGATGCACCGGCACCGGCGCGGCCAGCAGGCCCACCAGTGCGGTGAACACCACGAGCGTCATCACCCGCGGTTTCAGGAGCGCGAAGTAATCGCCGAACTGGGCGTCGCTCTCGACCGGGCTCTGCATGGTGACGTCGCTCATGGCTTCTGTCCTAAGGCGGGAAGGGCAGGGCGGGGCCGCGCAGGGCGCCCCCGCCGGGTCGCGTCAGGCAGCGGGGCTCAGCCCCACTCCTCCTTCATTTCCGCGATCCAGGTGTCGTAGGCCTCCTGGCTCACCACCTTGACGGTGATCGGCATGTAGGCATGCGCGATCCCGCAGAGCTCGGAGCACTGGCCGAAATAGACGCCTTCGCGGTCGGCCTCGAACCACAGCTCGGCAAGGCGGCCGGGCACCCCGTCCTGCTTCACGCCGAAGGCCGGGATGGTCCAGGAATGGATCACGTCGCCGCCGGTGATCTGCATGACCACGGTGGCGCCGACCGGCACCACGACCGCGGTGTCGGTGGCGAGGCCGAAATGCTCGGGCTGGTAGCCGGCCTCGATCAGCTGCGCCTCGACCTCCTCGGTGCGCATGTTGTTGCCGCCGGTGGCGGGCGCGCCGATCATGTAGCTGTCATAGGCGAAGTCCTCGTCGAGGTACTCGTAGCCCCAGTACCACTGGTAGCCGGTCGCCTTGATGTAGACGTCGCCCTCGGGGATTTCCTGCTGGTTGAACAGCACCGGCAGCGAGAACGCCCCGATGAAGACCAGGATCAGGATCGGCCCGACGGTCCAGGCGATCTCCACCGGGGTGTTGTGGGTGAAGGCCTTGGGGTTGGGGTTCTTGCGGCGGCTATAGGCGACGATGCACCAGACGATCAGCGCCGTGACCAGGATCACGATGCCGAACATGATCACGTTGACCATGCCGTCGAGCCAGTGGATGTCGCGGGCGAGGTCGGTGGCCGCGGGCTGGAAGCCGATGGCGCCGTCGGTGGGCGCGCCGATCACCGGAAGGTCGCCTGTCTCCTGTGCGAGGGCCGGCGCCGTGAAGGCGGCGAGGAGCCCGGTCAGCATGGTCATCAATCGCATGGTCTACCCTGATCCGTTCCGTCAGTCATCGAACCGGGATGGCTCGGGCGGCGCTGGTCTCGCGGCGCACGGATCCCCCCGTTGAGTTGTCGCTGCGTCTAACCATATTCTCGGGACCAGATAAAGAACCAAGGCTTGCGGCAAACGGACGCTCGCCGCCTGCCGTCGCGGCGCCGTCTGCCGCGCTGTCCGCCCATACGCCTTGCCAGCCCGGAGCCCTGCATGACCGACGCGCCCTTCCGCCCCTTCGAGACCCATCTGGACCGCGCCGCGGCGCTGGCGCGGCTGCGCGAGACCCTGGCGGGCGCCGAGGACGGCGAGCTGTTCCTGGAGCGCAAGCGGTCCGAGGGGGTGCTGTTCGACGACGGCCGGGTCAAGACCGCAAGCTACGATGCCAGCGAGGGATTCGGCCTGCGGGCGGTGCGCGGCGAGGTGGCGGGCTATGCCCATGCCACCGAGATCAGCGAACGCGCGCTGAAGCGCGCCGGCGAGACCGCGCGGCTGGCGGTGGGCGATGGCGGCGGCGCGATGGCGCCGGGGCCTGCGCGCACCAACCGCGTGCTCTACAGCGATGCCGACCCGATCGCCGGCCGGCCCTTCGCCGCCAAGGTCGAGACCCTGGCCGAGATCGACGCCTTCCTGCGCGACCTCGATCCCCGGGTGGTGCAGGTCACCGCCTCGGTCGCGGCCTCGCTGCAGGAGGTGGCGATCCTGCGCGCCGACGATTCGCTGGTCACCGACACAAGGCCGATGACCCGGCTCAACGTCAGCGTCATCGTCGAGGAGAACGGTCGGCGTGAGAGCGGCTCGGCCGGCGGCGGCGGCCGGGTCGGGCTCGACGGGCTGCTCGATCCCGCCGACTGGCAGGGCAAGGCGCGCGAGGCGCTGCGCATCGCGCTGGTCAACCTGCGCGCCGAGCCGGCGCCGGCCGGCGTCTTCGACATCGTGCTCGGCCCCGGCTGGCCCGGCATCCTGCTGCACGAGGCGGTGGGCCACGGGCTCGAGGGCGATTTCAACCGCAAGGGCAGCTCGGCCTTTGCCGGGCTGATGGGCCAGCGCGTCGCCGCGCCCGGGGTCACGGTGCTCGACGACGGCACGATTCCCGACCGCCGCGGCTCGCTGACCATCGACGACGAGGGCACGCCCTCGGCGCGCAACGTGCTGATCGAGGACGGCATCCTGGTGGGCTACATGCAGGACCGGCAGAATGCCCGGCTGATGGGGGTGGCGCCAACCGGCAATGGCCGCCGCGAGAGCTACGCGCATATCCCGATGCCGCGGATGACCAACACCTACATGCTAGGCGGCACGGCGAAGCGCGAGGATCTGGTGGCGGAGCTGCGGGACGGCATCTACGCGGTGGGCTTCGGCGGCGGCCAGGTCGACATCACCAACGGCAAGTTCGTGTTCTCCTGCACCGAGGCCTACCGGGTGAAGAACGGCCAGATCGGCGCGCCGGTCAAGGGCGCCACGCTGATCGGCGACGGCGCCACCGCGCTGATGCAGATCCGCGGGCTCGCCGACGACATGGCGCTCGATCCCGGCATGGGCAATTGCGGCAAGCAGGGGCAATGGGTGCCGGTCGGGGTGGGCCAGCCCTCGGTGCTGATCGGCGGGCTGACCGTCGGCGGGGCGCAGGCGTGACGGATGAACGGCCGGGCGGCGATTTGTTGTTAAAAGTCGCGGCAAGATTCAGCCGGCGTTAACCCTGCGGGCGCTAGACCTGTCCCGGCAAGCGACGGGGCCGGGACGCATGATCGAAGATGACACTTCTTCCACTCACCCCCTACTCCCACCCACCACGGAAGAGGATCGTCTGTCCTGGCTCCGTCTCTTGCGCTGCCGCCGCGTGGGGATCGCCACCTTCTACCGCCTGATGGCGGCACATGGCAGCGCCCAGGCGGCGCTCGAGGCCTTGCCCGGCGTGGCCCGGGCGGCCGGCGTGGCGGAGTACCGCATCTGCCCCGAAGCCGTGGTGGCGGCGGAGATCCGCGCCGCCCGGCATGCCCGGGCGCGGATGATCTGCCGCGGCGATGCCGCCTATCCCGCCGCACTGCTCGGTCTCGACGACGCGCCGCCGATCCTCTGGGCGGTGGGCGAGACGGCCCTGCTCTCGCGTCCGCTGGTGGCGGTGGTGGGGGCGCGCAACGCCTCCTCGCTCGGCACCCGGATGGCCCGCGCCCTGGCCCGCGATCTCGGCGGCGCCGGCTGCGTCACCGTCTCCGGGCTGGCCCGCGGCATCGACGCGGCGGCCCATGCCGCGAGCCTCGGCAGCGGCACCGCGGCGGTGCTGGCCGGCGGCGTCGACGTGCTCTACCCGGCCGAGAACGCGCAGCTGGCCCAGGACATCGTCGCCGCCGGCGGCGTCCGGCTCTCGGAACAGCCGATGGGCCTGCAGCCCCAGGCCCGGCACTTCCCGCGCCGCAACCGCATCATCTCGGGCCTCGCCCGCGCCGTCGTGGTGGTGGAGGCCGCGGCCAAGTCGGGCTCGCTGATCACTGCGCGGCTGGCGCTCGACCAGGGTCGGGAGGTGATGGCGGTGCCCGGTCACCCGCTCGACGCCCGCGCCGGCGGCTGCAACCTGCTGATCCGCGACGGCGCCCGTCTGGTGCGCGGCGCCCAGGACGTGATCGAGGCGATGGAACTGCCCGCCGCGCCGGCCACCGCCCGGCGGCCGGGGCCGGGGGCCGACGCCCCGGCGGCCGCGGCGCTGGGGGCAGACGTGCCGCGACCCGCGCCGGGCCCGCCCGCGGAGCGCGCCGCGGACGGCGCCGCCGGCAGCACTCGGGCGCCCCGGCCGCTGCGCGAGATCGCCGCCCTGCACCGCCGCATTCTCGACCGGCTGGGACCCTCGCCGCTGGCCGAGGACCAGTTGATCCGCGATCTCGGCGCCTGTTCGGGCAGCATCGCGCCGGCGCTCACCGACCTGGAGCTCGACGGCAAGGTCCGGCGCCAGCCTGGCGGGCTCCTCGCGCGCATCGTGTGACGCGTCCCTGACCGCACAGCGCCTGCGGCGCCTATAATCGCGCGAACGCCGACGGCGCCCCTGACCACGCAGCGCCGGCGGCGCCACGCTGCACATCGGCGCGACGCTGCACAGCGGCGCCTCGCTGCACGGCGGCGCCATGCCGGACGAGAGGCGCGTCCGGCGGAGGCGCTCCCGGCACGCGCCGTGTCGCCGGGCCGGTTCAACGCCCGTCCAGGTCGCTCGACGCGCCTCCGCGCCTCCCCGCACCCTATTCCGTGCCCCGTGCCCCGTGCCCCGTGCCCCGTGCCCCGTGCCCCGTGCCCCGTGCCCCGTGCCCCGTGCCCCGTGTTTCCGTGCTCCCGCGCCTCCGCGTGGCTGCCGGGGCAAGCGGGAACCTCGGGATTGCCCCGGGCCAGGGTCGCGCTTGCGGGGCCCGATCCGCCGTGCCGGGGGCCGCATCCGCGCCGCCGGCAGGGGCGGGCCTGCCGCACCGCGCGGCGCGGACCCGGCCTCTGCGCCGGGCGGGCATCGGGCGGGTCCGACCCGGGGGCACTCGGCGGTGCTGCCGGCGGCGCGCGCCGGATCCCCGGGGGCGCAGACCCGCTTTTGCGGCCCGGGACCTCCCGGAGCGCGCGCAAAGCCGCCGCGCCGCATTGCCTTTCGGCCCGCCCCGTCGTTAGCTCCGGCGGACGCTCTCCGGCCGGCGCTGCCGGGGGCGGTGGCGTGCGGGACGGCAGGAAGGGGACGACATGGCGTCGATGGTCGAGATCCGCGGCGTCTCGAAGACCTATGCCGGTGGCGTCACCGCGCTGCGGGATGTTGACCTCGACATCGCGGATGGCGAGATCCTGGCACTGCTCGGGCCCAACGGCGCCGGCAAGACCACGCTGATCTCCTGCATCTGCGGCCTCGCCGTGCCGAGCGGCGGCAGCATCCGGGTGGGCGGGCACGATGTCGGCGCGGCCTACCGCGCGGCGCGCCGGCTGATCGGTCTGGTGCCGCAGGAAATCACCCTCGAACCCTTCGAGACGGTGTGGAACACGGTGCGCTTCTCGCGCGGCCTGTTCGGCTGCCGCCGCGACGATGCCCGGCTCGAGGCGATCCTGCGCCGGCTCAGCCTCTGGGACAAGCGCGGCGCCCGGATCAACGCGCTGTCGGGGGGCATGAAGCGGCGGGTGCTGATCGCCAAGGCGCTGGCCCACGATCCGCGGGTGCTGTTCCTCGACGAGCCGACCGCCGGCGTCGACGTGGAACTGCGCCGCGACATGTGGGAGATCGTCGCCGACCTGAAGCGCGAGGGCGTGACCATCATCCTGACCACGCATTACATCGAGGAGGCCGAGGCGATCGCCGACCGCATCGGGGTGATCACCGGCGGGCGGCTGCTGCTGGTGGAGGAGAAGGGCCCGCTGATGCGCCGGCTCGGGCGCAAGACCCTGCATATCGAGCTGGCCGCGCCGCTGGCGGCGCTGCCGGCGGGGCTCGAGGAGTTCGACCTCAGCCCCAGCGCCGACGGCCGGGCGCTGGTCTACCGCTACGACAGCGCCGCCGGCCGCAGCGGCATCGGGCGGCTGATGGCGGCGCTGTCGGGCGCCGGCGTGGCGCTGCGCGACCTGCACACGCGCCAGGATTCGCTCGAGGACATCTTCGTCGGGCTGGTGCGCGGCGACGGCGCATCGACGGGCGCCGCCGGCGGCGGCGCGGGCACGGGAGGGGCGGCATGAACGTCACCGCGATCTGGGCAATCTACCGCTTCGAGATGGCGCGGTTCTTCCGCACCTTCCTGCAGAGCTTCATCTCGCCGGTGATCTCGACCTCGCTCTATTTCGTGGTCTTCGGCGCCGCCATCGGCAGCCGCATCGACGCCGTCGAGGGGGTGAGCTACGGCGCCTTCATCGTGCCGGGGCTGGTGATGCTGGCGGTGATCACCCAGGCGATCTCCAATGCCTCTTTCGGCATCTACTTCCCGAAATTCATCGGCACGATCTACGAGCTGCTGTCGGCGCCGATCAGCTTTCTCGAGGTGGTGCTGGGCTATGTCGGCGCCGCCGCCACCAAGGCGCTGTTCATCGGGGCGGTGATCCTGGTCACCGCGGCGCTTTTTGTCGATGTCGAGATCCGCCACCCGGCGGCGATGCTGGCCTTCCTGCTGCTGACCTGCCTGAGCTTCGCGCTGCTGGGCTTCATCATCGGCATCTGGGCCGGCAATTTCGAGCAGCTGCAGCTGGTGCCGCTCCTGGTGGTGACGCCGCTGGTCTTTCTCGGCGGCGCCTTCTACTCGATCGCCATGCTGCCGCCGCTCTGGCAGAAGGTGGCGCTGCTCAACCCGGTGGTCTACCTGGTCTCGGGCTTCCGCTGGTCGTTCTACGGGCTGAGCGACGTGCCGGTGGCGGTGAGCCTGCTGGCGATCGGCGGCTTCACCGCGCTCTGCCTCGCCGCGATCTGGTGGATCTTCCGCACCGGCTGGCGCATCCGGGCCTGAGCGCCGGGGCCGGCGGTCGAAAGCGACGCCGGGGCGTCGGTTCCGGACGCGACCCGGGGCGCCGCGCGCCGCTAGCAGGGACGCAGTCGCCACCGCCAGGGAGGATCCGCCCATGCCCGTCGCCGCCGATCCCGCCGTCATGCTGTCGCAGCCCGGCGCCGCCGAGGCGCTAATGCTGGCGCTGCCGAGCATCGCCAATGCCGATCACGCGCCGCTCGAGGGCGGCGAGGATCCGGCCTTCGGCACGGTGCGCTGGCGCACCCTGTTCTCGGCCGACCGCACCCGCACCCAGGACCTGGTGCTGGGGGTGGCGGAGTTCGGCCCCTCGGGCACCCTGCACGCCCACCGCCACACGCCGTCGGAATTCTATTTCGGGCTGGCCGGCGACGGCGAGGTGACGATCGACGGCGTCGCGCACCGCATCGCCGCGGGGGTGGCGCTGTTCATCCCCGGCGAGGCCGAGCACGCGGTCGCCGCCGGCGCCGAGGGGCTGCGCTTTCTCTACGGCTTCGCGCGGCACCGCTTCTCGGATGTCGAATACCGCTTCAGCCCGGCCTGATCCGGCGGACGCCGCTGCCGCGGCGGCCGGTCTGGCCGGCCGGTCCGGGCGGACCGGCCGGCGGGCGAGGGGCGCCGCCCCTCTGGCGCGGCGAGGCCGCGCCATTCACCCCGGGTCCGGCGCCGGCCCGGGTCAATTGCCGAAGATGTCGCGCAGCACCTGGCCGACGAAATCGGCGACCGGGTCGCGCACCGGCTGGCGCTGCGGCTGCGGCGCCTGGCGCGGCTGCGCCACTTGCGGCTGCGATTGCGGCGCCGGCTGGTAGTCCGGCTCGGGCCGCTCGGGGATGGTCATCGGCAGCGGCCGCGGCTCCAGCCCCTCATGCACCCGCAGCATGGTCTCCTGCCAGATCTCCGCCGGCAGCCCGCCGCCGGTGACCCCGGTCAGCGGCGTGTTGTCGTCGTAGCCCATCCAGACCCCGGCGACGTAATCGGCGGTGAAGCCCACGAACCAGGCGTCGCGCTGCTCGTTCGAGGTGCCGGTCTTGCCGGCGGCCTCGCGGTCGGGGAGCCTGGCGCGGGTGCCGGTGCCCTCGGAGACGACCTTTTCCAGCATGAAGACCAGCTCGCGCGCCGCCTGTTCGCCGATCACCCGCTCGCCCATGCCGCCGCGCTGGCCGACCAGCGGCTCGTCGTCGCCCTTGATGCGCAGCTCGCTGATCCCGTAGGGCCGCACCGAGGAGCCGCCGTTGAGGATGCCGGCATAGGCGCCGGTCATCTCGAGCAGCGTCGCCTCGGAGACGCCGAGCGCCACCGACGGCGTGTCGACGACCCGCGAATCGATGCCGAAATCGGTCGCCACCTGGGCCACGAGGTCGCGCCCGGTCGCCTCGGAGACCTTCACCGCCGGGATGTTGAGCGAGCGCTTGAGCGCGTCGACCAGGGTCACCTGGCCGGCGAAGTCGCGGGTGTAGTTCTTCGGGCACCATTCGCCGGAGCCGGGGATCGACATGCAGAACGGCTCGTCCACCACCACGTCGTAGGGCGAGCGGCCGAGATCGAGCGCCGCGGCATAGACGAAGGGCTTGAAGGCCGAGCCGGTCTGGCGCCGCGCCTGGGCGGCGCGGTTGAACACCCCCGAGACGCCGGTCTTGCGACCGCCCACCATGGCGCGCACGGCGCCGTCGGCCGACATCACCACGATCGCCGCCTGGGCCTTGGAGCCGTCGCGCACCTTGGCCTCGAAGATGTCGCGCATGGCGCCCTCGGCGGCGCGCTGGATGCGCGGGTCGAGGGTGGTGCGGATGTCGACGTCCTGGCGGCTCTCGACCGAGACGAAGGGCGGCAGGGTGTCCATGACCCAGTCGGCGAAGTAGCCGCCGCGCCGCTCCTCGGCCTCCTCGGAGAGCGTGGCGGGGTCGGCGCGGGCCTGCTCGGCCTCGGCGCGCGACAGGTGGCCTTGCTCCTCCATCAGCCCGATCACCAGTTCGGCGCGGCGCTGCGAACGCTCGAGGTCGTTGGTCGGCGCCAGCGTCGTGGGGGCGGTCAGGAGGCCCGCCAGCATCGCCGCCTCGCCGGCGTCGAGGGCCGAGGCGGGCTTGCTGAAATAGCGCTGCGAGGCGGCCTCGGCGCCATAGGCGCCGCCGCCCATATAGGCGCGGTTGAGGTAGATCGAGAGGATGTCGTCCTTGGAGTATTTCAGCTCCATGGCGAGGGCGAAGATCGCCTCCTTGGCCTTGCGCGCCAGCGAGGTCTCGCGGCAATCGGACACGTAGGCCTGTTCGCTCTCCCATTCGTTGGGGTCGTATTCGACGCCGAGGCAGAGCAGCTTGGCGGTCTGCTGGGTGATGGTGGAGCCGCCATGGCCCTGGAACGGGCCGCGGCCCTCGCGCAGGTTGATGCGGATCGCCGAGGCGATGCCGCGGGGCGAGATGCCGGGATGCCAGTAGAAGCGCCGGTCCTCGGTGGCGATCACCGCGTTCTTCAGATGCGGGCTGACGCTGTCGGCGCGCACCGCGCCGCCGAACTGGTCGCCGCGCCAGGCGAAGACCCGGCCGTCGCGGTCATAGAGCGTGACCGAGCCCTGGGCGCGGCCATCGAGCAGCCGGGTCAGGTCGGGCAGGGTGGCATAGGTCATGGCGACCCAGCCGCCGACGATCAGCACGGCCACCAGCGCGACGCGGCTGACCACCACCCAGACCAGCCGGGCGAAGAAGCCGAACAGCCGCTGCAGCCAGCCGATCGGTCCGCCGCGGCGCGGCCGCCGCGGCCGGCCGCCGCCGCCCCCGCGGCGCCGGAACAGCCCGCGCCCGAACAGCCCGCGCCTGGGCGGCGGCGCCGCCTTGCGGCCGGCCCTGCGCGCCGTCTTCGCCTTGCCCGAATTGCGGCGGTCGGCCACCAGCCGTCCGCTTCCCTGCCGCTTGTCGCTCATTCCGCTGCTTCCGCTGCCGGCCTCGTGTGATTTGTCGCGCAACATAGTCCGTCGCGGCGGCGATGTGGACCGTCCCCGGCCGCCATCGCGCGTTTTTCATTTCGCCCAAAATTTGGGCGCGGCGTCTCGATTGTGCAAATTTTGTGCAATTCTGTCCGACTTGGCGCCTGCGAATGAGGCAGTTCGGCTTCCCTCGCGGCCCGGCGGGGGCCCTTCTGCGGCGGTGAGGCGCGGCGCCGGACGGGTCCCGCGCGAACCGGACAACCGAAAGGGACCGAGGTGAAATTTATCATTGCAACGATCAAGCCGTTCAAGCTGGAGGAGGTCCGCGAAGCCCTGACCGCCATCGGCGTCCGCGGCATGATGGTGACGGAGATCAAGGGGTTCGGCTCGCAGTCGGGTCACACGGAGATCTATCGCGGGGCCGAATACGCGGTGAACTTCGTGCCCAAGGTGAAGCTCGAGATCGCCGTCACCTCGGCGATGGCCGACCAGGTGGTGGAGACGCTGATGGCGACCGCCAAGACCGGCAAGATCGGCGACGGCAAGATCTTCGTGCTCGACGTGGCGCAGGCGGTCCGGGTGCGGACCGGCGAGACCGACGATGACGCGCTCTGACCGTCCGGCAGGGCCCATCCACGCATTCTCAGGGGAAACCGAACACATGACCTTCAAGCATACTCTCGCTCTGGCCGGGGCCTTGGCGCTGCTGGCCGCGCCGGGCCTGGCGCAGGAGGCCGAAGCGGCGGCAGAGAGCGCCGCGGCGGCGCCGGACGTGACGCCCTACATCTTCACCACGCTGCTGTTCCTGGTCGGCGGCTTCCTGGTGTTCTTCATGGCCGCGGGCTTTGCCATGCTCGAGGCCGGGCTGGTGCGCTCGAAGAACGTCACCATGCAGCTGACCAAGAACATCGCGCTCTTCTCGCTGGCCTCGATCATGTACTGGCTGGTCGGCTTCAACCTGATGTATCCCGGCGACGGCTGGACCATTGGCGGCTGGCTCGGCGCGCTGTTCGCGCCGACGGCGCTTGAGCCGGTGGGGCTCGCGGCCTCCGACGCGGCGCTCGACTACGCCTCGGTGGCCTCGGACTTCTTCTTCCAGCTGATGTTCTGCGGCGCCACCGCCTCGATCGTGTCGGGCACCGTGGCCGAGCGCATCAAGCTCGGGCCCTTCTTGATCTTCGTGGTCATCCTGACCGGCCTGATCTACCCGATCGAGGCGTCCTGGCAGTGGGGCGGCGGCTGGCTGTCGGAGATGGGCTTCTCGGACTTCGCCGGCTCCACCGTGGTGCATGCGGCGGGCGGCTTCGCGGCGCTGGCCGGGGCGATCATCCTCGGGCCGCGGATCGGCAAGTACACCCGCGACGGCCGCACCGTGCCGATGCCGGGCTCGAACCTGGCGCTGGCGACGCTCGGCACCTTCATCCTGTGGCTCGGCTGGTTCGGCTTCAACGGCGGCTCCCAGCTCGCGGCGGGCACCGTGGGCGACATCACCGATGTCGGCCGGATCTTCGCCAACACCAACATGGCGGCCTCGGCCGGCGCGGTGGCGGTGCTGATCCTGACCCAGGTGATGTACAAGAAGCCCGACCTCACCATGGTGCTGAACGGTGCGCTGGCGGGCCTTGTCTCGATCACCGCCGGGCCGCTCGACCCGACGCTGTTCGGGGCGCTCTGGATCGGCGCGGTGGGCGGTGCCATCGTGGTCTTCGCGGTGCCGATGCTCGACAAGCTGAAGATCGACGACGTGGTCGGCGCCATCCCGGTGCACCTGATCGCCGGGGTCTGGGGCACGCTGGTGGTGCCGGTCTACACCGCCGATGCCAGCTTCGTGACGCAGATCATCGGCATCGTGGCGATCGGCGGCTTCGTCTTCCTGGTCTCGGCGCTGGTCTGGACCGTGCTGAAGGCGACCACCGGGATCCGCGTCGCCGAAGAGGACGAGATCAACGGCCTCGACATGGCGGAGCTCGGCATGGAGGCCTATCCCGAGTTCTCCAAGGGCTGACCGCCTCCTCCCAGGGTCAGCCGAACCAGGCCCGGGCGTGCGCGCCCGGGCCTTCTGCTGTCCGGCTGCACCGGAACGAAGGCGGCCGGCCGCGCCGCGCGCGATCCCGGGCGCGGGGTGGGCGCGGCGCTGCGCGGCGGCGCTTCCGGGACCGCGCTCCCGGGACCGCGCCGGCGCCGGCGACCGGGGCGGCGAACCCGCCGAAGGAGGCGTGCCCGATGCCGCCCGTCCCTCGGTCCGGCCCCCGTGATGCCGCGCCCGGATCGAGAAACCGCAAATGCGGCTCTGCCACGGCCGGCCCGGCTTCGTGCACCCTGCGGGTTGCGCGCCGGGCCCGGGCGGGATCACATACGCGCCGACCGGCAGGTCGGAGCGGAAAGGAGATTGCATGCCCGAGATCACCCGTCGCCGTTTTCTTGCCACCACCGCCGGAGCCGCCGGAGCAACGATGCTGCACCCCTATTCGGCCCGCGCCGCCGAGGGCCAGGCGCATCTGCGCCTGATGAGCACCACCGACCTGCACGTGCACGTCTTTCCCTACGATTACTATGCCGACCGCACCTCCGACACGGTCGGACTGGCGCGCACCGCGGCGCATGTCCGGGCGATCCGGGCCGAGGCGCGCAACAGCCTGCTGCTCGACAACGGCGATTTCCTGCAGGGCAACCCGATGGGCGATTACGTGGCCTACGAGCAGGGGCTCGAGGGCGACGCGCTGCACCCGGTGATCGCGGCGATGAACGCGGTCGGGGTGGAGGCGGCGACGCTCGGCAACCACGAGTTCAATTACGGGCTCGACTTCCTCGACCGGGCGCTGAAGGGCGCGACCTTCCCGCTGGTCTCGGCCAACGTGGTCCGCAAGCAGGGCGACAGCCCGCGCGAGGACACCACGCTGCTGCCGCCCTACGTGATGCTCGACCGCGTGCTGCTCGACGGCAGCGGCGTGCCGCAGCCGATCCGCATCGGGGTGATCGGCTTCGTGCCGCCGCAGATCATGCTGTGGGACCGCCAGCATCTCGAGGGCCGGGTCACCGCGCGCGACATCGTCGAGACCGCCGAGGCCTGGGTGCCGCAGATCCGCGAGGCCGGCGCCGACCTCGTCGTGGCGCTCTGCCATTCCGGCATCGGCGCCGCCGAGCACGCGCCCGGGATGGAGAACGCGGCGGTGCCGCTGGCCCGGGTCGCGGGGCTCGACGCGGTGATCACCGGGCATTCCCACCTGGTCTTTCCGTCGCAGGATTTCGCCGGCCGCGACGAGGTCGATGTCGCGGCCGGCACGCTGGCCGGCACGCCGGCGGTGATGGCCGGGTTCTGGGGCAGCCATCTCGGCGTCATCGACCTGCTCCTGGAGCGCGACGGCAGCAGCTGGCGCGTGGTCTCGAGCGAAAGCGCGGCGCGGCCGATCTACGAACGCGCCCCCGACCGCTCGGTGACGCCGCTGGTCGAGAGCGTGCCGGAGGTGCTGGCCAGCGCCGAGGCGGCGCACCAGGCGACGCTCGACTATGTCCGCCGCGGCGTGGGCGAGAGCCGCGTGCCGCTGCATTCCTACTTCGCCCTGGTGGCCGACGACCCCTCGGTGCAGATCGTCGCCGAGGCGCAAGCCTGGTACCTGACGCAGATGCTCGAGGGCACGCCCGAGGGCGCGCTGCCGATCCTCTCGGCCGCGGCGCCGTTCAAGGCCGGCGGCCGCGGCGGGCCGGACTATTACACCGACGTGCCGGCGGGCGAGATCGCCATCAAGCACGTGGCCGACCTCTACCTCTATCCCAACACGGTGCGCGCGGTGCGGGTCACCGGCGCGGAAGTGCGGGAATGGCTGGAACGCTCGGCCGGGCTGTTCCAGCAGGTGACGCCGGGCGCGCAGGACGCGGAGCTGATCGACCCGGACTTCCCGTCCTACAATTTCGACGTCATCGACGGCGTCAGCTACGAGATCGACCTGGGCCAGCCGGCACGCTACGCCATCGACGGCAGCCTCGCCAATCCCGATGCGCGGCGCATCCGCGACCTGCGCCATGACGGGCTGCCGGTCGAGGACGCGGCCGAGTTCATCGTGGCGACGAACAATTACCGCGCCGGCGGCGGCGGCAGCTTCCCCGGCGCCAGCCCCGAGACCACGGTGTTCGAGGCGCCGGACACGAATCGCGACGTCATCGTCCGCTACATCCACGAGAAGGGCAGCGTGGCCCCCAGCGCCGACGGCAACTGGCGCTTCCGGCCGATGCCCGGGACCAGCGTGATCTTCGCCACCGGGCCGGGGGCGGAGCGCCACCTGTCGGATCTGGGCGGCCGCGACATCGCCCCCACCGGGGAGATGCGCGACGGCTTCGCGCTCTACCGCCTGACCCTCTGACGGGCAGAACGGGCGAGACATTGCCGCGGCGATTTGCTAGGCGACGGACGCGGGCAGGGCCCGCCGCGGCCCCGTGGCTCAACTGGATAGAGCAGCCCCCTCCTAAGGGGCAGGTTGCAGGTTCGAATCCTGCCGGGGTCGCCACGTCTCCCGCGTCTTCGGGTCAGGTGCTCTCGGCCAGCGGCGCCGGCGCGGCGCGGCGGTGGAAGAGCGCGAAGACCACCCCCGCCATCACCACCAGAAGGATCGCCGCCACCGCGAAGCCGGTGCCGTAGCCCTGCGCCGCGATCAGCGGCGTGGCGAGGATCGGCGACAGGAACTGGCCGAGAAAGATCGCCGTGGTCAGCGCGCCGGAGGCGAAGCCGCGGCGCTCGGGCGGGGCGATCTCCAGCGCCAGGCTGAAGAAGGTCGGCATGACGAGCCCGAACCCGGTGCCCACCAGCAGCGCCGCGACGGCGATCAGCGGCACGGCCTCGCCGGCCTCCAGCGTGGCGAACCCCGCCGCCATGGCGAGAAAGCCGAGGGCCGGCGTGATGCCGCGGCCCAGCCGGGCGCGGATCGGCCCGAAGGCGAGCCCCACCACGCCGCCCGACAGCATCACCATGGCCAGAACCTGCGCCGCCACCGCCGGCGCGTCATGGCCGAGCGAGACGAGGTAGAAGGGGATCTGCGTCGGCATCAGATAGAACAGCACGAAGCCCAGCCCGCTTAGCAGCGTCACCGCGGCGAGGGTGCCGCGCCAGCGCGGATCGCCGGGCGCCGCCGCGGGGGAAGCGGCCCTGGGAGCGGGCTGCGGGGATCGCGGCACGTCGCGGATCACCAGCCACAGGAAGGGCAGGATCAGCGCGCCGGCGGCGTAGATCAGGAACGGCGCCCGCGGCGACAGCCCGGCCAACCAGCCGGCGAGCGCGATGAAGGCGAAGCCGCCGAAATTCACCGCCCCAATCTGGAAGCCCATGAAACGGTCGCGGGCGCGGCCGGCGAAGTAGTCGCCGATCAGCGCCGCCTGCGCGGTCATCACCATGGCGAGCGCCACGCCGAGCGCCAGCCGGCTCAGCAGGATGCCGGTCAGGTCCGGCAGCACCAGCCCGGCGCATCCGGCGACGGCATAGAGCGTCACCCCGGTGAGCAGCAGCGGCCGGCGGCCCCAGCGGTCGGCGGCGAGCCCCGCCAGCCCCGCGGTCAGCGCCACCATCAGGCTCGGCGCGGTGACCAGCAGGCGGGTCAGGAAGGCAGCGTTGGGATCGTCGGGAAAGCTCGCCTCGAGCCCCGGCAGGGCCGGGCTGATCACCGTGTTGGACAGGATCGTCAGGGTCGCGGCGCAGAGCAGCGCCAGCGCCCGCGGGTCTTTCAGGAAGGCGATCATGCGCAGCCCCGGCTTTTTAGAATACCATAAGGTTTCCTAAATATGCCGCAGAGCCCGCGCGCAAGGGGGAGGGGGTGCACAGGCGCTGTGCGGGGCATGCGAAACCGGGGTTGCGCGCGCTCCGGCCCGCGCCGGCCCTGCGGGGCCTGCGGCGCGATCCCGGGAGCGGCGGCGCGGCGGCCCGGACGCGCGGTGCCGACAGGCGGGGGCGGCTTCCGGTGGCGCCGCGTGACGTCCCGCGGGCATGCCGGCGCCGGAGCAGAATCAGTCGGCGGCGCGGTACCAGCGCACCAGCGCCGCGCGCTCCTCCGCGCCCAGGTCGGTGACGTTGGCAGGCGGCATGGCGTGGCTGAGCCCGGCCTGCAGGTAGATCTCGCGGGCCTGGCCCGCGATGTCGCCCGGGGTCTCCAGCACCACCCCCTTGGGGGCCCAGCGGATGCCCTGCCAGGCCGGTTCGCGGGCGTGGCACATCGAGCAGCGCGAGATCACGATGTCATGCGCCTCCTCGAAGCCCGGGGCTTCGGCGAAGCGCGTCTCGTAGGCGGTGAGGGGCCGCTCGGACGCCTCCTCCCAGGTGTCGCCGCCGGGCACCGTGGAGAGCCAGGCGATGGCCACGAAGAGCGCCACGGTGACCGCCCAGGTCCAGCCCGGCGCCGGCTGCCCGGCATGCTTCGTGTTGAAGTAGTGCCGGATGGTGACCCCCATCAGGAAGACCAGCGCGGCGATGATCCAGGCGTATTCGGTGCCGAAGGCCAGCGGATAATGGTTCGACAGCATCAGGAAGACGACCGGCAGCGTGAGGTAGTTGTTGTGGGTCGAGCGCAGCTTGGCGATCTTGCCGTATTTCGGATCGGGGACGCGCCCGGCCTTGAGATCGGCCACCACGATGCGCTGGTTCGGCATGATGATGAAGAACACGTTGGCGGTCATGATGGTGGCGGTGAAGGCGCCGAGATGCAGCAGCGCGGCGCGCCCGGTGAAGACCTGGTTGTAGCCCCAGGACATCGCCACCAGGAGGCCGAAGAGCAGCAGCATCAGCAGCGTCGGGCGCTCGCCCAGCGGCGACTTGCAGAGCAGGTCGTAGACGATCCAGCCGACGGTCAGCGAGCCCGCCGAGAGCAGGATGCCCTGCCAGAGCGCGAGGTCGGCCTTGCCGGCATCGATCAGGTAGAGCTCGCCGCCGACCCAGTAGACGATGGCCAGCAGCGCCGCGCCCGAGAGCCAGGTCGCGTAGCTTTCCCATTTGAACCAGACCAGGTGCTCGGGCATGCGCTCGGGCGCCACCAGGAACTTGCGGATGTGGTAGAAGCCGCCGCCATGGACCTGCCATTCCTCGCCATGCGCGCCGGGCGGCAGGTCGGGGGCCTTCTTCAGCCCGAGATCGAGGGCGATGAAGTAGAAGGACGAGCCGATCCAGGCGATGGCGGTGATCACATGCAGCCAGCGCACCGCGAAGGCCAGCCAGTCCCACATGATGGCGAGGTCGTACATGGCGTGTCTCCCGAAATGGTCGGCGGCCAGACTATGCGGCGGCGCCGCCTTTTGGTATTGCCTGACAAATCCAAGCTCATTCAAAAAAATCGGAACAGTGTCCTATCTCGAGAACATCCGCACCTTCGTGCGCGTCTACGAACTGGGCAGCATGTCGGCGGCGGGCCGGGATCTGCGCATCTCGCCGGCGGTGACCTCGGCGCGGATCTCGCAGCTCGAGGATCATCTGGGCGTGCGGCTGTTCCAGCGCACCACCCGCAACCTGACCCCGACCGAGCAGGGCCGGGCGTTCTACGGCGGCGCCTGCGAGGTGCTCGAATCGGTGGAGAAGGCCGAGGCGCAGGTGGTCGAGCTGACCGAGAACCCGCGCGGTGCGCTCTACGTCGCGGCGCCGCTGGGCGTCGGACGGCGGCTGATCGCGCCCCTGGTGCCGGATTTCCTGGCGCTCTACCCCGAGGTCAGCCTTCGGCTCAGGCTCACCGACCGCAAGGTCGACCTGACCACCGAGGGGCTCGACCTGGCCTTCTTCCTCGGCCAGCCCGAGGACAGCAACCTGCGGATCCGCAAGATCGCCGATTGTCCGCGGGTGCTGGCGGCGGCGCCGGCCTATATCGCGGCGCGGGGCCGCCCGGCCTCGGGCGCGGCGCTGCTGCGCGACGGGCACGAATGCCTGAACCTGCGCTTCCCCGGCGCCACCGAGTTCCAGTGGCGGCTGCAGACCCCGGAGGGGGTGAAGCGCTTCGCGGTGAAGGGGCGCTACGAATCGGACGACGGCGACGTGCTGACCGACTGGGCGCTCGACGGGCACGGCATCGTGCTGAAGCCGGTCTTCGAGATCGCCGACCACCTGGATGCCGGGCGGCTGCTGCCGGTGGCGCAGGAGACCCCGCCCGAGCCGGTGCAGATGGCCTGCCTGTTCACCCATCGCCGGCGGCAGGATCCGAAGACCCGGCTGTTCATGGAATTCGTCATCGACCGGGTGGGCGAGGCGGTGCGGCGGGCGCCCGGCGCCTGAGCCCGGGCCGGCCCGCGTGCGGGCGCCGGCGC
>NZ_JBTLRM010000029.1:0-48008 GCF_054482755.1 Roseivivax sp. CAU 1761
GCCGGGGCCCGGCCGGGGGCGCGGGACCGCGGGCGCCGCTGCGCCCCGGGCCGCGGCGCGGGGCGCGGTGCGCGAGAAACCGGACCATTCTGGCACTCCCCACGAAGGCAGCTCGGGACACCGGGCGAGCCTAATCCGCAGGTGGTGAGCGAAGCGTTAACGCAGGCGCGGCGGCGCGGACTGCGCCGCCTCCGGCGCGGCGTCGCCGGCGCGGCGGGCGAGATTGGCGAAGTCGAACAGCGCCGGGTCGAGCAGGTGCGAGGGCCGCGCGTTCATCAGCGCGCGGAACATCACCTGGCGGCGGCCGGGGCTGTTCTTCTCCCAGCCGTCGAGGATCTGCTTGACCTGCTGGCGCTGCAGCCCGTCCTGCGACCCGCAGAGGTCGCAGGGGATGATCGGGTAGTCCATGGCGCGGGCGAAGCGCTCGCAATCGGCCTCGGCGACATGCGCCAGCGGGCGGTAGACGAAGAGGTCGCCCTCCTCGTTGACCAGCTTCGGCGGCATCGTCGCCAGCCGGCCGCCGTGGAACAGGTTCATGAAGAAGGTTTCGAGGATGTCGTCGCGGTGATGGCCGAGCACCACCGCCGAACAGCCTTCCTCGCGCGCGATGCGGTAGAGATGGCCGCGCCGGAGCCGCGAGCAGAGCGCGCAATAGGTGCGCCCGGCCGGCACCTTGTCCTTCACCACCGAATAGGTGTCCTGGTACTCGATGCGGTGCGGCACGCCCATCTTCTCGAGGAAGGCCGGCAGCACCGTGGCCGGAAATCCCGGCTGGCCCTGGTCGAGGTTGCAGGCGAGGATCTCCACCGGCAGCAGGCCGCGCCATTGCAGCTCGTGCAGGATGGCCAGAAGGGTGTAGCTGTCCTTGCCGCCCGACAGGCAGACCAGCCAGCGCGCGCCGCGCTCCACCATGCCGTATTGCTCCACCGCCTCGCGCACGGATTGCACCAGCCGCTTGCGCAGCTTCTTGAACTCGGTGCTCCGGGGGGCGCCGTGGAACAGCGGGTGAATGTCGTCGGCATCGTCGAGCATGGCCGCTGCAATACGCCCGCAGGGGAGCGGCGGCAAGTGGCGCAGCGGCGCGGCGCGGCGGAACGGCTGCGCCGGTCCCGGTGTTGGCCGGAAGGACAAGTCGGGAAGGAGACAGACGATGTTTGGCAGGACAATGACCGCGATCGGGTTGTGCAGCGCGCTTGCGGCGCCCGCCTTCGCCGATTCGCACGGCGCGCAGATGTCCGAGGAGACGATGCAGGCCCAGGAAGCCGAGAGCGACGGCGCCGCCACCGTGCCGGTGCAAGGCGAGACCCGGCTGCGCGACGGCGCCAGCAGCGTCGACGGCGGCACGGCCGGCCAGGGCGAGGCCTCGACGACCTCGGCCACCGAGGGCGCCACCGCACAGGCACAGGGCGAGAGCGACGCGACCATGACCGACGCGGGCGAGGGCGACAGCGACGCGGCTGCGGAGGGTGACGCCGCTGCCGAAGGCGACGCGGCCGCCGAAGGCGACGCCGCTGCCGAGGGCGACGCGGCCGCCGAGGGCGGCAGCGCCGGCGAGAGCGACGCGGCTGCCGGCGAGGCCGCCGACAGCGATGCCGCTGAGGGCGAGGCCGCCGACAGCGACGCGGCCGAGGGTGCGGCTGCCGAGGGCGACGCCGCCGAGGGCGAGGCTGCCGAGAACGAGGGCGCCGAGGCGGAGACCGAGGAGACGACAGCCGAGGACGCATCCGAGGCCGAGGCGGCCCCGGCGGACGCGCCGCAGGACGCCGCGGCAGAAGAGCAGCAGGCCCCGGCCGAAGAGCCGGCCTCCGAGGAGCAATCCGCGGGCGAGATGGCGCCGCGCGCGGTGGCCGTGCTGGTCGACCAGAGCGGCACCGAGACCGGCGAGGTGCGGATCTTCGAGACCCAGGACGGGCTGCTCTTCAGCCTCGCCGCGACCGGCGTGCCGGAAGGCGGGCACGGCTTCCACGTGCACGAGACCGGCGAATGCTCCGGCGACTTCACCTCGGCGGGCGACCATTACGCACCCGGCGGCACCAGCCACGGCCTGATGGCCGAGGGCGGCCCGCACGAGGGCGATCTGCCGAACGTCTTCGCCAGCGCCGACGGCAACCTGCGCGCCGACGTCACCAGCACCATGCTGACGGTGGAGGGCGGCGACGCGCCGCTGTTCGACGATGACGGCTCCGCCTTCATCCTGCACGAGATGCCCGACAGCTACGGCGCCGAGGCCGGCGCCGGCTCGCGCATCGCCTGCGGGGTCATCGAGCCCGCCTCCTGACCTGAGGGAGGCGCCGCGCGCTACGTCTTGGTCCGGCCGTCCGCAGCCCCGCGGGCGGCCGGTTCGCTTGCGGCGTCGGGGCCGTCGCTGCTGGGCACCGGGTCGAGGCCCGCCGCGCCCCAGGGATGGCAGCGCAGGATGCGGCGCAGCGCCAGCCAGCCGCCGCGGCCGGCGCCGTGCCGCTCCAGCGCCTCGAGCGCATAGGCCGAACAGGTGGGGTGGTAGCGGCAATGGTGGCCGACCCAGGGCGAGGCCAGGAGCCGGTAGGCGCGGACCGGCCAGGCCAGGGCGCGCGCCGCCGGGGTCATTTGCGGTGCAGGCGCCGCAGAGCGGTCGCCAGATCGCCCTTCAGCGCCTCGAAGGGGCGGCCCTCGGTGGCGCCGGCGCGGCCGATCAGCACGTAATCCCAGCCCGGGCGCCCCTGGAGGGCGAGCACCGCGCGCGCGGCCTCGCGCAGCCGGCGCTTGGCGCGGTTGCGGCGCACCGCGTTGCCGACCTTCTTGGAGCAGGTGAAGCCGACGCGGACGGCGTCGCTGCCGTCGTCGCGGCGGCGCGCCTGAACCAGCATCGAGGGCGCTCCCTGACGGGCCGCCCGCGCCGCGGCGAGGAAGTCGCGCCGCAGCTTCAGCGTCTCCAGCGGGGGGCCCCGCCGGCGCTCGTCCGGACGCGCGGAAGCCGCCGGATCACCGGCCCCCAGCGCATGTGCGGGAGCCTCCGGCGGCGTCATCTGCGGTCCGGTCCGGATCAGGCGCTGAGGCTCTTCCGGCCGCGGGCGCGGCGGGCGTTCAGGATCTTGCGGCCGGCCTTGGTCGCCATGCGGGCGCGGAAGCCGTGGCGGGCCTTGCGAACGTAGTTCGACGGCTGAAAGGTGCGCTTGGTCATCGCGGTTCGTCCTTCGTCTCGGGGTCCTCGGCGGACCGAAAGGCCCGGGCGCATCGGGCGCGCGGGCCGAACATGTCTCTTCGAAGCTGCGCCTTAGCGAAGCCCGCCGCGCGAGTCAAACGCCGTCTCGGGGCCGGGGCAACAAATCCCCGGCCGCGGCGGGAAATCGGCGCGCCCGGGCCGGGCGGACGGGTCCCCTCCGGCGGCGGCGCAGTCTTCGGCGCGGGACCGTCGCCCGCTGGCTGCCGGTGCGCGCGATGTTCCTTCCGCCCGCGCGGACCTGTGGCCGCCCCGGCCGGGGCGGGGCGCATCCGGCCTCTGCCAAGGTTGGCACGCCGGGTCGATGCCCCTCCGGGGGCGGCGCGCCCCGGATGACCCGGCCGCGGCGTGGAACTGTGCCCGCCGCGGCCGGCCGGACGGAGCCGGTCCCGCATCGGCGCGGGTCCCCCGCGCGGGCGCAGCGCCGGGCCGCGGACGGTGTAACAAACCCGCCGGGACCTGCGGGGAATTGTTACAGCCCTGACGGGCCGGGGCCGGCGACGCGGGGCTGGGGGCTCACCCGGCATCAAGGCGGCGTGATGCGCCTATCCCCGCGGCGCCGGAACCCGCATGTTGAAGGGCAGCCCATGGGCGGTCCGCGACGGCCGCCGCAGCCCGGAAAGGACCACCATGACGGATGCCACGCCCCGGACGCCCCCGAAGGCCGCGGAGGAGCCAGGGCGCGGCAGGCTCGTGCGGCACCTGCCGCTGGCGCTGATCCTGATCGGCGCGGTGGTGGGGTTCTTCACCCTCGGCGATTTCCTGAGCTTCGAGACCCTGCGCACCCACCGCGCGGCGCTGCTCGCGTTCCGCGATTCCCACTTCGTGGCGCTGCTCGCCGCCTATGCCGCGATCTACGTGGCGATGGTGGCCTTTTCGCTGCCCGGCGCCACCGTGGCGACGGTCACCGGCGGCTTCCTGTTCGGGCTCTGGACCGGGGCCGGGGTCGCCGTGGTCGCGGCGACGCTCGGCGCGGTGCTGATCTTCCTCGCCGCGCGCGCCGGGCTCGGCCGGGCGCTGGCGGCGCGCATCGATGCCTCCGACGGCGCCGCGCGGCGGCTGCGCGACCGGCTGCACGACAACGAGATCCCGGTGCTGTTCCTGATGCGGCTGATCCCGGTCGTGCCGTTCTTCGTGGCCAACCTCGTGCCGGCGCTGGTCGGGGTCCGGTTCCGCAACTTCCTGCTGACCACGGCGCTGGGCATCGTGCCCGGCACGCTGGTCTTCACCTCGATCGGGGTGGGGCTGGGCGAGGTCTTCGACCGCGGCGGCACGCCCGATCTCGACCTGCTCTGGACGCCGCAGGTGATCGGCCCAATTCTCGGCCTGATCGCGCTGGCGGCGCTGCCGCTGATCCTGAAGGCGTGGCGCGGGCGCAGGGGGCTCTGAGACATGCAGGTACTGACACCCGACCTCCTCGTCATCGGGGCCGGTTCCGGCGGCCTGTCGGTCGCCGCCGGAGCGGTGCAGATGGGCGCCTCGGTGGTGCTGGTCGAGCGCCACAAGATGGGCGGCGACTGCCTGAATTACGGCTGCGTGCCCTCCAAGGCGCTGATCCGCAGCGCCAAGACCGCCCATGCCATGCGCCACGCCTCGCGCTACGGCATCGCCGACGTGGTGCCCGAGATCGATTACGCCGCGGCCAAGGATCACGTCGCCGACGTCATCGCCTCGATCGCGCCGCATGACAGCGTCGAGCGCTTCGAGGGGCTGGGCGTGACGGTGATCCAGGACGAGGCGCGCTTCGTCTCCGAGGCGCCCGAACTGGTCGCGGGCGGCCACCGGATCCGGCCCCGCCGGGTGGTGCTGGCCACCGGTTCGCGGCCGCTGGTGCCGCCGATCCCGGGGCTCGACCGGGTGCCCTACCTGACCAATGAAACGCTCTGGGACCTGCGCGAGCTGCCCGAGCACCTGATCGTCATCGGCGGCGGGCCGATCGGCATGGAGATGGCGCAGGCGCATCTGCGGCTCGGCAGCCGGGTGACGGTGATCGAGGGCTCGAAGGTGCTGGGCAAGGACGATCCCGAACTCTCCGCAATCGCCGTCGGGGCGCTGCGCGCCGAGGGGCTGGAGATCCTCGAGGGCTCGGATGCCGGCGCGGTGCGCGGCGGCGAAGGGGCGCTCGAGGTCGAGACCAAGGACGGTCAGGTGGTGCGGGGCTCGCACCTGCTGGTGGCGGTGGGCCGGCGCGCCAATACCGAGGCGCTCGACCTCGACCGCGCGGGCATCGGCACCACCAAGTCCGGCATCCGGGTCGATTCCGGCCTGCGCACCACCAACCGCAAGGTCTACGCCATCGGCGATGCCGCCGGCGGGCTGCAATTCACCCATGTCGCCAATTACCATGCCGGAGTGGTTATCCGCTCCGCCCTCTTCGGGCTGCCGGCCAAGGCCAGCACCGCGCATCTGCCTTGGGTCACCTACATCGATCCCGAGCTCGCCCATGTCGGTCTGACCGAGGCCGAGGCCCGCAGCGAACACGGCGCCGAGAACATCGACGTGGCGCGCTTCGACTATGCCGAGAACGACCGCGCCCGGGCCGACCGGAACACCATTGGCATGATCAAGGTGGTGGTGCATCGCGGCCGCCCGGTCGGCGCCTCGATCGTCGGGCACCAGGCCGGCGAGCACATCGCGATTTGGGCGCAGATGCTGGCCACCGGGGCGAAGATGAAGGCGGTGAGCGACATGGTCGCGCCCTATCCCACCTATGCAGAACTTAACAAACGCGCCGCCGGGGCCTATTTCTCCCCGAAACTGTTCGAAAGTCCGGCAGTCAAGCGTGTCGTGGGCCTGATCCAGCGCTGGCTGCCCTGAAAGGGGCCATGCTGAATTCCCTCTCCGGGCGCTTCCTGATCCTCACCACGGTGTTCGTGATGCTGGCCGAGATCCTGATCTTCGTGCCGTCGGTCGCGCGCTTCCGCGAGGATTACCTGCTGAACCGCCTGGAGCGGGCGCAGATCGCGTCGCTGTCGCTGCTGGCCGCCGACACCATCGACCCGGCGCTCGAGGAGGAGCTGCTGCTGACCGCCGGGGTCTACAACGTCGTGCTGCGCCGCGACGAGGCCCGGCAGCTGGTGCTGTCCTCGCCGATCCCGGGGGAGGTCGCCTATACCTACGATCTGCGCGATGCCTCGGCGCTCGCCCTGATCGGCGACGCGCTGACCCGGCTGGTCACCGCCGAGCCGCAGCTTATCCGGGTGATGGGCAGCCCCTCCCAGGATGCCGGCCTGATGATCGAGGTGGTGATGGACAGCACCGATCTGCGCGCCGCGATGATCGAATACGGGCTGCGCATCCTGGTGCTGTCGGCGGTGATCTCGGTGATCACCGCGTTCCTGCTGTTCCTGGCGGTGCGCCGGCTCTTGGTGAAGCCGATCGCTGCGGTGGTCGGCGCCATGCAGCGCTACGCCGCGGCGCCCGAGGATGCCCGGCGCATCATCCAGCCCTCGGCCCGGGTCCGGGAGATCCGCGCCGCCGAGGCGGCGCTGCAATCGCTGCAGACCCAGCTCACCCAGGCGCTGCGCCAGAAGGAGCGGCTGGCCCAGCTCGGCGGCGCGGTGGCGCGGGTCAGCCACGACCTGCGCAACATCCTGACCTCGGCGCAGCTCTTCACCGACCGCATCGAGACCTCCGAGGACCCGATCGTCAAGCGCATGGCGCCGAAGCTGGTGAACTCGATCACCCGCGCCGTGTCGCTCTGCGAATCGACCCTCGCCTTCGGCCGCGCCGAGGAGCCGGCGCCGGCGCTGATCCCGGTGGCGCTGGCCAACCTGGTCGACGACGTGCTGGCCGCCGAGCGGCTGGCGGTGGGCGAGCACGACGTCTCGTTCTCCGCCGACGTGCCGGCCAACCTCGTGGTGCGCGCCGATCCCGAGCAGCTCTACCGGACGCTCACCAACCTGGTGCGCAATGCCCGCCAGGCGATCATCGGCACCGGCGCCCCGGGCGAGATCGCGGTGGCGGCGCGGGCCGAGGACACCGAATGGGTGATCGAGGTCAGCGATACCGGCCCGGGCCTGCCCGCCAAGGCGCGCGAACACCTGTTCCAGCCCTTCCAGGGCGGCGCCCGCAAGGGCGGCACCGGGCTCGGCCTCGCCATCGTCGCCGAACTGGTGCGCGGCCATGGCGGCCGCATCGAGCTCGACACTCCCGAGGGCGGCGGCAGCCGCTTCGTCATCCGCCTGCCGATGGGCGAGATCGACTGAGATTTTTTGCCCCCCGGCCCTTGCATCCCCCTCCGCGCAGGGGTAGATGCTCGCCCAACGGACCGATAGCTCAGCTGGATAGAGTACCTGACTACGAATCAGGGGGTCGGGGGTTCGAATCCTCCTCGGTCCGCCACCACCCCTCCCAGACCTGCCGTGATTGCGCTGAGTTTCAGCGCCGCTGTCTGAGGGTTTTCGAGCCCTGGACAATCCGACCTGCGTCGTCTGCTGCGTCTTTGACCTCCCCTGGCCGGATCGTCGCCGGGCTGGAGCGCGCCTTCGCCGCCCGCGGCGTCGCCGAACCCGGCGTCGAGGATCTGCGCGATGGGGCCGGCGTCTGCCCTCTGCACGTTCTGCAAATACCTGCCGTCGCGCGCCAACATGGTGCTGGCGGCACCGGAGCATCGCCCGGGGCGCGGCCTCTCGCACCTGGTCGACGCCTGCCGGATGCGCCGGAAGCTGCCCGAGCGGGTCGGGGCCTCGATGGCGACCGAGCCCTCGCATGGCTGCCTGTTCCCCGGCGCGGTCGCCGCGGACCCCGGCAGGGACGCGCTGCGCGGGGTGCTGGCGCGACACGAGGCCGAGATGGCCCGACGCGCCGCCGGCACGCCCGGACCCGGCGTCCGCGAGATCGATCCGCCGGTAATCCTGGAAGGTTTCAAGTAGGCTTGGTCGCCGCACCACGCCACCGCCGGGACCCGCGAGCAGCGGCTGGGGCGCGGCCTGCGGCAACGCAAGGCTGCGCGCCGGCGGAGTTCCCCCGGTGGATGCTAAATCATCTGGGCGCAACCGACCCAGCGACCCGCCTGATGCGCGCCGTGGCACGGGTTTGCGCAGACGTCATCCCGAATCCCAAGGACGACAGCGGCGCCACGACCCGACAGGTTCCCTATGGCCGTCCGCGAGGGCGATCCACGGCGGCACCATCTGGGCCGCTGACATGCGCTCGCGTCACCGGGATCGCCTTAACGCGAGATGCCGGACGTCAGCATCGCGGCGACCGGTTCCGGTCCGGGCCGGGCCGCGAGTGCAAAATCTACATGCGGTAAGGCTGCCGGCCGGCATGGTGACACGCGCCCGGCTCTCCCCGAGAGCATCGCGGCCTTCGCGAATGTCGCCCGCGGCACGCGCCCGGGACCTGGCTGACCGTTGCGGGCCGGCAGCGGCCGCTGCAGAACCGGCCCGGGGCCGCAAGGGCGCTGCGCTCAAACCTCGGTCACACAGGCAACGGGTGGATCGCAGCGCGGGGACGGCCGCCCTCATTCCACAGGAAGGCCAGCGTGATCGGCAGGCGGAAGCGGCGGGGGCCGGCAGCGCCGGGGTTCAGCCAGAGGAGGGTGCCCGTGTCCTCGATGCCGGGCCTATGGGAGTGCCCCGCGATCACCACATCCCAGCCCGCGGCTTCGGCATCGGCCTGCAAATCCTTGCGGTCGTGGATCATGTGGATGTGCAGGCCCGCAATCGTCAGGCTCACCGTCTCGGGCAGGCGATCGGCCCAGCTGCCCCGGTCGATGTTGCCGCGGATGGCCGTGACCGGGGCGAGGCGCGCCAGCTCCTCGAGATGCCCGGGATCGCCGATATCGCCCGCGTGCAGGATATGTCCGACGCCCCGGAGGGCCCTCAACGCCTCGGGCCGGAGCAGGCCGTGGGTGTCGGAGATGACGCCGATACGCTCTCCGGGAGGGCGGTGCACCGGGCCGTGGTCGTCGGTCATGGCAAATCCTCTCCGCACCCTGCCAGAGCCCGCGCATCCGGCCATGGCCGCTCTCGCGTGGGCCGTGATCGGTCTTTCCGCCGGGCAACGGCCCGGCATCGCCCGCCCGGATCGCGGCCCGCGGGCGCGGCGCCGGAGGGTTCACCCGCGCTGCGCCGACCTGCGCGACTCGGAGGCGTGGCGCCGGGCGCCGCCCCCTCAGCCGATCCAGTCGAAGAAGTTCGCCCCGGCGCGGCCCAGCAGCTCCTGCGCCAGGTCGCGGCCCATCGCCGCGCCGTCGGAGATCGCGCCGCGGCGCTCGCCGGCATGCGCCTCGGAGCCGTCGGGGCGCAGGATCTCGCCGCGCAGCCGCAGCCCGTCGCCGTCATGCTCGGCGAGGCCCGCGATCGGCGTCTCGCAGGACCCGTCGAGGGTGGCGAGGAAGGCGCGTTCGGCGGCCAGCCGCTCGCCGGTGGCGCGGTCGTGCAGCGGCGCCAGCAGCCCGGCCACCCGGTCGTCGTCGCCGCGCCGCTCGATGCCGATGGCGCCCTGTGCCACCGCCGGCAGCATGTCCTCGGGCGCGACCGGGGTCTGCGGCACCTCGGCCATGCGCAGCCGGTTCAGCCCGGCGCAGGCCAGGAAGGTGCAATCGGCCACCCCGTCGGCGAGCTTCTTCAGCCGCGTCTGGACATTGCCGCGGAACTCCACCACCCGGCAATCGGGCCGCCGGACCAGCACCTGCGCCCGGCGCCGCAGCGACGACGAGCCCACCACCGCGCCCCTGGGCAGGTCGCGGATCGAGCTCAGCGCAGACGCGATGAAGGCGTCGCGCGGATCCGCGCGCGGCAGGTAGCAGTCGAGGACCAGCCCCTCGGGCTGCAGCACCGGCATGTCCTTCATCGAATGCACCGCGATGTCGATGTCGCCCGACAGCATCGCCGCCTCGATCTCGCGGGTGAACAGGCCCTTGCCGCCGATCTCCTTCAGCGGCCGGTCGATGATGCGGTCGCCGGTGGTCTTGATCGCCACCACCTCGAAGGCCTCGTGCGGCAGGTCCCAGGCGGCGGCCAGGCGGTCGCGGGTCTCGTTGGCCTGGGCCAGCGCCAGCGGCGAGCCGCGGGTGCCGATGCGCAGCGGTTTGTCGGGGGCGGGAAGGGGCTGTGTCATGCGCGGATCCTTAGACCCCGCCCCGGGCGCTGGCAATGCCCGCCCATGCCCGCCCTCGACCGCGCGCGGCCCCGGTCTCCGCGCGTGGGGGGCCCGGCCCGCAACCGCCCCGGGCCTCCGCTCGGCATCCCCCGCCGCCGTGCCGCCGCCGCGCCGGCCCGCGCCCGGCAGCGGCGCGGTCCTGTCGGCGCCCCCGACCGCCGCGCCCCCTCCGCTGCGGCACTCTCCTTGACACTCCGGGGCGGAGCGGTGACCACGGGCGCCTGAGCGATCCCGGGGAGGCTTTCATGACCAAGACGATCCTGCGCGCGCTGGCCGGCGAACGGCTCGACACGCCGCCGATCTGGATGATGCGCCAGGCCGGGCGCTACCTGCCGGAATACCGCGCCACGCGGGAGAAGGCCGGCGACTTCCTGTCGCTGTGCTACAACCCCGAACTGGCCGCCGAGGTGACGCTGCAGCCGCTCCGGCGCTACGGCTTCGACGCCGCCATCCTGTTCGCCGACATCCTGCTCCTGCCGCAGGCGCTGGGCGCCGATCTGTGGTTCGTGACGGGCGAGGGGCCGCGGCTCTCCACCGTGACCTCGGAGGAGGATTTCCGCCGCCTGAAGCCGGTCCACGCCATCGACGAGACCCTGGCGCCGGTCTACGAGACGGTGCGCATCCTGGCGCGCGAACTGCCCCGCGACATCACCCTGATCGGCTTTGCCGGCGCGCCCTGGACGGTGGCCACCTACATGATCGCCGGCCGCGGCACCCCCGACCAGGGCCCGGCCCATGCGCTGAAGGACGGCAACCGCGCCGTCTTCGACGCGCTGATCGGCAAGATCACCGAGGGCACGATCGAATACCTGTCGCGCCAGATCGAGGCCGGCGCCGAGGCGGTGAAGCTGTTCGACAGCTGGGCCGGCTCGCTCACCGGCGAGGATTTCCAGCGCTACAGCGTCGAGCCCGCCCGGATCGTCACCGAGGCGCTGAAGCGCCGCCATCCCGGCATCCCGGTGATCGCCTTCCCGCGCCAGGCCGGCCAGGGCTATGTCGGCTTCCACCAAGCCACCGGCGCCGATTGCGTCGCGGTGGATGACAGCGTGAGCCCGGAATGGGCCGCCGAGCACGTGCAGGTCTCGGGCTGCGTGCAGGGCAACCTCGCCTCGCGCCACATGGTCACCGGCGGCCCCGAGCTCGTCGCCGAGACCCGCCGCATCGTCCGCGCCTTCGCCCGGGGCCCGCACATCTTCAATCTCGGCCACGGCATCACCCCGGACGCCGATCCCGACAACGTCGCGCGCATGATCGACGCCGTCCGCAGCGCCTGAGACCGCCCCAACCCCTTCTTCTGAGAGGAAATATCCCGGGGGGAATTGGCCTCCCCCTGCGGCCGAGAGGGGCAGCGCCCCTCCTCCGCGGCGGGTCCCGGCGGCCCGGCCCGCGCCGCCCATCCGGATTGACATTCCCCCCCGATACCCCACATGCCCTGACGCCATATCGCGCCCCTGATTGCCCGAAAGGTGATTGCCCCCATGCCCGTCGTCGTCGTCGAGTCCCCGGCCAAGGCCAAGACCATCAACAAGTACCTCGGCTCCGACTACACCGTGCTGGCCTCCTACGGGCATGTCCGCGACCTGCCGCCGAAGGATGGCAGCGTCGATCCCGAGCACGATTTCGACATGACCTGGGAGGTCGGCGCCGACAGCCGCAAGCACGTCAAGGCGATCGCCGACGCGCTGAAGGACGACAACGCGCTGATTCTCGCCACCGACCCCGACCGCGAGGGCGAGGCGATCTCCTGGCACCTCAAGGAGGCGCTGACCAAGCGCAAGTCGATCAAGAAGGACACCGAGGTCCGCCGCGTCACCTTCAACGCCATCACCAAGGCGGCGGTGACCGAGGCGATGCAGAACCCGCGCGAGATCGACGCGCCCCTGGTCGAGGCCTATCTGGCGCGCCGCGCGCTCGACTACCTGGTGGGCTTCAACCTCTCCCCGGTGCTCTGGCGCAAGCTGCCCGGCGCGCGCTCGGCCGGCCGCGTGCAATCGGTCTGCCTGCGCCTCATCGTCGAGCGCGAGATGGAGATCGAGGCCTTCCGCCCGCGCGAATACTGGTCGGTCAAGGCGCTGCTCTCCACCCCGCGGGGGCAGGAGTTCGAGGCAAGGCTGACGGTGCTCGCCGGCAAGAAGCTCGACCGCTACGACCTCGCCAACGAGACCCAGGCCGAGATGGCGGTGCAGGCGGTGGCGAGCCGGGCGCTGCACGTGGCCTCGGTGGAGGCCAAGCCGGCCAGCCGCAACCCCTCCGCGCCGTTTATGACCTCGACCCTGCAGCAGGAGGCCAGCCGCAAGTTCGGCATGGGCGCCAAGCAATGCATGGCGGCGGCGCAGCGCCTCTACGAGGCCGGCCACATCACCTACATGCGGACCGACGGCATCGACATGGCGCCCGAGGCGGTGCATGCCGCGCGCGACGCGATCAAGGAGCGCTTCGGCGCCGATTACGTGCCGTCGAGCCCGCGCATGTACAAGAACAAGGCCAAGAACGCGCAGGAAGCGCATGAATGCATCCGGCCGACCGACATGCGCCGCGACGCGCCCTCGCTGAAGCTCACCGATGCCGACCAGCGCAAGCTCTACGACCTGATCTGGAAGCGCACCCTGGCCTGCCAGATGGCTGCCGCGCGGATGGAGCGCACCACGGTGGAGATCGCCTCCAAGGACGGCGAGGTGGGGCTGCGCGCGACCGGTCAGGTGGTGCTGTTCGACGGCTTCCTGAAGGTCTACGAGGAGGGCCGCGACGACGTCGTCGAGGATGACGACCGCCGCCTGCCGCAGATCTCCGAGGGCGACGCGGCGAAGTTCGCCGGCACCTCGCTGCAGCCCGAGTTCGACAAGGCGGGCGAGAAGGAGGGCGCGACCCCGGCCCGCGACGGCCGCAACGGCGCCGCGGTGCTGGCCGGGAACGGCGCCGTGCTGGCGCTGCAGCACCACACCCAGCCGCCGCCGCGCTACACCGAGGCGACGCTGGTCAAGCGCATGGAGGAGCTGGGCATCGGCCGGCCCTCGACCTATGCCAGCGTGATCTCGACGATCCAGGACCGCGAATATGTCCGCAAGGACAAGAACCGCCTGATCCCCGAGGACAAGGGCCGGATCGTCACGATCTTCCTGCTGAACTTCTTCAAGCGCTACGTCGAATACGACTTCACCGCCGCGCTCGAGGAGGAGCTCGACGACGTCTCCGCCGGTAGCCGCGACTACAAGGAGCTCTTGGCCAAGTTCTGGCGCGACTTCTCTGCCGCCATCGCCGAGACCTCGGAGCTCCGGATCTCCGAGGTGCTCGACGTGCTCGACGACGCGCTGGCGCCGCAGCTCTACCCGCCCAAGGAGGATGGCAGCGACCCGCGCACCTGCCCGCTTTGCGGCGAGGGCAGCCTGCATCTCAAGACCTCGCGCTCGGGCGGCTTCGTGGGCTGCTCGCGCTACCCCGAATGCCGCTACACGCGGCCCATCGGCGGCGATGCCGCGGAGCAGGGCGACCGGGTGCTGGGCGTCGACCAGGGCGACGAGATCACCCTGCGCTCGGGCCGCTTCGGACCTTACGTGCAGCGCGGCGAGGCGACCGCCGAGCAGCCCAAGCCGCCGCGCGCCAGCCTGCCCAAGGGCTGGGCGCCGGATGCCATGGACCTCGAGAAGGCGCTGACCCTGCTGAGCCTGCCGCGCTTCATCGGCAGCCATCCCGAGGATGGCGAGCCGATCGAGGCCGGGATCGGGCGCTACGGGCCCTACGTCAAGCACAACCGTCTCTACGCCAACCTCAAGGAGGTCGACGAGGTCTTCGAGATCGGCATCAACCGCGCCGTCGACGTGCTGGCCGAGAAGGCGTCGAAGCGCGGCGGCGGACGCGCTGCGGCGAAGGCCCTGAAGGAGCTCGGCGAGCACCCCGAGGAAGGCGGCGCGGTCAATGTCATGGAGGGCCGCTACGGGCCTTACGTGAAGTGGGACAAGGTCAACGCGACCCTGCCCAAGGACACCGACCCGGCCGATGTCACCATGGACATGGCGGTGGCGCTGATCGCCGAGAAGGCGGCCAAGAAGGGCCCCAAGAAGAAGGCCGCGGTTAAGAAGCCGGCGGCCAAGAAGACCGCTGCCAAGACCGGCACCGCGAAGAAGGCCGCGGCGAAATCCTCCGGCAATGCCAAGACCGCGGCGAAGAAGCCGGCGGCGAAGAAGACCGCTGCCAAGGCCTCGGCCAAGACCGCGGACGAGTGAGCGCGGCCAGGCGGGCGCCCGGCCGGGGCGCCTGTCTGGCGGGCCGGGCGGGGGATCTCCCCCGATACCCCGGGTTAGCGCTGCCACGGTTTGACTTCGCTGCAGTGCCGCGTCACAAGGTCACGCATCACCGAGAGGGGAGAACTCCATGAAGAAGGTCTACGGATCGGCGGCCGAGGCGCTTGACGGGCTGCTGTTCGACGGCATGACCATCGCCGCCGGGGGCTTCGGTCTCTGCGGCATTCCGGAACTGCTGATCGCGGCCATCCGCGAGGCGGGCACCAAGGATCTGACGGTGGCGTCGAACAATGCCGGCGTCGACGGCTTCGGCCTCGGCGTCCTGCTGGAAAGCCGCCAGGTCAAGAAGATGATGTCCTCCTATGTGGGGGAGAACAAGGAATTCATGCGCCAGTATCTCGGCGGCGAACTCGAACTCGAGTTCAACCCGCAGGGCACCCTGGCCGAGCGCATGCGCGCCGGCGGCGCCGGCATTCCGGGCTTCTACACCAAGACCGGCTACGGCACGCAGATCGCCGAGGGCAAGGAAGTGAAGGAGTTCGACGGCGAGAACTACATTCTCGAGCGCGGCATCTTCGCCGACATCTCCATCGTCAAGGCGTGGAAGGCCGACACCACCGGCAATTGCATCTTCCGCAAGACCGCCCGCAACTTCAATCCGCCGGCGGCGATGTGCGGCAAGGTCTGCATCATGGAGGTCGAGGAGATCGTCGAGCCCGGCACCCTCGATCCCGACCACATCCACCTGCCCGGGATCTACGTGCACCGCCTGATCCAGGGCGAGCACGAGAAGCGGATCGAACAGCGCACCGTGCGCAAGCGGGAGGAAGCCTGATGCCCTGGGATCGCAACCAGATGGCCGCACGCGCGGCGCAGGAGCTCGAGGACGGCACCTACGTGAACCTCGGCATCGGCATCCCGACCCTGGTGCCGAACTACATCCCCGAGGGCGTGCACGTCACGCTGCAATCGGAGAACGGCATGCTGGGCATGGGCCCGTTCCCCTATGAGGGCGACGAGGATCCCGATCTCATCAATGCCGGCAA
Source organism: Roseivivax sp. CAU 1761 (assembly GCF_054482755.1). NCBI lineage: Bacteria > Pseudomonadati > Pseudomonadota > Alphaproteobacteria > Rhodobacterales > Roseobacteraceae > Roseivivax > Roseivivax sp. CAU 1761. The sequence continues at coordinate 15,594 of NZ_JBTLRM010000029.1, forward strand.
GCAGACCATCACCGAGCTGCCGCACACCTCGTATTTCGACAGCGCCACCAGCTTCGGGATGATCCGCGGCGGCAAGATCGCCATGGCGATCCTCGGCGCCATGGAAGTGGCCGAGAACGGCGATCTGGCGAACTGGATGATCCCCGGCAAGCTGGTCAAGGGCATGGGCGGCGCCATGGACCTCGTGGCCGGCGTCAAGCGGGTGATCGTGGTCATGGACCACACCAACAAGGCCGGCGAGGCGAAGCTCCTGAAGGAATGCACGCTGCCGCTGACCGGCACCGGCGTGGTCAACCGGATCATCACCGATCTCGGCGTCATGGACGTGGTCGAGGGCGGTCTGAAGATCGTCGAGCTGGCCCCCGAGGTCACCGAGGAGGAGCTGCGCTCCAAGACCGAGGCGACGATCGTCTCCTGACCGGATGAAGACCGGCCGCGCGGGTGCCGCCCGCGCGGCCTTTTTTGCACCGGCGGCGCGCCTAGAGCAGCGGCGCCGAGCCCGCCATGTCGGCCGCCGTCTCGACGCTGTCCGCCGGCGGGCCGCCGGCGAGGGCCCGCAACATGGTCCAGCGCGGTTCCCCGGGCGGCAGCGCCCGCAGGCGGTGCACGCAGGCATCGAGCCGCGGCAGGTCGGCCCGCGCCTGCGCCACGGTGAGCCGCGGCGGCGCGGTGGTCAGGCAATCGGGCGCCACCAGTTCCAGCAGCAGACGCTCGAAGGGCCGCAGCGAACTGTCGAGCGGGTCGTCCTCGGCGCCGCGGCGCAGGCGCAGCGTCTCGGCCATGCCGCCCGGCGCCCGTCCGTCGCGGCGGCAGGAGGCATGGACCACCGCCCGCGGCACCCAGGCCACGCGGTGCCCGGCGCCGCGCAGCCGCGCCACCAGCGTGCGGTCCTCCTGGCTCGGCAGGTGCGGCACGCCGCCCACCGCGGCGAGGATCTCCGGGCGGAAGCCCATATTGGCGCCGCCCACCTGCATGTCGTGGACCTCGCCCGGGCGGCGCAGGTCGAGCAGTTCCAGAAGCCGCCGGGTCTGCCGCGCGTAGCGGCTCTCGACCTCGATGGGCGGGTAATCGCCGCCGGTCGCCTCGAGGTCGTCGGCGGCGCCGAGGATGCGCCCGCAGGCCGCCGGGGCGGTGGTCAGCGCCGCCGCCATGCGCGCGGCCCAGGCCGGGTCTGCGACGCAGTCGGCATCGCTGGTCAGCACGATGTCGAGCGCGGGGCAGGCGGCCCGCGCGGCCTGCACGCCAAGATCGCGGGCGCGCCCGACGCCGCCCTTGCCCACCCGGCGGGTCAGGACACGGCCCGGCAGGCCCAGCCGGTGCAGCGCCGCGCGCGCCACCGGCGCGGTCTCGTCGGTGCAGCCATTGGCCACCACGAAGACGCCGAGGCCGAGCGCCGCGCGGTCCTCCTGCGCGGCCAGCGCCGCGAGGCATCGGGTGATGCGCTGGGCCTCGTTGCGGGCCGGGATCACCACGGCAAGCCGCAGGTCGGGCAGGATCGGGAAGGGGGCGGTCACGGCGCCGCTCCGGGCTCGGCACGCAGATCGATGCGGTAGCCCTCCGCCTGCCGGTGGCAGCGCCACGGCCCGCGCGTGGCCCGGCGCAGCGCGTCGAGCGCCTCGCCGCCCTGCAGCGGATTGCCGGTATCGCCGAGCCAGGTGACCACGGCGAGCCGGGCGCAGGGGCTCGCCGCGTCGAGGGCGCGGCCCAGCCGGGCGATGCCCGGGGCGTCGAGGAAGTAGAGGATCTCCGACAGGATCACGAGGTCGAACCGGCCCGCCGGCAGGTCGTCCGGCAGCCAGCCCTGCACGAAGCGCGCCCCGGGCACCGCGGCGCACGCCGCGTCGAGCGCCCGCGGCACCGCGTCGAGCCCGGTATAGGCGTCGCAGAGCGGCGCCAGGTGGCGCGCCAGCTCGCCGTTGCCGCAGCCCAGTTCCAGCGCCCGCAGCCAGCGCCGGTCGTCGAGCGCGGCGCGGGTGGCGCGGAACTTCTCCTGCTCGTAGGCGCTGGTGCGGAACACCCAGGGGTCGTCGGTCGCGGCATAGAGACGGTCGAGCGCCGCCGGCGGCACCGCGCTCATCGCGGCACCTCGTAGAAGCATTCGTCCTGATCGAGGAACATCCGGATGAAGTCGCGCGGCAGCACGAAGCCGTCGGCGTCGTCGCGCACCACCTTGCCGCGCTGGCTGCGATGCGCGGCCAGCGCATGCGCCTTGCGCCGCCGCGCCGGCGGGGCGGGCAGGCGGTGGCAGGGCGCGGCGCCCAGGCGGTCGCGGTAATCCGGGGCGGCCCAGCGCGACCAGACCGGGTAGAAGAACAGCCGCGCGCCGGTCTCCGCCGCCGCCAGCCGGGCGATGGCGGCGGAGGCCTGGTGGTCGCAATGCGGGTCGGTCGGCGCGGTGACGAAGATGCTTTGCGCGCCGATCCGCCGGGCGCGTTCGGCGATGCGGCTTGCAAGGGCCGGGAAGCGCTCGGGCCGCACCATGCCGCCATCGGGTTCCCCGAGAAAGCTCACATCCTGCGGGCCGCCGCCCAGCCGGGCCACGGCGCGGCGCATCTCCTCGGCGCGCAGCGCCGCCAGCCTATGCGGCGGCCATTCGGCGGAGCCGGGATGCGAGGCGGCGCCGTCGCTCATGCAGACGACATGCGCGCCGGGCCCGGCGAAGGCCGCCGCGAGCAGCGCGCCGCAGCCCAGCGTCTCGTCGTCGGGATGCGGTGCCAGGACGAGGATCGGCGCCGCGCCGATCAGGCAGTCGCGGCAATCGTCGGCGGCGCAATCCGGCCCGCTCATCGCGCGCCCCCGAGAAGCGGCCGCCCGTCCAGGAGGAAATGCTGCGCCACCCGGCGCAGGAAGGCGTCGCGCGCCACCTGCCGCATGTAGCAGGCGAGATCGCGCGCCGCCTCGCCGACCGGGTGGCCGCGGGCGAACATCTCGAGCCCGACGCTTTGCTCGACGGCCGGGATCGCCGCCTGGCCGATCTCCTCGGTCAGCAGTCGGCAGGCCGCCGACCCCGCCGCCGCGGCCTCGGGGTCGGCGCCGCCCGCGGCCCCGTCGGCGCGCTCCGCCGCGGCGGCGATGGCGGGCAGCGCGGCGCGGGCGCGGATCAGCACCGGGGTCAGGCGGATCAGGTGCGGCTCGGCCTCGAGATGGCCGCGGCCGCGCAGCAGTTCGGCGGCGCGCTCGATCAGGCCCAGCGTGGCGCCGGCCTGCAGCGCCGCGATGCGCCAGGTGCCGCCGACGAACCACGGCTCCCGCAGGTAGGCATCGGCGCCGCCGATCCGGGCCTCGGCGCCGGCGGGCAGGCCGGCGCAGTCGAACCCGCCCGAGCGCGAGGCCTGCATGCCGGCCATGTCCCAGTCCTCGGGGCGGTGGCGGCGGGTGTCCCCCGCCTCGACCAGAACCAGGTGCAGGCCCGCCGCGTCGCGGGCGCTGACCAGGGCGCGATCCACGAGGCCGAGCCCTGAGGCGTAGCGCTTCGCCCCTGTCAGCCGGTCGGCCTCGATCCCGGCCGGGCGGGCGCCATCGGCGCCCCAGACCCCGAAGAGCGCGCCGTCTTGGGCGGCGCGCCCCGCCGCGCGGCGCTGCGCCGCGCTGCCGTGCACGCGGATCAGGGTCAGGGCGTTGACGTGGCCCTCGACGAGCCGCGCCAGCGACAGGTCGCGGGCGGCGATCCCGGCCAGAGTCTCGGTCAGGGTTCCGGGCGCCTGCTCGGCGATCCGGCCCAGCAGGCCCTCGCGGCGCAACTCGTCCAGTCCGCGCGTCACCGCGTCGGATCCCTCCGGCCCGTCCTGCCGGGCAAAGCTTGCTGCGTCCTTCATGTCAGCCTCCTGTGCCGCGCACGCCGGCGAAAATGCGGGGGTCGATCCGGCGCTCGGGATCGGCGGCGATCACCGACACGTCGCCGGTGGTTTCGAGGATCACCGCCGCGGCGGCGTCGGGATCGGTGAGGCCGGCCATGCGCAGATGCGCGAAGAGGTCGCGCTCGCTGATCCGGCCGCGCCGCAGGTTGCGGTGCAGGATGCGCCCGTCGCGCAGCAGCAGGAGCGGGGCGTTGTCCACCGCCCGCTCGACGCTCTGCCAGCGGATCCGCGCGATCGAGATCGCCGCCTGCACGAGGTAGATCGCCACGAGCGCGCCGAAGGCCACGGCGGGGTCCTTGTCGGTGTCGATGATGGTGGTGGCGAGCACCGATCCCAGCGCCACGGTCAGCGCGAAGTCGAAGCTCGACATCTTGGAGAACGACCGCAACCCGTTCAGGCGCGTCAGGGCGATCACGGCCAGAACGGCGAGGGCGGCGCGCAGGATCGGCTCAAGCATAGCGCAGGTCCCGTGCCGTCGGGGCCGGGCCGAGCCGCAGCACCTCGCGCCAGCGGTCGAGCACCCGGGGCAGGCGGAACTCGTCCCGCGCGGCCACCGCCGGGGCAAGCTCGCGCCAGCGCCGCAGCCGGTCCGCCAGCTGGGCGTCGTCGGTGGTGTCGAAGACCTGCTCGGCGCTCGAGGCGACCTCGTCATTGGCGCCGAGCCCGCGATGCAGGATGGCCGGGCAGCCGACGGCGTTGGCCTCGGCGATGACCAGCCCGAAGGTCTCGGCAAAGGTGGTCTGGGGATAGAACAGGCAGAGCGCCCGGCGCATCTCATCGATGACCTGGGCGCGGGGCAGCGGCCCCAGTATCTCGGCGCCCTCGGGCGGGCGGCGCAGCGGCCAGCTCATGTAGCCGGGATCGGCGATGCGCAGCCGCAGGCCGGGAAAGTGGGCGCGCATCGCCTCGAAGCGGTCGAAGACCTCGGCCAGCCCCTTGTGCGGGGCGCTGGCGAAGAACAGCCGGTCGGGATCGCGCCGCGTGGCGTCGGGGCGGAGCGAATCCTCGATCGGGTTGGCGACGGTGAGAACGCGCGGCAGGGTTTCCGACTGCTCGCGCAGGAAGGTGACGAGACGCCGGCGCTGGCTGTCCGAAACCGTCAGCACCTCGATGCCTGCGGCGGCCAGTTCCTGCCCCATGCGCCGGTTGTGACGCCCGGGAATATTGTGCAGCCAAACGAGGATGCGCGCCTCGGGGTTCAGGCGGCGCAACCGCCGCGCCACCTTCCAGGAATTGATCACCACGATGGTGTCGGCGAGCCGCTCGCGGTGCAGCGCGATCTCCAGCGGGGCGAACCGCAGGGTGCCGTCGCAGGCCGGGTGGCCACGGCCGTGCTGGTAGTGGATGGTATCCGCCGCGCCGGCCAGCCCGCCGAACACCCGCAGCACCGTGGCCTCGGTCCCGCCCAGACCCCGGCCGTCGAGCGAGGCCATCGCGTAGGGCGCCGGACAGCAGGGATCGACCAGCGCCACGCGGGACGAGAACGGCCCGGTCATCTGCCGCGCCCGCACGCGTTGCCGCCGCCGACGGGGGCAGGGCGCAGGGGGGACGGGCGGCGCATGGCGGGGACCTTTCGCGGCTTCGGGTGGGTGTCTGGCGGGGTGGAAACCCGGCACGGGCGGGGTCGTTCCGTGCCGGATGTCAGGGCGATGTCTGGGCGATGTCGGGGGACCGATGTCAGGGCCCGGGGCGTCGCAGCGCTCAGGGCACCTCGCCCAGCGTGTCGGCCTTGACCGCGCCGCGTTCGCCCATCGGCTCGCGCGGGCCGGTGGTGGTGTCGCGCCGGGTCTGGTGCTCCATCTCGGAATTCAGCTCGGCGCCCAGAAGCACGATGAAGGCGGACAGCCAGAGCCAGGTCAGCAGCACGATCACCCCGCCGATGGCGCCGAAGGATTCGTTGTAGCTGCCGAAGTTCTGCACGTAGACCGAGAAGGCGAGCGAGCCGAGGATCCACAGGACCGTGGCCACCACGGCGCCGACGCTGACCCAGCGCCATTTCGGAGCGTCGCGGCTCGGCCCGTAGCGGTAGAGGATGGCGAAGCCGAGGATGGCGAGCCCGGCGAGGATCACCCAGCGGCCGACCGAGATCAGGGTTTCGACCGCGCCCGGCAGCGGCAGCGCCTCGAGCAGCGCCGGAACCGCGACGGTGGCGGCCAGCGCGATCACGGCGCCGACGATCAGCAGCAAGGTGAGCAGGAGCGCCGTGGCGTAGCGCGCGACGAAGCCCCGCGTCTCCTCCTCGTCATAGGCGATGTTCATGCCCTCCATCAGCGTCTGGGTGCCCTTCGAGGCGCTGTAGAGCGACAGCAGGAAGCCGAGGATGGCGGCCGCGCCGATGCCGGTTTCGGAGGCGCCGGCAACCTCCGTCATCTGGCTCTGCAGGATGTCGGCGGCCTCGGGCGGCAACACGCCGACCATGGCGTCGAACTGCGCCGCGACGGTGGCGGGCTCGAGGATCAGGCCGGCCAGCGCGACCAGCGCGCCGAGGGCGGGAAACAGCGCCAGCAGCCCGAAAAAGGCGGTGCCCGCCGCCACCACCGAGACGTGGTCGGCGGAAATCTCGGCGTAAACCCGCCAGAGAATGTCCCGCCATCCGGGTCCCGGAATCTCGCGCGGACGTTCGGCGCTGCGTCCACGGGTCTCGGATCGGGAGCGGGTATTGCGGGTCATCTCAAGCCTTTCTGCGGGTGACGGGGTCTTGGGGAGGCATGGGGGGAACCTGTGCGCGACTTGCCCGGTTCCGGGGCGGCACAGGCCCGGTCGGCCGTGACATTCGGCGGGTGGAACGTCGCGGTGCGAGCCGAGTTGAGCAGCAGAAGCCGTGGGAGGACCGCGGCAAACAGCGAGGACGAGACATGAACAGCCTCATCTATCTGGTCGGCCTGGTCGTCGTGGTCCTGTTCCTGGTGAACCTGATCGCATGACCCCCGCAACGGAATTGGAGCAATACCAATGACTCAAGACACCTCCCAGAACCGCGACGTCGGGTCGGAACTGCGCGGCGACGCGGAGCGCGCCGGCCAGCGTCTGGCCGACGACACCCGCGAATTCGCCCGCGACACCGCGGACCGGGTGCGCAGCGAAGCCGAAGGCCGCGCGACCCGCGCCAAGGACAGCGTCGCCACGGAAATGTCGGGCATCGCCAAGGCGCTGCGCACCGCCGCCGGCGAGCTGCGCGAGGGCTCGCCGCAGGAACGCACCTTCGCCCAGATCGCCGAAAGCTTCGCCGACGCGTCGGAAGCGGTCCGTGACCGCGATCTCGGGCAGATCGCCCACGATGTCAGCGGCTTCGCCCGCCGCAACCCGCTGGCCTTCCTCGGCGGCGCGGCGTTGGCCGGCTTCGCGGTGACCCGCTTTGCCAAGGCCTCGGCCAAGCCGCGCCCGGGCGAATACGGAACCGGCGGCAGCAGCTACGGCGACAGCGATCTGCCGCCGATGCCCGCCACGCCGAGCGCCAGCCCCGCGCCGACGCCGTCTTCCGCCACCGGGTCGATGACCGGTGCGCCCACCGGCACCACCGGCAGCAGCGCCGCGCAGGCCGCGACCGGGGCCAGCCCGGCGGCCAGCCGCAGCACGCCGTCCGGCAGCGCCGCTTCCGGCGGCAGCACCGGCGGGGACCCGGTCACGGCGCCCTACGTGTCGACGGCCGGCGGGGCCGCGGTGCCGCCGACCAACCCGGCCGGCACCGCCTCGCCCACGCCGCGCCCCGGCACCGGCAGCAATGATGGAGAGAAGTGATGGCCGATCCCCTGCACGACACGCCCCACACTCCGCGCGAGGAAGGCGTCCGCAGCCAGATCCGTGACACCGGCAACCTGCTGACCGACCTGATCAACCAGGTCACGCGACTGGTCCGGGGCGAGATCGATCTGTTCCGCACCGAGCTCGACGAGAACATGCGCAAGGCCGGCACGGCCATCGGCATGATCGTCGCCGGCGTGGTGATCTTCCTCGTATCGCTGAACGTCCTGGCCAGCGCGCTGGTCGTGGCCCTGACCGAGATCGGCATCGATGCCGGCTGGTCGGCGCTGATCGTCGGCATCGTCTTCGCCGTCGTGGCCGCGATCCTCGCCAAGAAGGGCGCCAACGACCTGAAGCTGAAATCGCTCGCTCCGACCCGCACCGCCAAGAACGTGCGGCGCGACAGCGAGACCGTCAAAGAGGCGATGTGACATGGCCGACAACAGAACTTCCGACGAAATCGAGCGCGATCTCGAACGCGAGCGGGAATCGCTGAAATCCACCGTCCACGAGCTCCAGGACACGTTCTCGACCGAGAATCTGGTGCGCGCGGTGGCCGACAACTTCCGCACCCATGGCGGCGATGTCGGCCGGTCGATCTCCACCGCCGCCCGCGACAACCCGCTGGCGCTGGCGCTGACCGGCATCGGCCTCGGCTGGCTGATCTTCGGTCAGGGCCCGAGCGCCGACCGCATCGAGGCGGCGCGCCGCCGCGGCGGCGACCGGCTGCGCAGCGTGCGCAGCACCCACCGCGACGACGGCCATCTGGAGCCGCGCGGCCCGGTCCCGGCCGGGGACGACCCGGATTGGGTGACCGGCGTGGATCGCGGGCCCAGCATGGGCCAGCGCGCGCGGGCAAGCTGGTACCGGACCACGCGCAGCACCAGCGAACGGCTGGGCGCCGCAGGGCAGTCGATGTCCTCGGGCATGCACAGCGTCTCCTCGGGCGTGTCCTCCGGAGCGCAGAGCGCCGGACGGTCGGTGTCCGATTCCGCCCGGGCCACGCGCGACCGGATGAATGCCGGTGCCGTGCGGGTGCGCGACCGCTCCAACGAGATCGCGCGCAGCCTCTCCGAGGGCACCCACAACATGAGCGAGGCGGCCCGCGAGCGGGTCATCGCCGCCCGCGAACGCGCCATCCTGGCCAGCGAGGCCGCGCGCCGCTCGGCGTCGCGCGGCATGGATCAGGCCGCCGACATGTTCGAGGAGCATCCGCTGGTGATGGGCGCGCTGGCCTTTGCCGTCGGGGCCGCGATCGCCGGCACCCTGCCGCGCACGCGCTACGAGGACGAGTATTTCGGCGAGGACAGCGACCGACTCTACCACGAGGCCGAGGAAATCTTCAACGAGGAGATGTCCAAGGCGCAGCGGGTGGCCGGTGCCGCGCTCGGCGAGGCCCGGCGGGTCGGCGAGGAGTTCCGCAGCGATGCCGAGACCGCGGCGCGCGACGCCAAGGCGCGGGCCGACCGCGACAGCCGCGGCGAGGGCAGCGCTGCCGATGCGCTGGTCGACCGGACCGAGGAAAGCGCCCGCCGGGTCGCCGATGCGGCCCGCAGCGAAGCCGAGAAGGAGCGCCTGGGCAAGCCCGGCTCCTGATTCGCCACCGGCATGACACGCGAAACGCCCGCACGGTCCCCGTGCGGGCGTTTCCTTATGCGCCGCGCGCGGTGTGGATCAGTTGATCAGCCCGGCATGGCGCAGGCCGTAATCGAGCTTCTCGCGCGTGGTCTCGGTGACCGTCAGCAGCGGCGGGCGCACCTCGTCGCCGCACAGGCCGAGCCGCGACATGGCGTATTTGGCGCCCGAGACGCCGGGCTCGGTGAAGATCGCGTGGTGCAGCGGCATCAGGCGGTCCTGCAGTTCCAGCGCCTTGGCGTAATCGTTGTCGAGCGTCGCCTTCTGCAGCGCCGCGCAGAGCCGCGGCGCCACGTTGGCGGTCACCGAGATGCAGCCCACGCCGCCCTGGGCGTTGAAGCCGTGCGCGGTGGCATCCTCGCCCGAGAGCTGGATGAAGTCGGTGCCGCAGGAGATGCGCTGGGCGCAGACCCGGGCAAGATCGCCGGTGGCGTCCTTGACGCCGACGATGCGCGGCAGCTTGGCCAGCTCGCCCATGGTCACCGGCGTCATGTCCACCGCCGAGCGGCCGGGGATGTTGTAGATGATGATCGGCAGCTCGCAGCAATCGTGCAGCATCTTGAAATGCGCGTAGAGCCCGGCCTGGGTCGGCTTGTTGTAATACGGCGTGACCACCAGCGCGGCACTGGCGCCGACGCGCTGGGCATGGGTGAGAAACCGCATCGCCTCGGTGGTGTTGTTCGACCCGGCCCCGGCGATCACCGGGATCCGTCCGGCCGCGGCCTCGACCACGGTCTCGACCACGGCCTCGTGCTCCTCGTGGGTCAGGGTCGGGCTCTCGCCGGTGGTGCCCACCGGCACCAGCGCCGCGGAGCCTTCCTGCACGTGCCAGTCGACCAGCCGTTTGAGCGTGTCGAAGTCCACCGCACCGTCCTTGAACGGGGTGACCAGGGCCGGCATCGAGCCTCTGAACATGACACGCTCCTCTCATTTGATCGCCGGGGCCGCCGGTTCGCGAGAAGAAAAATCTTTCTCGCCATCGTGAGTTGCCGGGGCCGCGGCACGCGATAGTATTCGCGGCGTGTCTATCCCTGTTCGACGCGGAAATTGCAAGCTGATGTCACGTCTCTCCGGGTGGCTCGCCCTACCGTTCTTTGTGTTGCTCCCGTACTCCGCCGCGGCCGCCGAGCGCCCGGTGGAGCAGGCCCTCGATTCGATGCGCGAAGGCAATTGGTCGGCCGCCATGATCGAGGCCCGCGGCGATGGCCAGGTGGCCCTCGACCTCGTGCTCTGGCACTTCCTGCGGGTCGGCAACGGCGACGCCGCGCAGATCCTCGATTTCGTCGACCGCAACCCGGACTGGCCGGGCATGGATTACCTGCGCGAGAAGAGCGAGGAGGCGATCACCGCCGCCAGCCACGAGGAGGTGCGCGCCTTCTTCGCCGATGCGCCGCCGCAGACCGGCACCGGCGCGCTGTCCTATGCCCGGGCGCTGCGCGACATCGGCGAAGACGGCGCTGCCGACGCCACGCTGGTGCTGGCCTGGCGCACCCTGGCGCTGTCCTCCGAGGAGGTGTCGACCTTCCTGCGCGATCACGGCGACCTGGTGCGGCCGCACAATGCCGCCCGGCTCGACATGGCGCTGTGGAAGGGCTGGACCAACAACGCCACGGCGATGCTGCGCCATGTCGACGAGGCACGCCGCAAGCTCGCCGAGGCGCGGCTGGCGCTGCAGGACCGGGCGCCCGGCGTCGACGCCAAGATCGAGGCCGTGCCGGCGGCGCTGGCGGACGATCCCGGCCTTGCGCGGGACCGCTTCGACTGGCGCGTTGCCAAGGGCCGCGACGGCGACGCGATCGAGCTGCTGCTGGAGCGCTCGACCGGGGCCGAGGCGCTCGGCGAGCCCTGGGCCTGGGCCTCGCACCGCCGCGTGCTGGCGCGCGAGAAGATGCGGGCCGGCGACATCGACACCGCCTACCAGATCGCCTCCACGCACCACATGCCGGCCGGGCAGAACTACGATTATGCCGATCTCGAATGGCTGTCGGGCTTCCTCGCGCTGCGCTTCATGGACAGGCCCGATCTTGCGGTGACGCATTTCCGGCGCATGCAGACCGGCGTCGACACGCCGATCTCGCTGGGCCGCGCCGGCTACTGGATCGGCCGCGCCGAGGAGGCGGCCGGCAACACCGAGGCGGCGCAGGCGGCCTATGAGGCGGGCGGGCGCTATCAGACCTCGTTCTACGGTCTCCTGGCGGCCGAGAAGGCGGGTCTCGCGCCCGACCCGCTGCTTGGCGGGCGCGACGACGTGCCGGCATGGAGTGGCGCCGGCTTCACCGACAGCACGGTCTACAAGGCCGGCATGCTGCTGCTCGAGGCCGGCGAGATGGAGCTGGCGGAGCGCTTCTTCACCCATCTCGCCGAATCGCTGACCCCGCTCGAGGTGGCGCAGCTCGGCGCCATGCTGGAAGAGCGCGAACATCCCCATCTCCAGGTCATGGTGGGCAAGCGCGCGGCGCAGTTCGGCCACGAGGTGCACGCCCCCTATTACGCCGTCCCGGCCTTCGCGAAGGGCGACTTCCCGGTGCCGACGGAACTGGTCCTGGCGATCGCGCGGCGGGAATCGGAATTCGATCCCGACGTGGTGTCGGGCGCCGGGGCGCGCGGCCTGATGCAGCTGATGCCGGGCACCGCGCGCGACGTCTCGGGCTGGCTCAACGAGACCTACCAGGTCGACCGGCTGACCGCGGACCCGGCCTACAATGCACGTCTCGGCTCGGCCTATCTGGCTTACCTGGCGCGCACCTTCGACGGCAATGTCGTGATGATGTCGGCAGGCTACAACGCCGGTCCGGGCCGCCCGCTGCAATGGATGGAGCGCTTCGGCGATCCGCGGAAGGGCGAGATCGACGTCATCGATTTCATCGAGTTCATCCCGTTCCGCGAGACCCAGAACTACGTCATGCGGGTGGCCGAAAGCCTGCCGGTCTACCGGGCCCGGCTGGGCCTCGATCCCCATCCGGTGCCGTTCAGCCAGGAGCTGGTGGGCAGCACGCTCGCCGGCACGCCGTGAGCGCGGCGCTGCGGCGACGCGTCGCGGCGCCATAGGTTTGGGCGGGGGGCGGCACCGAACAACGCGACGTTCCCGGGCGCCGACGTGACGATTTTGCGCTGTTTCCCCAGGGTGCGAGCCTGTATCACGACGCCTGATGCGTAAAGTGTCCGGGCTCTGCCCGTCCGCGCAACAATGCTGTGAGGAGGCTGAAGGCACATGAAGGTACTCGTCCCCGTCAAGCGGGTGATCGACTACAACGTGAAGGTCCGCGTGAAGGCGGATGGCAGCGGTGTCGATCTTGCCAACGTCAAGATGAGCATGAACCCCTTCGACGAGATCGCCGTCGAGGAGGCGATCCGGCTCAAGGAGGCGGGCAAGGCCGAGGAGGTGATCGCGGTCTCGATCGGCGTCAAGCAGGCGCAGGAGACGCTGAGGACCGCGCTCGCCATGGGCGCCGACCGGGCGATCCTGATCGTCGCCGCCGACGACGTGCACCAGGACATCGAGCCGCTCGCCGTGGCCAAGCTGCTGAAGGCGGTGATCGACGCGGAGCAGCCGGGCCTGGTGATCGCCGGCAAGCAGGCGATCGACAACGATCTGAACGCCACCGGCCAGATGCTCGCGGCGCTGACCGGCTGGGCGCAGGCCACCAACGCCAACACGCTCGACATCGAGGGCGAGCACGCCACCGTGGCGCGCGAGGTCGATGGCGGCCTGCAGACCATCAAGGTCAAGCTGCCGGCCATCGTCACCACCGACCTGCGCCTCAACGAACCGCGCTACGCCTCGCTGCCCAACATCATGAAGGCAAAGAAGAAGCCGCTCGAGGAGAAGACGCCCGAGGATTACGGCGTCGACGCTGCCCCGCGTCTCGAGGTCGTCAAGACCGCCGAGCCGCCGGAGCGCGCGGCGGGCGAGATCGTGCCCGATGTCGACACGCTCGTGGCGAAACTGAAAGAGAAGGGGGTGGTGTGATGGCGGTTCTTCTGCTGGCCGAGATCAATGACGGGCATCTGTCGATGGACGCCACCGCCAAGGCGGTGAACGCCGCCAAGGCGCTCGGCGACGTCACTGTGCTGGCGATGGGGGCCAAGGCCTCCGAGGCCGCCAAGGAGGCCGCCACCATCGACGGCGTGGCCAAGGTGCTGGTGGCCGAGGATGCGCGCTACGGGCATCGCCTGGCCGAGCCCTCGGCGGCGCTGATCGTCTCGCTCGCGGGCGATTACAGCCATATCTGCGCGCCGGCCACCACCGACGCCAAGAACATCCTGCCGCGCGTTGCGGCGCTCTTGGACGTCATGGTGCTGACCGACGTCACCGGCATCGTCGACGGCGACACCTTCGAGCGGCCGATCTATGCCGGCAACGCGGTGCAGACGGTGAAGTCGAAGGACGCGACCAAGGTGATGACGATCCGCACCTCGACCTTCGAGGCCGCCGGCACCGGCAATTCGGCCTCGGTCGAGCCGGTCGCGGCGGGCGACGATCCGCAGCTCTCGCAATGGCTCGAGGACAAGCTGGCCGAGAGCGACCGGCCCGAGCTGACCTCGGCGGGGATCGTGGTCTCGGGCGGCCGCGGCATCGGCTCCGAGGAGAATTTCGCGCTGATCGAGAAGCTGGCCGACAAGCTCGGCGCGGCGGTCGGTGCCAGCCGCGCCGCGGTCGATTCGGGCTACGCGCCGAACGACTGGCAGGTCGGCCAGACCGGCAAGGTGGTGGCCCCCGACCTCTACATCGCCGTCGGCATCTCCGGCGCCATCCAGCACCTCGCGGGGATGAAGGATTCGAAGGTCATCGTGGCGATCAACAAGGACGAGGAGGCACCGATCTTCCAGGTCGCCGATTACGGCCTCGTCGGCGACCTCTTCGAGATCGTGCCGGAGCTGACCGAGAAGCTCTGATCGGCCTTTGCCAGCCGAACGGGGAGGGCGCGGGGCCGTGACGGTCCCGCGCCCTTTGCGGTTTCGGCGCCGGGGCCGCGCTCAGGCATGCGCCGGCAGGGCCGCCAGCGCCTCGGTGAGGGCCGCGGCAATGTCGCGATGCGCCGCCGGTCCGAGCACCCGTTCCGCCGCCGCGGCGTCGAAGTCGGAATGCACCAGCCCGTCGGCGGCCATGGCGCGCGCCTCGGCGCTGCGCACCGAGACGACCACCGCGCGCAGCCGCGGCCGCAGCGCCTCGAGCATCTCCCCGGTGATGAAGAGCGGGCCGATGTCGAGCGCCTCGTGGCGGCGCGGGTCGATCTGCTCGGGCGGCGGGCTGTCGGCGCACCAGAGCAGCGTGGCCTCGCCCGGGAACTGCGCGAGAAGCTGCTTCATCCGCGCCATCCAGCCGGCCTGCGCCTCCGCCACGACCTGCGCGAAGCGCTCGCAATCCGCGGCCTGCAGGGCCTGCAGCATGGCCCGCGTGAAGGCGAAATCGGTGAAGTCGATCTCGGGGTAGAGCGCGGTCAGCAGCGGCGAGGCCTTGACGAAGCGGTCGTTGCGGCGCGGATGCACCGAGTAGAACCGGTTCGACATGTTCTGCGCGCCCATGACCTCGATGATCACCCGGCGGGCGTCGCAGGCCAGACCCAGCACGGTCGGGTCCTGCAGGTAGACGTCGAGCCCGGCATTGACCACGCCGAGATTGACCGAGGGAATGCCCGTCGCCGTCTCGAACAACGACACGAACGGTTCCGGCACGAAGCGTCCGAAGGTCTCGGTGCCGCCGAGGAAGGCGGCGTAGTCGCCGCGGCAGCTCTTGCGGGGCCCGCGGAACGCGATCCGGGAGGCGCCGTAGCGGCACGGCGCATAGTCCAGCCCGCCACGGCCATCACAGCCATAGGTCATCTCACACCCTTTCATTCACCCGGGGGCGAGACTGGCCGAATCGGCTTGCCGAATGGCTAAAGCGAAAAAGCCCGGGGATTTGTTAGGCCCGCCTTGCCCCTCCCTTGGGGGCGTGCCTATGGTTCCCCCGGTTCGGGAGACGAAAGGCAGAACATGGAGATCAAGACGGTCGGCGTCGTCGGCGCAGGGCAGATGGGCAACGGCATCGCGCATGTGATGGCGGTCGCGGGATACGACGTGCTGCTCAACGACATCGACGCCGAGGCGCTGGAGCGCGCCCTGGCCGCGATCGACCGCAACCTCGACCGCCAGGTCGGTCGCGAGAAGATCTCCCAGGCCGACAAGGACGCCGCCATGGCGCGCATCCGCACCACCCGGGAGCTGACCGATCTGGGCCAGGCCGAGCTGGTGATCGAGGCCGCGACCGAGCGCGAGGAGGTCAAGCACAAGATCTTCGCGGCGCTGGTGCCGGCCTGCAAGCCGGAGACCATCCTGACCTCGAACACCTCGTCGATCTCGATCACCCGGCTGGCCAGCCGCACCGACCGGCCCGAGCGCTTCATGGGGTTCCACTTCATGAACCCGGTGCCGGTGATGCAGCTGGTGGAGCTGATCCGCGGCATCGCCACCGACCAGGAGACCTACGAGACCTGCCTCGCCGTGGTCGAGAAGCTGGGCAAGACCGCCGCCTCGGCGGAGGATTTCCCGGCCTTCATCGTCAACCGCATCCTGATGCCGATGATCAACGAGGCGGCCTACACGCTGCTCGAGGGCGTCGGCAACGTGAGCTCGATCGACCAGGCGATGAAGCTCGGCGCCAACCACCCGATGGGGCCGCTGGAACTGGCCGATTTCATCGGGCTCGACACCTGCCTCGCGATCATGAACGTGCTGCATGACGGGCTCGGCGACACCAAGTACCGGCCCTGTCCGCTGCTGTCGAAATATGTCGAGGCGGGCTGGCTCGGCCGCAAGACCAAGCGCGGCTTCTACGATTACCGCGGCGAGGTGCCGGTGCCGACGCGCTGAGCCTCGGGCGCCGCCCCGCCCCGCGCCGCCGCCGCGGGCGCGCCCAGCATCAAGGTGTTGGTCTCGCGGAACAGCTTGCGCGTCATGGCGTTGCGGAAGCCCTCGTAGCCTTGGGAGAGCTCCACGAAGGCGCCGGGGCCGTGGCGCACCACCTCGCTGTAATAGGCCTCCACCGTCGGGTCGGCGCCGAGCACGGCGAGCCCGTTGACGGTGACCCCGGCGAAGGGGAAGTGGCGGTAGGCCAGCTGCGGCCCGAAGCCGTCATTGGTCACCCCGTCGCCGGATATGTCGATCACCGCGCGCAGGCAGTCGGGGCCGCGCTCCAGCAGCGTCGCGCCGAAGCCCAGCGCGTAGCCCATGGCGGTGGGAAACCGGTTCTGGCTGCGAGGCGTGGTGCGCAGCCGCGTCGTGACCCGGTCGATATCGGCGGGGATGTGGAGCATCGTCCAGTCGAGCACCAGCGCGTTCTGGCGCCGGCCGCTCCATTCGTAGATCGCCAGCGCCACCGGGCCGGCGCCGCCGAGGATGGCGCCGCGCACCTCCGGATCCTCGAGCGCCAGGGCCAGCCCCTCGCGCTGCAGCGCGTATTCGGAATCGTCCACCGAGGACGACACGTCGAGGGCGAGCGCCAGCGCCAGGCGGCAGCCCGCCTGGGCCCAGGCGGCCTCGGTCCAGAGCGCCGCCGCCAGCGCCAGCGCCCCGAGCCTCACCAATGCCCGGTATTCTCCATGCTGGCCCAGGGCTCGCGCGGCTCCTGCGCGTCGCCGCGCTGCAGCAGCTCGACCGAGACGTTGTCGGGAGAGCGCACGAAGGCCATGTGGCCGTCGCGCGGCGGCCGGTTGATGGTGACGCCGTTGGCCTGGAGCTTCTCGCAGAGCGCGTAGATGTCGTCGACGCGGTAGGCGACATGGCCGAAATGCCGGCTGTCGTCGGGCAGCGCGTCGTCGCCGTCCCAGTTGTAGGTCAGTTCGAGATCGGCACGGCCGTCCTCCTGGCCGGGCGGGCACATGAAGACCAGCGTGAAGCGGCCCTTGTCGTTCTCCACCCGGCGGCGTTCCGTCAGCCCCAGCATCCCGTAGAAGGCCATCGAGGCCTCGAGATCCTTCACGCGCACCATCGTGTGCAGGTATTCGATCGCCATGCGTTCGCGTGCTCCCATCGCTTGTCTCGGCCCCGGCGGGACCCGTCCATGTGCAGGCACAGGGTAGCGGGCAGGGGGGCGTTGTCGATAGGCTTGCATCGCCCCGCCACCGTGCCCCGACCGACCCGGCGCGCCGCCGCGGCGCGGCGTGGTCTTGCCCGCCGCCGGCGGGGCGGCTACTCCGGGCGGGCAGCGAGGAATGGAGACCGTCGATGACCCTGAGCGCGGACCAGAAGGCCGAGATCGACGCCCAGCGCGCGGAGCCGCGGCAGACCCTGCGGGCCACCGCGCCGGGGCTCGAGCGCCATCTCTACGCCGCCCGCCCGGTGCTCGACCACGGCTTCGTGCGGGTGGTCGACTACATGGGCGACGACGCCGCGATCTGTCAGGCGGCGCGGGTCTCCTACGGCCGCGGCACCAAGTCGGTGTCGAACGACGAGGGTCTGATCCGCTACCTGATGCGGCACTGGCATTCGACGCCGTTCGAGATGTGCGAGATCAAGCTGCACGTGAAGCTGCCGGTCTTCGTGGCCCGGCAATGGATCCGCCACCGCACCGCCAACGTGAACGAATATTCGGCGCGCTACTCGGTGCTCGACAGGGAATTCTACATCCCGGCGCCGGAATCGCTCGCCGCGCAATCCGCGGTCAACAACCAGGGCCGCGGCGCGCCGCTTTCCGGCGAGGAGGCGGAGCGGGTGCTGCGCTGGCTGCGCGAGGACGCGATGCGGGCCTACGACCATTACGAGGAGATGATCTCCACCGAGGGCCAGCAGGGCCTCGCGCGGGAGCTGGCGCGGATGAACCTGCCGGCCAACGTCTACACCCAGTGGTACTGGAAGACCGACCTGCACAACCTGCTGCACTTCCTGCGGCTGAGGGCCGATTCCCACGCGCAATACGAGATCCGGGTCTATGCCGAGGCGATCGCCGAGATGGTGCGCGACTGGGTGCCGGCGGCCTTCCGCGCCTTCGAGGATTACCGCATGGGCGGCGCCACCCTGTCGGCGACCGCGCTGTCCTGCATCCGGCGCATGCTGGAGGGCGAGCGGGTGACGCAGGAAAGCTCGGGCATGAGCAAGGGCGAGTGGCGGGAATTCCAGGCGGTGCTGGCGGCGGACGACGACGCCCTGGCCTGACAGGGCCGGCCCGTCCGGCCCCCCGCGGGGGCCGTGCGCGGGGGCGCGGGCGGGGGCCATCGCCTCGGGACGGGGGCGCCCCTCGCGACCGGGGCGCAGTCAGTTCGATGGGCGCGGGCCGCCCTCCAGAAGCTCGGCGATGAGCGCCTGGTACGCGCTGGTCTGCGCCGGCTTGGTGACCACCGGGCGGTGATTGTGGCGCGCCGCCAGCCCCTCGCTGCCATAGCCGGTGGAGAAGGCGAAGGGCACCCGCCGCTCCGCCAGCACGTCGGCGATCGCGTCGGAGCGGGCATCGCCGAGATTGACGTCGAGAATGGCGCAGTCGAAGCGGCCCGATCTCGCCGCCTCCAGCCCCTCGCTCAGCGTGCCCGCCACCACCACGTCGGCGACGCCCGCATCCTGCAGGTATTCCTCGATCAGCAGGGCGATCAGCGCCTCGTCCTCGACCAGCAGCGCGCGGAGCGGCCGCGCGACAGGGGCGGGATCGGCCGAGGGGCGGCCCGGCTGCATGGTGGAACCCTCCGGATCGGGACGTCTCAAGGGGTGTCCGTTCCCAACGGCCCAAGAGGGAATTCGATCCGGCAGCGCAGTCCCTCGGGGGCAAAATCCAGCGCCACCGTGCCGCCGAGGTCGGCCGGGACAATGCGCTCCAGCAGGGTCGTGCCGAAGCCGCTGCGGGGGCCGCGCTCGGCCGGCGGCCCGCCGCGCTCCTCCCAGAGCAGCCGCACCCGCGGGCCGGCCGTGCCGCCGGCCGCGTCCGGGGCGGGCTCCGGGACGACCTCCCAGCTCAGCGACAGGGTGCCAGCGGGCCCGCTCAGCGCGCCGTGCTTGACGGCGTTGGTGGCCAGTTCGCCGATCGCCATGGACAGCGTCACCGCGGCCCGGGCGGGCAGCTCGACCGCCGGTCCGTCGCAGCGGATGCGGTCGCCGGCGCCGGCCTCGCGGTAGGGGGCGAGGCCGCGGGCGGCGACCTCGGCGAGCGGCGCCCCGGCCCAGTTGCGCTGGGTCAGCAGGGCATGCGCCGCGGCCAGCGCGTCGATGCGGCCGAGGAAGGCCGCGCGGCCCTCGGCCACACCGACATCGTCGGGGAAGGACCGCGCGGCGATCGAATGCACCACCATCAGCGTGTTGCGCACCCGGTGGTTCAGCTCGTCGAGGACCGACCGCAGATGCTCCTCCTTGCGCTTGGTATGGGTGACGTCGATGACATGGCCGATCAGCGTGGTGATGCGGCCCTCCGGGTCGGTGATCGGCCGGCCGGAGGCCGAGATCCAGCGCAGCGCGCCATCGGCGCGGCGGATGCGGCATTCGAAGGACCAGGGCTGCCCGTTGGCCAGCGCGGTGCCGTAGCGTTCGTCGAAATAGTCCCGGTCGGCTTCGAGCACGTGGGCGCGGCACATCTCGAAGGTCCATTCCGGCAGCAGTTCGGCATAGCCGAAGATCTCGTCGTGGCGGTCGTTGCGCCAGGCCCGGCCGGTTTCGACGTCGAGTTCCCAGACGCCGACATCGGCGGTTTCGAGGATCAGCTCCAGATGCTCGGACCGGGTGCGTTCCGGCACCGATCCGCGCCGCGGCAGGGTCTGGTTCAAACCGAACTCCTTCTTCCCACAAACGGGCCGGGTGGCGGCCGGGGATAGCTGGGCCCGCACCACCGGCGCATGGCTCCGCGCACGAAGCGCGCGGCATCGGCGGGGACGCCGGCCACATGGCGCGGAACCGCGCGGGCACACCCCGTTCCGGCACGGGCGACCGTGCCCGTCAGCCTAGCCATTTCGATTCGCATTGAAAGGAAAAACCGCGCCGCCGCAATTACAATCAAAGCGGGAATTGATTTGCGCTCACATTCGTATTGATCGCGGTTCGCCGCCATTCCGGTTTCGCCCGGGGCGACAATCTCGGCCCGCGGTCGCGCACTGGCATCTTGCGGGCGACCTTTCGCGAAAAATATTGGGCAGAACTGCGGCAGAGATTAATATCTCGCTAACGCGCTGCGAGGGCCATGCCGCGGCCGCCGAGGGCGCCGCGGGCCGCGCGCATCGCCTCGCAAATCTGCTACGGAGGACGTGGAATGAAGAAGTTACTGGTCATGGCGGCGCTGGCAGCGGCGGTCGCATCGCCGGCACTGGCCGATCACAGCCACGGCAGGTCCCACGCCCACAAGCAGGCGGCGGCCGACGTGCCGCGCTTCAAGGGCGGCACCATCGTGGTGAGCTGTTTCCGCGGCCCGTGGAAAGAGGTGATCTGGGATCGCCCGAATTCGAACTTCGTGCAGTCGCTGGTCGCCATCGGCTACGATTACCCAACGGCCCATGCGGTGGCGGAACGGGTCTGCCGCGACGACGAACTGGTCAACAACCCCGAGGGGCTGAAAGCCGAGATGCGGCGCATCTATTACGACGCGCGGTCGCGCAAGCCGCTGCCGCACTGAGACCCGGGCACCGGGGGGTGGACGGGGAAGGGGGCGCGCCTGCGGGCGGTGCCCCCTTCGCGTGTCCGCGGCCGGCCGGCAGGGCTTGGGTCGAGCCCGGGCAGGAGCGGCCCGGCGCGGCGGTCAGATCAGCGCGCCGGACAGCGAGTTCGGCCCGCTCTCGGTGATCCGCACGCGGCGCAGGTCGCCGGGGCTCACCGCGTCGGTCTCCACATGCACCGCGTGCAGGTATTCCGACTTGCCGACCATCTGCCCGGGGAAGCGGCCGGGCTTCTCGAACAGCACCGAGACGTCGCGGCCGACCATCGAATCCTGCACCGCCTTCTGCTGCACCTTGAGCAGGGCCTGCAGACGCTGCAGGCGGTCGTCCTTGACGTCCTCGGGTACCTGGTCGCGCTCGGCCGCGGGGGTGCCGGGGCGGGTCGAGTACTTGAAGGAATAGGCCGAGCCGTAATTCACCGCCGCGATCAGGTCGAGCGTGGCCTGGAAATCCGCCTCGGTCTCCTCGGGGAAGCCGACGATGAAGTCGCCCGACAGGTGCAGGTCGGGGCGGGCGTCGCGCAGGCGCTCGATCAGCCGCAGGTAGCTCTCGGCGGTGTGGGCGCGGTTCATCCGCTTCAGGATGCGGTCGGAGCCGGCCTGCACCGGCAGGTGCAGGTAGGGCATCAGCTTGGCGCAATCGCCATGCGCGGCGATTAGGTCGTCATCCATGTCGTTCGGATGCGAGGTGGTGAAGCGGATGCGCTCCAGCCCGTCGATTTCGGCGAGGTCGCGGATCAGCCGGGCGAGGCTCCAGTCGCCGCCCTCGGGGCCGGTGCCGTGATAGGCGTTGACGTTCTGGCCCAGCAGCGTGATCTCGCGCACCCCGCGCTCCACCAGGTCGCGCGCCTCGGTGCGGATCTGCGCGACCGGGCGCGACACCTCGGCGCCGCGGGTATAGGGCACGACGCAGAAGGCGCAGAACTTGTCGCAGCCCTCCTGCACGGTGAGAAAGGCGGTCGGCCCGCGCTTGGCCTTGGGCCGGCCGGTGAGGCGGGCGAACTTGTCCTCCTCGGGGAACTCGGTGTCGAGCGCCTTGACGCCGCCGCCGGCGCGCGCCTCGAGCTCGGGCAGGCGGTGGTAGCTCTGCGGCCCCACCACGAGGTCGACCAGCGGCTGGCGGCGCATGATCTCCTCGCCCTCGGCCTGCGCCACGCAGCCTGCGACGCCGATCTTCAGGTCGGGCCGGGCCTCCTTCAGATCCTTGTAGCGGCCAAGCTCGGAATAGACCTTCTCGGCGGCCTTCTCGCGGATATGGCAGGTGTTGAGCAGGATCATGTCGGCATCGTCGGCCGAGGCCGTCGGCACGTAGCCCTGTCCGGCCAGCGCCTCGGACATGCGTTCGCTGTCATAGACGTTCATCTGGCAGCCATAGGTCTTGATGAAGAGCTTCTTCGGCTGGGTCATCGCGCGCGCTCCGGCTCGGGCAATTGAGCGTGGTCCTTACCGCAGGCGCCCCCCGGCTTGCAATGCGCGCGGCTCTGGCCGACCTTCGGCGCGAGGCTCAGGCGGGATCACGAATGCATTACACATCGCTCGAGGCGTTCCTGAAGCGCGGCGCGGCGGCGCTGCGCCCGGGCCCCGCCGCGCTGATCTTCGCCGAGGACGCGGCGGAGCTCGAGACCACCCTGCGCCATCACCAACAGATCGGCTTTGCCAGCGTGGTGCTGCTGGGCGCGCCGGTCCACCGGCTGCCCGCCGACCTGGCCGGGGCGGTCGTCCGCGTCGATTTCGATCCGCACCGGCCCGGCGCGGTGGCCGCGGCGGTGACGCGGATCGCCCGCCGCGCCGCCCCCGGGACCTGGCTGTTCTACTGCTACAACGCGGAATTCCTGTTCTATCCCTTCGCCGAGACCCGCACCGTGGGGGAGATGCTGGCCTTCCATGCCGAGGAACGCCGCGACGCCATGCTGACCTACACCATCGACCTCTACGCCGACGATCTGGACCGGCATCCCGATGCCGTGTCGCTCGACCGCGCGCATCTCGACCGGGCGGGCTATTACGCGCTGGCGCGCCCCGACCCGACGACCGGGCACCCGAAGGAGCGCCAGCTCGACTTTTTCGGCGGGCTGCGCTGGCGCTTCGACGAACATGTCCCCGCGGACCGCCGCAAGATTGACCGGATCGCGCTGTTCCGGGCGCGCCGCGGGCTCACCCTGCGCCCCGATCACAGCTTCGACGTGGAGGAATACAACACCTATTCCTGCCCCTGGCACCACAACCTGACGGCGGCGCTGGTCTCGTTCCGAGCCGCCAAGGCGCTGCAGCGCAACCCCGGCTCCTCGGCCGGGATCGACAGCTTCATGTGGGCCAATTCGGTGCCGTTCGAGTGGAGCTCGCGGCAATTGCTGGAGCTCGGCCTGATGGAGGCCGGGCAGTGGTTCTGAGGACGGGGCGCCCGCACCGGGCGCCCGGCGGGCGGCCTCAGCCCTGTCCGGCCTCGTATTCCGCGACCTTCTCCTGCAGGGCGCGGTAGATCTCGCGGGCATTCTCCACGCCCTCGGCCTCGACCTGTTCGAGATAGGCCTCGACCATCGGGTCGAGCGCGGCGCGCCAGCGCTCGCGCTCGGCGGCGCTCAGCGTCACGATCTCGTGCCGGGCCGCCTCGGCGCCGGCGCGGCCCGGCGCGTCCCAGGCATCCCACCAGGCGTCGAACTTCGCCACCAGCGCATCGCCGGATTCGGCATCGATGCAGGCCTGCAGCGCGGGGTCGAGCCGGTCGTAGCTCTGCTGGTTCATCACGAAGAAGAACGACACGGTGTAGGCGCCGGTCTCGAGATGGTGGTCGAGCACCTCGTTCAGCCCGAAGGAATGGACCGGGTCCCAGGGAAACACCGCGCCGTCGAGCACGCCGCGCTGCAGGCTCTCGTAGACCTCGCCGGGCGGCAGGCCCTGCGGCGTCGCGCCGAGATGGTCGAGCATCATCGACACCGCGGGCGAAGGCGTGCGGATGCGCAGCCCGCGCAGATCCTCCATGGTCTCGACCGCCTTGCCCCGGGTGTGGATCAGCCCGCCGTTATGGGCGTGCAGCGCCAGCACCTTGAGGCCGCGATATTCCTCGGCCAGGTGGTCCGGCAGCAGCTGCCAGAGCGCGTAGGTCGCGGCGCCGGCATCCTCGGTCAGGAACGGCATGTCGATCAGCGAGGTGCGCGGGAAGCGGCCGCGCGGAATCCCATGCAACCCGTGCGCGATGTCGACGATTCCCGCCATGACCTGTTCCTGCTGGCGCGCCACATGGCCGAGCTGGCTGCCCGCCCCGGCGATCTCGAAGCGCAGGTCGCCGCCGGCGCAGGCGCTGACCGCCTCGGTCCAGGGCACGATGAAATCGCGGTGAATGCCGTGCATGGCGGGCACGAAATGGCTGATCTTCAGAACCGTCTCGGCCTGCGCGACGGCGCCCGTCAGCAGGGCCGTCGCCAAGGCGGCCGGCGCGATCATTGTCCGCAACAAAAGGATGCTCCTCGCAAATGGCCCGGAAGGGGGTCCGGGACAGAAAGAGGCCCGCCCAGACCGGAATTGATCTGGGCGGGCCGGGCAAGCGAGGGGCGGGACGCGATCCCGGGGGTGGTCGCAAGAAGGCGGATCGCACCTGCCCACAGTTCCAAGAGTGTGCCTGCCGTCATTCGTCGATATTTTGCGACAAATTTTAACGAAGTCGCATATCTGTTCTCCTGTATACAAGAGTTCAGCGACGGTGGTTTGTCAAGCTTAATGATCAAACCGGTCCAACGGCGGCAGATCGGCCGTGGCGGATGATCCGCGCGGATGCAGGAACGGCGCCTGCGCAAAGCGCGTGCGGGCGGGACGGGGCGGGGCGGGGGGCGCAGGCGCCGCAAGGGCTTTGACCCGGCCGAGCGGGGCAGTAGAAGGGGCAGGGCGTGCCGGGCGCCCCGATCCGGCGCCGGATGCGGCACTGCCGCGGCCGCGAAACGGAGTTCGCCATGAGCCTTGCCCCCTATGTGCGCATCCTCGGCCGCGGCCAGGGCCGGGCGCGGTCGCTGACCTTCGAGGAGGCCCGCGAGGCGATGGCCCTGATGCTGGGCCCCGACCCCGAGCCCGAGGCCTTGGGCGCGATCCTCATGCTGCTGCGCATGAAGGGCGAGACCGCGGACGAGATCGCCGGCCTCACCGCCGGGGCGCGGGCGGCGCTCGGCGACTGGCCGGGCGCTGGGCCGGGGCTCGACTGGCCGTCCTACGCGGCCGGCCGGACCCGCGGGCTGCCCTGGTTCCTGCTGGCGGCGCGGCTGGTCGCCGCCGCCGGGGTGCCGGTGCTGCTGCATGGCTGGAACTCGCACCAGGCGCCGGCGGCCTCGGTGCGCGGCGCGCTCGGCCATGCCGGCATCCCGAGCGCCGGCGATCCGCGCCACGCCGCCGATCTGGTGGCGGCGCAGGGCATCGCCTACCTGCCGCTCGAGGCGCTGTCGCCCGGGCTCATGCGGCTGCTGCAGCTGCGCGCGGTCTTCGGATTGCGCTCCTGCGTCAACACCGTGCTGCGGATGCTCAATCCCGGCGGTGCCGCGGCCGCGGTGCAGGGCGTCTTCCACCCGCCCTACCGCGAGATCCAGCGCGATGCCGCGGCGCTGCTGGGCCTCGAACGGCTGACCGTGCTGAAGGGCGGCGGCGGCGAATTCGAGCACCACCCGGTCAAGGACATCCAGCTTTTCGGGCTGCGCGGCGGGGCGCCCTGGGAGGGCCGCAGCGGCACCCTCGCCGAGGGGCACCGGCGCCTTGGCGAGGCCGGCGGCGCGCCGGAGGCGCTGGCCGCGCTCTGGCAGGGCCGGCGCGAGGACGACTTCGCGCTGGCGGTGGTGCTGGGCACCGCGGCGCTGGCCCTCGAGACGGCCGGGCTGGCGGCGGAGGGCGAGGGGATCGCGCGGGCCGAGGCCCTCTGGCAGGCCCGCGACCGCCGCCTTGTCGCCTGAGCGTCCCGGATCCGCGCCCGGCCCCCAAGCCGCCGAAGGAGCTGCCGCCGAAGGTGCTGCCGCCGACGGGGCCGCCGTCGAGGCGTCGGGCGGGGACCGTCCGCCGGGCCGTGCCGCCGAGGTCTTCGCCGCCTTCGCGCGGCTCGGGCTGACCTCCTTCGGCGGGCCGATCGCCCATATCGGATATTTCCATGCCGAGTTCGTGCTGCGCCGGCGCTGGCTGGGCGAGGCCGCCTTTGCCGACCTGGTGGCGCTCTGCCAGTTCCTGCCCGGGCCTGCCTCAAGCCAGGTCGGCTTCGCCATCGGCCTGCTGCGCGCCGGCCTGCCCGGGGCGCTGGCGGCCTTCGCCGCCTTCACCGCGCCCTCGGCTGTGGCGCTGGTGCTCTTCGCCTTCGGCGCCGCGCATCTCGGCGGCCCGCTCGCCGAGGGCGCGCTGGCGGGGCTGAAGATCGTCGCGGTGGCGATCGTCGCGCAGGCCGTCCTGGGCATGGCCCGCAGCCTCTGTCCGGACCTGCCGCGGGCCGCCATCGCGGTGCTCGCGGTGGCGGTGCTGGCGGCGTTGCCGGGCGGCGCCGGGATGGTCGCGGCGATCGCCGCCGGGGCGGCGGCGGGACTGGCGCTGATCCGGCCCGGCCCGCATGCCGGGGGCGTGCTGCCGGCGCCGATCTCCCGGCGCACCGGGCGGCTGTGCCTGGCGCTCTTCGCGCTGTTCTTCGTGGCGCTGCCGCTGACCGCCCCGCTGGCGCCGGCGCTGGCGGTCTTCGACGCCTTCTTCCGCGCCGGGGCGCTGGTCTTCGGCGGGGGCCACGTGGTGCTTCCGTTGCTCGAGGCGGCGGTGGTGCCGCCGGGCTGGATCGACCGCGACACCTTCCTCGCAGGCTACGGCGCGGCGCAGGCGGTGCCGGGGCCGCTCTTCACCTTCGCGGCCTATCTCGGCGCGCTGATCGAACCCGGCCCGAACGGGCTGGCCGGGGCCGGGCTGGCGCTGCTCGGCGTGTTCCTGCCCGGGGCGCTCCTGCTGCTCGGCGTGCTGCCGCGCTGGAGCGAGCTGCGCGGGCGGCCGCGGATGCGCGCCGCGCTGGCCGGGACCAATGCCGCGGTGGTGGGCATCCTCGGCGCGGCGCTGCACGACCCGGTCTTCGTCAGCGCCGTGCACGGGCGCGGCGACCTGGCGCTGGCTTTGGGCTGTTTCGTGCTGCTCACGCTGGGCCGCCAGCCGCCCTGGCGGGTGGTGCTGCTGGCCGCCGCGGCGGGCGCGGCCCGGACGGCACTGGGCTGACCGCGCCGCCGGCGCCCGGCTTTTGCCGATTGACTTTGGCGGCTGCACTCTGGCACTCCCGAAGGCGTGATCGGTCCCGCGCCGCCCCCGGGCGGACGGGCGCAAAAGGGAACGCAGTGCGGCCCGCCCGGGCCAAGGCTGCGGCTGCCCCCGCAACTGTGAGCGGCGAGCGCGGCTGACGATGCCACTGGAGCGATCCGGGAAGGCCAGCCAGAGCAACGACCCGCAAGCCAGGAGACCTGCCGGTCGCGTGACATGAACCCGCCCTCGGGTGTGACGGCAAGGAGACCTGACCATGACGACCCAGACCATCGACCGTTCGCAAGCTGCCGACGCGGCACGCACCGGCCTGATCCCGGCCATCGCCGCCGCGCTGATCGGCCTCGGCGTGATCGTCGCCGCCGGCCATCTGCAGGCCGGGCCGCTGCACGACGCCGCGCATGACATGCGCCACGCCACCGGCTTCCCCTGCCACTGAGCCGATGTTTTCCAGATTGCTGACCAGCGCGCTGTTCGCTGGGGCCGCTGCGGGGCTGATCGCCGCGCTGCTGCAACTCGTCTTCGTGCAACCCGTGCTGCTGCATGCCGAGCTCTACGAGACCGGCCTGCTCGAGCATTTCGGCGCCGGCGCGCCGGCCGCAGCGGTGCAGCCGCTGCCGGGGCCGGATCTGGGCCGCGACGGGCTGACGGTGCTCTTCACCATGCTGGTCTACAGCGGCTACGCGCTGGTCCTGACCGCGCTGATGTCGCAGGCCGAGGCGCGCGGCGCGCGGATCGACGCCCGCAGCGGGCTGCTCTGGGGCGCGGCGGGTTTCGTCACCGTGCAGCTGGCGCCCGGCTTCTCGCTGGCCCCCGAAGTGCCCGGCGTCGCCATGGTCGACCTCGCCGCGCGGCAGGTCTGGTGGACCGCGACGGTGCTGGCCACCGGCGCAGGCCTGGCGATGCTGGCCTTCGGGCGGTCCTGGCGGGTCTGGCTGCCGGCGCTGGCGCTGCTCGCCGCGCCGCATCTCTGGGGCGCACCGCAGCCCGCGCAGTTCAACGGCCCGGTCCCGACCGAGCTCGGCGCGCTGTTCGCGGCCCGCAGCCTCGGCGTCGGGCTGGCGGCCTGGATCGCGCTGGGCGGCTTTGCCGGCCTGTTCTGGCAGCGTGGCGCGCTGCCCGCCGCCGCCCCGGCGCGGGGCTGAGCTCAGCCGGCGCCGCCTTCGGGCAGCGCCGGCACCCGGCCGATCAGGCAGAAGCGCAGCCGGCCGCAGGGCCGGGCATCCTCGATCCAGCCCGCCGGCGCGGCGCGCCAGGCCCGGATCGTGGCGGCAAGATCGGCCCGGTCGGCCTCGGGCCGGGTCTCCACGAAGAGGCAGGTCGCCCGGCCCGGCCCCTGCAGGGCCAGCGTCACCGGCCGGCCGCAGGCATTCAGGCAGGGCTGCCCCGCCACCACAATCGCGGCGCCCGCCGCCTCCAGCGCCCGGGCCAGCGTCGCGCGCCCCGCGGCGTCCGGCGCGCCGGCGCAGCTGGTGCAGATCAGCAGCCGCTCGCGGCTCATGCCGCCCCGGCCGGACGCAGCAGGTAGCAATCCATGATCCAGCCGTGCCGCGCCCGCGCCGCGGCGCGGGCCCGCGCGATGCGCGGCCCGGCCTCGGCCACCGGGCCGTGGTCGAGGATCTGCTCGGCCATGCAGAGAAAGTCGCCCCACCAGATCTCGAGGTCGTCGCGGCCGAGCGCGCGGAAGCTCAGCTCGCCGTCGAGCATCACCGCCACGCTCTCGGCGCCCTCGGGCCAGCCGCGGTCGCGCAGCCGCCGCCCGGTGGTCACCGTGACCGGCCCGTTCAGGGTGTTGAGCGGGATCGCATGCGCCGCGGTCAGCGCCTGCAGCGCGGTGATCCCGGGCACCACCCGGAGCCGCGGCGCGCGCTCGAGCCGGGCGGCGATGCGCAGCGTCGAATCGTAGAGCGAGGGATCGCCCCAGACCATCAGCGCCACCGGCCCCTCGGGCGCCGCGGCGAGCGCCTCGGCCCAGCGCCGGGCGATCTCGTCGTGCCAGGCCAGCACCCGGGCGCGGTAGGGCAGGGCGGGGTCGCGCACCGGCATGTCGAAGGGCAGGACCCGCGCCGCGCTGCCGCTGCGGCCGAGGATGGTCAGCCGCAGCTCGGCCAGGTCGGCCTTGTCCGGCCCCTTGCGCGGCACCAGCACCGCCGCGGCGTCGCGCAGCGCCGCCTCGGCCTCGCGGGTGACGTGGTCGGGATTGCCGGTGCCGATGCCGATCAGCCAGAGATCACGCATCGAGCCCCTCCTCGGGCGCCGCCAGCGGGCCGTAGAGGATGAGCGCCGGCACCGGTTTCGGCCCGCCGGCGCGCAGCCGCTCGGCCAGCGCCGCGACGGTGGTGCGGAGCAGCGCCTGCTCCGGCGTGCTCACCGCCTCGGCGAGCAGCGCCGGGGTCTCCGGCGGCAGCCCGGCACCGATCAGCCGCGCCGCCAGCGCCGGGAAGGTGCGCTGGCCCATATAGACCACGGTGGTGGCGGCGGGATCGGCCAGAGCGGCGAGGTGGACGTCCTCGGGCAGGCCGCCGGCGGCGTCGTGGCCGGTGACGAACTGCACCCGGCGCGCGGTCAGCCGCCGGGTCAGCGGCAGGCCGGCGGCGGCGGCGGCGGCGCAGGCCGAGGGCAGGCCGGGCACGATCTCGTATGGAATGCCGGCGGCGCGCAGCGCCACCAGCTCCTCCTCGAGCCGCCCGAAGAGCCCGCCATCGCCGGATTTCAGCCGCACCACCCGGCCGCCCTCGCGGGCGTAATCGACCAGCAGGCGGCTGACATGGTGCTGCTTGGGCGACGGCCGGCCGGCGCGCTTGCCGACGCCCACCAGATCGGCGCCGGGGCGGGCATGGGCGAGGATCGGCCCCGCCGAGAGGTCGTCGAAGAGCACCGCGTCGGCGCGCGCCAGCCGGTCCACCGCCTTCAGGGTCAGCAATTCGGGATCGCCGGGGCCGGATCCCACGAAGGAGACGAAACCGCTCATGAAGCCTCCGCGGCGATCAGGTGGAAGAAGGTGCCGGTCACCTGGCCGCGGCGCGAGCCGGATTCGGGCACCTCGGCGCCGTCGGCATCGGCGACCCGCGCCAGTGGCGCGTCGGGCGCCTCGAGGATGGTGGAATAATGGAATTCGTGGCCGCGGAGCGCCCGGCCCGGCGCGAGCCCGGGCATCGGCGCCTCGAGCACCGCGCGCCGGTAGCCCAGATGCAGCTTGCGGCTGGCATAGCTGGTCACCAGGCCCAGGAGGCCCGCCATCTCGTGGCGCGCGCCGTCGCGGTCGACCAGCGCCTGGCCGAGCGCCATGTAGCCGCCACATTCGCCGTGCACCGGGCGGGTCTCGGCGTGGCGGCGGAGCGCCGCGCGGAAGCGGGTGGCGGCGGCCAGTTGCCCGGCATGAAGCTCCGGGTAGCCGCCCGGCAGCCAGACCAGGTCGGCGGCGGGATCCGGCGCTTCGTCGGCCAGCGGCGAGAAGGGCAGGATCTCCGCCCCCGCCGCCCGCCAGGCCTCCAGGAGATGCGGATAGGTGAAGGAGAAGGCGGCGTCGCGGGCCAGCGCGATGCGCTGCGCCGGCGGCGGCGGCAGCGCCGTCCCGGCCGGCGCCGCCGCGCCGCCGCCCGCCGCCGCGGCGCGGATCGCGGCGAGGTCGACATGGTCGCGCAGGAAGGCCGCGTAGCCCGCGATCGCAGCCTCGAGATGGGGATGCTCGACGGCCTGGATCAGCCCCAGATGGCGCTCCGGCAGGGCCAGGTCGCCGCGCCGCGGCAGGGCGCCCAGGACCGGGATCCCGGCCGCCGCCATGCCGGCCCGGACCAGCCGCTCGTGGCGCGGGCTGGCGACCCGGTTCAGGATCACCCCGGCCAGGTCCAGCCCGGGATCGTAGCGCGCGAAGCCCAGCGCGGTGGCCGCCGCCGATTGCGCCTGGCCGCTCACGTCGAGCACCAAGAGCACCGGCCAGCCCATTCGCCGCGCCGTCTCGGCGCTCGATCCGAAGCCCGCGCGGCCGCGGGTGGCGACGCCGTCGAAGAGCCCCATCGAGCCTTCGGCGAGGCAGAGATCGGCCCCCGCCGCGCGCCCCGCGAGCCCCGCCAGCAGGTCCTCGTCCATCGCCCAGCTGTCGAGGTTGAAGGAGGTCCGCCCGGCGGCGGCGAGGTGGAAGGCCGGGTCGATGTAGTCCGGCCCGCTCTTGAAGGGCTGCACCGCCAGCCCGTCCTCGCGGAGCGCCCGCAGGAGCCCCAGCATCACCGTGGTCTTGCCGGTCCCCGAGGCCGGGGCCGAGACCAGAAGCCCGCCCGGCCCCCTCATCCGAGCCTCCCGCGGACTTCTTCTTCTGAGCCGAAATATCCCGGGGTGAATTTGCCGCCCCCGGCGGCAAAGAGGGGCAGCGCCCCTGCGACCCCCGTCCGGCCGCCGCGCTCAATCATCGCCATGCCGCCACTCCGCCCAGGGGCTGTCGGCGCTTTGCGGCCGGTAGCGCCGGTCGTAATCCGCGGCGTAGAGCCGGCTCTCCTCGAAGCCCTCGCCCGCGAGCACCCGGCCAACCAGGATCAGCGCCGTGCGGCTGATCCCGTCGCCCACCCGCCCGGCAATGTCGTCGAGCCGGCCGCGGATCACCTGCTGGTCGGGCCAGCTCGCGCGGTAGACCACCGCGATCGGGCAATCGGCCCCGTAATGCGGCACCAGTTCGGCGGAGAGCGCCGCGAGCTTCTGCACCGAGAGGTGCAGCGCCAGCGTGGCGCCGGTGGCGGCGAAGGCGGCGAGCCGCTCGCCCGCGGGCATCTGCGAGGCGCGGCCCGGGCTGCGGGTCAGGACCAGCGATTGCGCCAGTCCCGGCAGGGTGAGCTCGGCCTCGAGCGCCGCGGCGGCGGCGGCGAAGGCCGGCACGCCGGGGGTGACCGAGACCGCGATGCCCTCGGCGCGCAGCCGGCGCAGCTGCTCGCCCATCGCCGACCAGACCGAGAGGTCGCCGGAATGCAGCCGCGCCACGTCCTGCCCGGCCGCGGTGGCGGCGCGGCATTCGGCGATGATGGCGTCGAGATCCATCGCCGCGGTGTTGATCACCCGGGCGCCCTCAGGGCAATGCGCCAGCACCGCCTCGGGGATCAGCGAGCCGGCATAGAGGCAGACCGGGCAGGCGGCGATCAGGTCGCGGCCGCGCAGCGTCAGCAGGTCGGGGGCACCGGGCCCGGCGCCGATGAAATGGACCGTCATGCTTCCTTTCCTTGTGCCAGCGCGCAGGTGGCGCACCCGTCGGGCGAGACCGCGCGCGGCCCCAGCAGCCGCGCCCCGGGACCCGCGGCGGCGAGCGCCGCGGCCTCGGCGACACTGCCGGTGTCGTAGCGCGCCGGCAGCGCGGCA
>NZ_JBTLRM010000030.1:0-47078 GCF_054482755.1 Roseivivax sp. CAU 1761
CCAGATCGAGGGTCGGATCGGGCCAGGACGCCGCCAGCACCAATTCGTCCTCCATGACCTTCTCGGCGGTCAAGCCAGGGCGCAGTTGCGGCGTATACATGAGCCCGGCCTGCATGCTGCCCTCGATCAGGAAGCGCATCAGCCGTTCGGGCATCCCGAGTTCGAGCCGCAGGCTGAGCTCGGGCATGTTGGCCCGAAGCCCGTCGACCCAGCGGAACCCGAGTCGAGGCCACAGCGAGAACTGGGCACCGATCGTCATGCTCTTCTGGAAGCCCTCGGGGATGCCGACCTGTTGACGCGCCTCTTCCCAGACTTTTAGGAGCGAAAGCGCGTATTTCTCGAACTCGCGTCCGGCATGGGTCAGTTCCGCGCCCGCCTTGGACCGTTCGAAGAGCCGCTTGCCGAGCGCCTGTTCGAGGCGTTGGATGCGCAGCGAAACTGCCGATTGCGTGACGTAGAGGCGGTCGGACGCGGACACGAAGGAGCCGGTTGCGGCAACTTCAAGGAAGGTCTTCACCAAGGTCGTGTCCATGCCACAGGTATAAGCGATACTCGTGACAGGACCGAATCTTATTCGTTTTTCGCATGTGTCCACGTTGGCTACCCTTCTCGGACGCCGGGATGCAACGCGCAGACATATCGATCGCGCCGCATCCTCACAGCACAGTGGCCATCGCGCCGTTCGAACCGAGGAGATTCGAATGATCATTTCGCGGAAAGCTCTGACCACCCTCTGCGCCACCGCTGTTGTGGCACTGACCGCCTGCACCGCCGAGAAGGCCGTGGACAACACCGTCGATGCCTCGCTGTTCGCAACCCGCACCGTGGTTAAGGGCGCAGTGGGCGCGGGCAAGCTCGTCGCGAAAGGCACCAATGCCGCGGTGCGCGGCGCCTCCGACGAAGACTGACCGAGGGCTCGTTTGACGTTCCCCCGATCTTGGGGATGGCGACAGGCCTCGGCTTGATCTTGATCAAGGTGTTGGCGTCGCCGTCCACTTTAGGCTGACCCGAGCCAAGAAGGGACCGAACGCCATGAAGTTATCATTCGCCGTGATCGCGCTGCTCATCGCGGCCGGATGCGTTCGCGAGGGGCCGACAGCCGGCCGCATGCTTTACGCGGAGCACTGCGCCGCCTGCCATGGACCGCGCGCCAAAGGCGATGGGCATGCTGCGTCGGGATTGGCTACTTTGCCGCCTGACCTGACGCGCATCGCTGAACGCCGCAACGGAGTCTGGCCGATGCTCGAAGTCATGAGCATCGTCGACGGCTATGCGAAACGCACCAACCCACGCGAGGACATGCCGGTCATCCGCGCGTTCCGGGAAGGAAGGCTTGTCAAATTCGAAACCGGAAACGGCCAGGCCTCGCGCGCTCCAGAAAACCTTCTTGCAGTGGTGCGATATCTGGAGACCATCCAGTCGCCTGAGCCGACCAGTTACGTGCCATGAGACGCTTGAAAGCGACCAGCACCAAAGCCTACTCACCAGCAGTCCTGAAGCAGCAAACGCTATGGCGACGCCAAATTCGGGGTGGTGTCCCACCGCTTGGTGTAGGAGGCCGCGCGCGGAGCCCCCGGCGTAGCGCAGCGCGCGGCCGGGTGTGACGCTGGCGGCCATCGTCGATCTTCGTGAAGGTTTGGGTTGCGAGACCTTGAACCGATACGGAGATGACGATGACCGACGACAGAATGGCGCTGATCGAGTTGGTTGAGAAGCAGGCGGATGGCGACCTCGTCCGCGCGATGCTGGCCTTCGCCGCTGAGCGGATTATGGAAGCAGAGGTCGAAGAGCGAACCGGTGCCGCCAAGGGCGTCCGAACGCCCCTGCGCGAGGTCCAGCGCAACGGCTACCGCGACCGCGACTGGGACACCCGGGCTGGACGGATCGCGCTAGAGATCCCGAAGCTGAGGAAGGGTAGCTATCTTCCCAGCTTCCTGGAGCCGCGCCGCACGGCCGAGAAGGCGCTCGTGGCGGTGATCCAGGAGGCTTACGTCCACGGCGTCTCTACCCGCTCCGTGGACGACCTGGTGAAGGCGATGGGCGCGGGCGGCATGTCGAAGAGCCAGGTCAGCCGCCTCTGCGTCGAGATCGATGAGCGGGTGAATGCCTTCCTCTCTCGACCGCTCGAAGGAGCCTGGCCCTACCTCTGGCTCGATGCGACCTACGTGAAGGTGCGTGAGGGCGGACGGATCGTCAGGTGTGCCGTGATAATCGCCGTGGCGGTCAACGAGGACGGCAAGCGCGAGGTTCTCGGTGTCGCCACCGGGCCCTCCGAGGCGGAGACGTTCTGGACGGACTTCCTCCGGTCTCTCGCCGACCGGGGCCTGCGCGGCGTGAAGCTGGTTGTGGCTGACGATCACAAGGGCCTGCGGGCCGCTGCGCGGCGGGTGTTCAACGCCACGCACCAGCGCTGTCGCGTTCACTGGATGAGGAACGCGCTTGCCCATGCCCCGACTAAGCAACGCACGGCTGTGGCGGCAATGCTGAAGACGATCTTCGCCCAGGAAAACAGGGCGGATGCCGAAGCCCAGTGGGAGGTAGTTGCGAACGCGCTGCGCGAGAAACAGGCACGGCTCGGCACCCTCATGGACGCCTCGCGCGATGACGTCCTCGCCTACATGGATTTTCCCCGGGAGCATTGGACCCAGATCGCGTCGACGAACCCACTTGAGCGGGTGAACCGCGAGATCAAGCGCAGGTCCGACGTCATTGGCATCTTCCCCAACGACGAGGCCATCGTCCGGCTCGTCGGCGCGCTGATGCTCGAGACCAATGACGAATGGACGGTCGCGCGCCGCTACATAAGCCTTGAAACGCTCGCGCGTGTCACCGACACTGCCACCGTCAGGTTGTCCGCCGTGGCGACCTGATCAGCCTTGGACCTCTCCGAAGGTCGGCGCTCTTACACCATCTCCCGGGGCACTACCGGCGCGAGGCTGCACGCTGGTGCGAATGACCGCTTCAGGGAGCCGGAAATCACGAAAGCAATCCGGTCGAACGGCGGCTAAGGGCCGGCCGCTACCGACCGGCCCGACTCCTCAGAGCTCCATCGCTTCCGCAATGGCGGGCGCGTCTTCGAACTCGGTGCCAAGGTAGGGCACTGTGCTATCCGTCTTCGTATGGCCGAGCAGGGTGGTGTCAGAGAAATGCGAACCAGTCCCCGCCTAGGTAAGGAGCTCTGCGCTTACCCCGCGCACAGTCCGCGCCACTCGGCGAGAGCGGCGGCGCGGTTCAGCTTGAAGTTGGCGCGGGATGAGAGGCTGCGCTCTGAGTTGCAATGGTTCGAGATGGAGGCATGAACGGCTGCGAACATCTGAAGGCTTCGCATTCGCCTGAACCGAAGCATCGCGCGCTCGCGTCGTCGGAACGGCAAATGGGAGTTCTCTGCACGATTGTTCGCCCGGCGGCCAGTCTCATGGCGGGCGCCGGCCCCCATTGTTTTTGAGCGCCGCGCCGTAGGATCTCAGCTTGTCAGTCACGATTGCCGCCGGTTTGCCATGCCGACGCATCGCTCGCCTGAGGAAGTGCAACGCGGCCTTCCTGTCACGGCGCCTGGTCACGTAGCTTTCCAGGACCTCGCCCTCGTGATCCACAGCCCGCCAAAGATAATGCAGCTCGCCGATTATCTTCACGAACATCTCGTCAAGGTGCCACCGCCATCGGCTCGACCGCATACCGGCAACCCGGCGTTTCCGGATCTCGGCCGCGAATACCGGACCAAAACGGCGCCACCAGTAGCGGACGGTTTCGTGGCTCACATCGATGCCGCGCTCGTGCAGCAGGACCTCGACATTCCGAAGCGACAGCTGGAACCGCACGTATCGCTTAACCGCCAACCGGATGATCTCTGGCTGATCTTGAAGTACTTGAATGGGTCGCGTTTGGGCATCCCGCCAAGCTAGATGACCGCCCTGCCCCGGCTACAGCAAAGTTTTTCTGTCAGCGCCTCCGCAACGCTTCGCAGCGACAGCGGGAAGCGGATGTGAAGCGTGACCGCGAGGCGGATGATCTCGGGGGACGTCTTGATGTAGCGGAATGGGCGGCGTTTGGTCATCCCGCGGCGCGAGGTGCCCGCCGTGCCCCGGCTTAAGCGGAGTTTTCTGACTGCGCCCTCGCGAAGCATTAAGAGCGAGAGATGCAGAACTGGCCGCCATCGCTAATGCCGCCGCTGCGGGCGGGATGGCGCCGTGCACGGCGAGCGTCAGGGCCAGCGCGTTGTAGAGCACCGCGAAGACGAGGTTCTGGTGGAAGATGCGCCGGGTCCGCTCCGCGATGTCGCGCGCCGTGAGGATCGATGTGAGGCCTCCCCCGACTGCCACGATGTCGGCGCAATGGACCGCCGGGGGCGCGGCGTCGCTGCCGGTGATCGCGACGTCGGCGGCCGCCAGCGCGGGGCAATCGTTGACGCCGTCGCCGACGAAGCCGACGGGGCCGACGGATCGGGTCACGAGATCGACCTTGTCCTCCGGACTCATCCCGGAATGGACATCGGCGGGGTCGAAGCCTAGCGCCTCGGCGGTGGCGAGGGCAGCTGCGCGGTTGTCGCCGGTCGCCATGAGGACGCGGATGCCCTGGGTCCTGAGCGCGTCCAGAGTCGAACGCGCATCGGCGCGCGGGGCGTCCTCGAACAGGATGGTACCCACATGCCGCCCGTTCCACGCAACCTCCACCCTCGGGCCGGCCCAAACCGGCGGGTTCGCGGCCAGGGCCACTCCGTGCCGCGCCAGGAAGCCGAGGTTGCCCACCAGAATTTGCCCATACCGAAGCTGCGCCGAGACGCCGTCGGGGGCGCGGGCATGCGCCCAGGCCTCGGGAAGAGCACCTTTTGGTGCAACGCGCCGGAGCGCCTCCGCCAAGGGGTGGCGAAGATCGCCCTCGGCCGCTGCCGCCCAAGCCAGCACGTCGGTGTCCGCCACGCCCTCCCGCGCCACCACCCGGCGCACGGCGGGTTGGCCTGCCGTCAGCGTCCCGGTCTTGTCGAAGACCAGCGTCCGTAGGCGCGCCAGCTCGACGGTCGCGTCCTGGCGGCGCATGTGAATGCCGTCCTTGGCCGCCGCCGATTGCCCGGCGAGATGGCTCAGGGGGGCGGCCAGGGAGAGGGCGCAGGGGCATGCGACGACGAGGACCGACAAGGCCCGGAAAAGGGCGTCCTCGCCGTCGCCGCCCGACCAGATCACCGCGCCGAAGGTCGCGAGCGCAACCGCCACGGCGCCGGGCGCCAGTTGGCCGGCCAACCTCTCCGAGAGCCGCGCAGATTCCTGCCGGTTGTGACGCATGACATCGATGCTGGCGCCGATAAGGTCGATGCGCCGAGCCCCGACCTCCCGGGTGACCCTGACATCCACCAGGCCGAGCAGGTTCACGAAGCCGGCCTCGACCCGTTCGCCCTCCTGCAGGGGGCGGGGCATCGCCTCGCCGGTCAGGATCGCCGTGTCGAAGAGACTTCTTCCTTGGCAAAGGATCCCGTCGAGGCTGCAGCGCTCGCCCGCCGGCACCCGGACCACGTCGCCTTCCCGGACCTCCTCAGCGGCGACCTCGCAGGCAGTGCCCCCTGCTTCGAGGATGAGGGCGGTTTCCGGCAATTGCGCCTTCATCTGCGCGATGGAGTGCAGGGTGCGGCGCAGCATCCGCATCTCCACCACCCGCGCGAGCAGCAGGAACGTGATCAGCATCACGGCAGTGTCGAACCAGACTTCCGCATGCCCCAGGCCCAGCGAGGCGACCGAGGCGATGACCGAGCCGGCAACCCCCAGGGCAACCAGCGTATCCATTCCGGGCGCGGCGGCCCGGAGGGTCCTGTAGCCCGCCAGGAAGATCGGCAGGCCCGAGACCGTCAGGACCGGCAGAGAGGCCGCGCCGGACGCGATCCCGAAAGCGCGCTCGACCCCGAAGCCCAGATCCGGCGAGAGGTAGACCACGAGCGCAAAGGCCATGGTCCAGGCGCCGAAGACCGTCGCGACAGCAAGGCGGATCGCGAAGCGGCGGGTTTCGGCGTCGATGGCCGCGATCAGGTCCTGCTCGCTGGCCTTCTGCCGGATACCGAAGCCAAGCCGCGAGACGCGCGCGGCGAGTTCCTCGAGATCCGTTCCCGGCCGCCAGACCACCGCCGCGGAAGCCGTCGCGAACGAGACCCGCGCCCGCCGCACTCCCGGAACCGAATGCAGGGTCTTCTCCACCGCCCGGGCGCAGCTTGGGCAGTAGAGACCGTCGAGAGAGAACACCGCGCGGTCGAGCCCGGCATAGAGAGAAACGTCGAGCCCGGGGCCAGGCGCCGTCACTTCTCCTCGGCCTCCGGCACCGCCTTGGCGGGTTCCGGCACCACGATGCCCGTGGCGCCCGCCTGGCCCCGGGGGTCCCGATCGACGCCGGTGCCGAGCAGCCATCCGTCGATCTCCACGCCGTAATAGTCCGGGTCATCGGCGTGGAACTCCGCCTTCGCCTCCGCCACCGACATCTTGCCCTTCTGCCGCGGATCGGGGGGACGTTTCTGGCTGTTGATCCAGGCCGCCACATCCCATGCCTCCTGCGCGGTCAGGGAAAACGGTTTTCCGAGCGGCATGTTGGCATAGATGAAGCCCGCCGCCGTGTTCACCCGGTGCATCCCCGCGCCCCAATTGTAGGCCCCGGGGCCCCAGAGCGGCGGGAAGACGTAACGCCCGTTCCGGTCCTTGCGGCCCTCGCCGTTGTCGCCGTGGCAAATGCTGCAATTCTCCTCGAACACCACCCGTCCCCGGTCGCGGTCATAGCCGTCCTCCGGCTCGTCCGGCGTAGGGTAGCTCTGACCCGGCAGGACGACGCCGTTCGGGGCGCCGGTCGACAGCCAGAAGAAGTAGCTCTGGAGGTCGGAATAGACCTGGTGTCCCCAGGGAGGCGGTCCGCCGGACGGGGAGTTCGGGGCGTTCATGGAGTAGGTGAAACAGCCGTTGATCCGCATCTCCATGTCGTTGATCTTGTCGTTCTTGCCGCGATGCTTGGGATAGAGCACGGCGGCCGCCCACATCGGCGCGGCATTCGGCTTGCGGCCGGCATCGAGGTGACAATTGGCACAGGCAAGGTCGTTGCCGACAAACTCGGCGGCGTTGGTGGCCGGGTTCAGGAAGATCTCCCGCCCGCGCCTGACAGCTTCACCGAACGGCCCGTCGGGGATGTCGGCGGGATCGGGCGGAGCGAAGTAGCCGTCCGGACCGACCGGGATCCTGGGCATCTCGAGCCCGTTCGTCCGGACCGCCAAATCCTCCCTGTCGGCCTCGAAATTGCGCCGCGCCTCCCCTGCCCCGGTCTCCGCCGCGGCGATGGCGCTGGGACCTTCGTAGATGCCGAGCACCCTGCTCAGGACCTCGGCGCGGTAGAGCAGCGTTCCGAAGAGCGACAGGACCAGCGCCCCAAGCCCGGCATACCCGACATTTCGGGCCGTCATCAGGGATTGCCGGTTCTTGTCAGCCATCGCTTTCCCTCCCCGTCAGCGTGAGCGGCTTGCCGTCAACGGGTTGCGGCGGCGGCAGGCTTGCGAGGTAATCCGCCACCGCAGCGATTTCCTCGTCCGACAGCAGATCCGCCACCGCCTTCATTAGGCCTATGGGCGAATTGCGGCGCGCCCCCGATTTCCAGCTCTGGATCTGCGCGGCGAGATAGGCGGCGTGCTGTCCCGCAATGGCCGGGAACGCCGCACCCGCGCCCCACCCCGAAGGCCCGTGGCAGGAGAAACACGCGGGAAGTCCCACCTGCCAGGCGCCTTCCTGCGCGAGCTCGCGTCCGCGCTGAAGGTCACCGGCCAGATCGGGGGATGACGAGGGCCGCGCCCATTGCCGCTCGTAGAACGCCGCGACGCCGAGGATCTGCTCGGGGCTGAGTTGCCGGGAGACGTATGCCATGTTCGCGTTCTGCCGCAGGCCCTGACGAAAGTCGTACAATTGCTTGGCGATATAGCCAGCCTGGAGCCCCGCAAGCCGGGGGGCCAGCCCGGTGCCCTCGCCCTCCGCCCCGTGGCAGCTGGCGCAGGACCAGACGGTCTCCTCCCCGTCCTCGCCAGACACCAGGTCCGCGATACCTGCGAGATCCGCCGCCGCGGCCTGGTCCTGGTAATGATCGGCCGCGCGGGTGAGCGGAGGACCCTGTGGCTCCCCCGTCTCGTGGGCCTGGGCCTGGGCCTGGGCCGCGATCGACCCCGTCAGAACCGCCAAGGAAAGCGCACGAACGGTCCTCATCTCGTTTCCTCCGGGCGCTGGTCCGCATCCTCGCCCGCGGCGGCGGCGAAGAGCGTGTCGATCTCGGCCCCGCCGGCGAGGGGGGAGACGGCGTCGCCAATCGCCGCGGCGCGAATGCCCCTCACCCGCTCCGGGGTGATGTCGCCGGCCGCGTTCCCCCAGGCCGAGCGGGCATAGGTCAGGATGGCGGCGATCTCTTCATCGGACAAGGTGGCGGCAAAGCTTGGCATCCGGCCGTCATAGACCTCTCCCCGCACCTCGATCGGGCCGGAAATGCCGCGCAGCACGATCGTCACCGGAACCTCCGGCTCGGCCACGACGTAGCGCGATCCGGCAAGGGGCGGGATCGCGCCGCGCACGCCCGAGCCGTTGGCCTGGTGACAGGTGGCGCAGTAATCCCCGAACAGGTCGTTCCCCGCCAGCCCGGCTCTCTCCCGGGTCTCCGTTTGGCCGGTTGCATCGTCCTGCGGCGCCGCGCCGCTGCCCTCCCGCGCCGCCACGTCCCGGTCGCCAGGCGCGGCCTGGCGTTCTCCGACATTGCGCGCCAGCAGCTGGAGGGTGGCGGAATCGGCCCAGCGCGAATCCTGGTACAGCGTGAGGCCTCCCCAGCCCAGCACCGCGATGATGAAGGCGAGGAATGGCCAGGGAAAGCGGCGGGACGGCTCGTAGGGCGTAAATTCGGGATCGTTCACATCGGCGCGGGTGCTGAACCGCCGCTTCGAGAACCGGGTCATGGCTCCGCCATCGCTTCCGCCTGATCGGCATAGCCGTTGTCGCGCAGGCGCTGATGCGCGGCGGGGTATGTCCGGTCGAGCGATTGCAGATAGGCCACCAGATCGAGCGCCTCCTGCCGAGCCACCACGACCCCTGATGCGGGTCGGGCCTCGTGCGGCAAGCTCACCGCCACATCCTCCGGCCCCGCCTCCTGCTTGATCTCGAACAGGAAGGGAAAGGACGGCATGTTGGAGGCGGGCTCGATCAGCCGAGGCTGGTAAAGATGCGTGAGGTGCCACGACCGGCTCGGCAGGCGGGCCCCGACATTCAGCAGATCGGGTCCGGTGCGCATCGTCCCCAGGAGATGCGGCGTGTCGTAGACATAATCGGCGGCGGTCGGTGGGCGGCCCCAGCCGCGCTGCACGTCGGGCGCCTGTTCGGGGGTGCGGGGCTGCTGCGAATGGCAATAGACGCATCCCAGGCTAACATAGATCTCGCGGCCCCGCGCCTCTTCCGCGCTGTAGGGCGACAGCCCCGCGGGGGCGTCCGCGGCGCGGATCTCCTCCGCCGGCAACAGCACGAGAAAGACCGTCGCAAAGGCCAGCATGGCAGCGGCAAGCAGCAGCAGGGGCAGGAGGCGATTCATCATCGGACGTCACCTCCGCCACCCGCCGGGGCGGCCGCGTCCGGGGCGGGTGCCCGCTCGCGGGCCGCCGAATATCCGGCCAGCATCAGAGCAAAGTTCAGCGCGAACACGAAATGGCCCAGGGTCATCATGCCGCCGCCAACCGACCGGGCCACCAGATAGGGCTTGGTGACGATCACGCTTTCCATGAAGGGCCGCGAGGCGTCGAGCATCGCCGAGCCCTGCAACCATCCCCCGATGGTCAGCGCGACGAAGTAGATGGTGAAGCCGAGCACGACGAGCCAGAAATGCAGGACGATCAGCCGGTGGCTGGGCCAGACCCGACCGACCAGCCGGGGTATGACGTAGTACATGCCCCCGAACAGGATCAGGGAGGAGAACGCGTAGACCCCGTGATGCGCGTGGCCGACCGTGTAATGGGTGAAATGCACCACCGTGTTGAAGCCCCGCAGGGCCTGCAGGGATCCCTGGAAGGAGGCCAGCGTATAGGCGAGTGCGCCGAGGGCCACGAACCGCAGCGGCAGCGAGGCCTTGAACACGTCGAGATTTCCGATCCAGAGCGGATGCTGATTGATCGCCACCGCGATCACGGGAATGAACATCATCACCGATTGCACCACCGACAGCGTGACCGCCCAGGTCGGAACCGGTCCGCCGATCAGATGGTGGATGCCGACCTGGCTGTAGAACAGCGCGAGCCCCCAGAACCCCAGCAAGGAGATTGCGTAGGAATAGACCGGCTTGCCGATGATCCGCGGCAGAAGGTAATACGCCGCGCCCACGCCGAGGGGGGTCAGCCAGAGCCCCAGCACATTGTGGGCAAACCACCAATTCACCGTCGCCTGTTGCGCGCCGCTGTGCAGACCCGGAACGTTGGCCACAACGAACAGGATGGGAAACCAGAGAAACGCGGCGAGGTAATACCAGCCGGTGACGTAGATGTGGTGCACGCTGCGACGCAGGACCGTGACCATCAGCGAGGCCGCGATGAGGCCCACCCCGACCGCCATGATGAAATCCCATTGCCAGGGAATCTCGAGCCATTCCAGGCCCTCGGTCTTCCCGTATCCGATCTGGACGACGCCCGATATGGTGCCCGCACTCCAGAGGATCATACCGGCAATGGCAAACCATGGCAGCCGCAGCCGGGTGCCGAAGATCACCGGAATGAGCCAAAGCGCCATTCCAATAAAGCCGACCGACAGCCACCCGTAGACCACCGCATTCAGATGGACCGGCCGCACCCGTCCGAAGCTCCCCGGCGCCGATCCGTTCAGCCAATCCGGTGCATGCAACTTGATCGAGGCGACCATTCCGAACACCGAGCCGCCGAGGAGAAACAGGACCGCAATGACGAATGCCAGCAGCACCGCCCTGGAGGCGGCGCCGGTTCCGGTCGGGCGCCCGTCGGGCCCGGTCGGAGGGGTTGCATGATGTTCGGAAATGGACGGGTCGTCGGGCTCTCTTGTCCGGCCGCCTTCCGCCTCGAATATCGTCAGGGAATCGCTGGCCTTGAACCCCATCTGGGAACGCGAGATCGCCCAGACCAGCATGCCCAACGCAAGCACCGAGACGATGAAGCTGACGACGATCAACGATCCGATCGTGAGACCCATACGGCCCTCCTCGCCGGCCGGGATCCCGACGGGAGGACCCGGAAAAGGTGAGTTCAACGGGCAAACGTGCCCGAGCCGTTGGGGTTCCTAGGTTTCTTTCCAAAAAACCGTCGAGCGCAGGGAAATTCTTACGAGCGCCGATTCCACAGCTTCTTGCCGACAGGTATCTTCAGATAACGATGTCCGTCGGCCTCGGGGTCCGGCATCCGACCGCCGCGCAGGTTGCAGTGCATGGCGACAAGGCTCCGCCGAGGGCATGCCATACCGGAATCCTTCTCGGCGCGGCGGGCGAGAAACTCCTCCCGCGTCGTTCCGTCGGCGATATCGGGGTTCATTGCCCGG
Source organism: Roseivivax sp. CAU 1761 (assembly GCF_054482755.1). NCBI lineage: Bacteria > Pseudomonadati > Pseudomonadota > Alphaproteobacteria > Rhodobacterales > Roseobacteraceae > Roseivivax > Roseivivax sp. CAU 1761. The sequence continues at coordinate 11,523 of NZ_JBTLRM010000030.1, forward strand.
TGGTCGGCGACGCTCCATTCCCAGGTCGGAACATGGAAATGAGAGAATCCGACGACATGGCCGGCAAAGACCCGGGTCTCAGGCGGCATCGCCAATACCGAACGCAAGGAGTTCCAGAGATCGGCCAATGATCCGCCCGGGGCGTCTGCGCGCGCGGTCCCGGCCTCCCCCGCCACCAGGGTATCGCCGGCAAAGAGGGCATCTCCGCACCGGAATACCGCGGAGGACGGGCTGTGACCGGGGGCGAGGATCACCGTGAGGTCGAGATCGCCGACGGCGAGGATCTGGCCATCCTTCAGGAGCATATCGAAATGCTGCTGCGGGTCGATTTCACCCGGCTGGTTGTAGACTCTTTCCCACGATTCCCCGACCTCACGACAGCGCTCGGCCACGGCGTGCGGCGCGGCCGTCGTCTGCCTGAGCCGATTGCCGTTGCTGATGTGATCGGCATGGATGTGGGTTTCCAGGATCCATGCGACGTCCAGACTTTCCGCATGGAGAAGATCCCGCAACGCCTCCAGGCTTTCCTCGGAGGTCCGCGACGCGCTCGGATCGTAGTCGAGGATCGGGTCGATCACCGCGGCTTTTCGCGTCGCCGGGTCGGCGCAGACATATTGCACCGACCCGGTCTCCCACTCGAATATCCCCCAGACGTCGGGCGAATGCGCGCCCCGGGACGCGGAGGCGCGCAGGAGGCGGGTGGCGGAGGTCGGGGCGCGCTGCATGATGCCTTACTCGCCGCCGCCCTCCACCGGCAGATCCGCGGCGGTCCAGGCCTTCCAGCTGCCGGGGACGTTGCGCAGGTTCCGGAAGCCGTTCCGCAGCAGGATGCTGGAGGCGATGCTGGCGCGAAAGCCGCTGGCGCAATAGGTGGCGTAGGTCCTGTCCTTGTCGAACTCGCCCATCTTGTCGCTGAGCTCTCCCAGGAAGGCATGGACCGCGCCCGGGGCATGGCCCTCCTCCCATTCGTCGGGCTTGCGCACGTCGAGCGGGGTGACGCTGTCGGACCGGGCCAGGTCGTGCACCGAGATCTGGGGGATCTGCGCGAAACTGCGGCCCGCCTCGCGCCAGGCCTCCATGCCGCCGGCGAGGTAGCCGCCGAACCTCGTGAAGCCGGTGCGCCAGAGCAGCCGCAGGATGCCATCGATCTCGCGGTCGTCCTCGGCGACGATGTAGATCGGCTTCTCCGGATCAAGCAGCCAGCCGGCCCAGACCGAGAGCTCCGGTCGCGCGCCGATATTGAGGCTGCCCGCGACGTGGCCGGCGCCGAAGGCCATCATGTCGCGGGTGTCGAGGATCTGCGCGCCGGTCTCGGCGCATTCGGCGAAGTCCTCGACCGGCATCGGCGGGATCCGCGGCAGGTTGCCCTGGATCTCGGGACCGGCGGCGTTGACCTTCTTCATCCGCGGGTAATGCGTCGGCACCGGCGGCGCATCGCCGAGGATCGCCTCCTTGAACTCCTCCAGATCGGTGATCCCGGCATACGGGTTGAAGCGCCGCTCGTAGCCGATCGTGGAAGACATGCGGTCGCCGATATCCGGGCCGCAGGCCGAACCGGCACCGTGGCAGGGATAGATGATGACGTCGTCGTCGAGCGCCATGAAGACGTCGCGCACGGTGTGGAAGAGCTTCTCCGCCAGTTCCTCGGTCTCGTCCTCGCCGAGAAGGTCCGGCCGGCCTACCGAATCCACGAAGAACGCGTCGCCCGACAGGACGCCCCAGGGGGTCTCCGTATCGCCGTCATAGAGCATGTAGGAGACGTGCTCGGGGGTGTGGCCGGGGGTGAAGACGGCGCGCATTCGAATGCCGCCGAAGTGGTATTCGTCGCCATCGCGGACCGGGATGTGGTCGAAGCCGTATTCCGCGCCGCCCTCGACACTGACAGAGAGCTTGGGACGGCCGCCGAGCCGGGCCACCAGTTCGCGCGCGCCGGAGAGGAAATCGGCGTGGATATGGGTCTCGAAGACATGGGTGATCGCCATCCCGTAACGCCGGGCGAGGTCGATGTAGATGTCGACATCGGGCCGCGGGTCGATGATGGCGCAGACATGGGCGGAATCGTCTCCGACCAGGTAGGAGCATTCCGCCACCCCGTCGGCGAGGATCTGTTCGAAGCGGAGTGTCATCTAAGTCTCCTTTCTGATGGCAAGTGGTGATCAGGCGCCGCCGCTCCGGCGCGCATTCGGTGCATCGTCCGGGGCCGCCCCGGCATCGAGGTCGGCATGCGGTCCCACGGTCGGGGTCGAGACGTCCACCCGGCCGCCGTTGCGCAGCGCGTCCCAGGCCTCCTGCTGCGACAGGAAGACCCGCCCGGTGAGCGCGTCGAGGAAATGGCTGCGGCGCAGGCGGTCCATCACCGGGCCCTTCACCTCGCTCAGATGCAGGCGGATGCCGGCCTCGTGGAGCCGCGCATTGATCGCCTCCAGCGAATGCAGCGCCGAGAGGTCGATCTCGTTGACCGCGGAGAATTGCAGCACCACTTCGCGGAGCTCGGGCCGGTCGGCGATGTATTCGGACAGCCGGTCCTCGAGGAACCGGGCATTGGGGAAGTAGAGGCTTTCGTCCATCCGCAGCATCAGCATGTGGGGCTGGGTCTCGACCCGGTGGCGCAGCACGTTGCGGAAATGCTCGGTGCCGGGCACCCGGCCCACCACCGCGATATGCGGCCGCGAGGTCTTGTAGAGATGCAAAAGGATCGAGGTCGCGACGCCGGCGGCCACCCCGGCCTCGACGCCGATCAGGAGGGTGAGCAGGATGGTGAGGCTGACCGCGGCGAAATCGGTGCGCGAGATCCGCCAGGCATGGCGCAGCACCGTGAGGTCGACGAGGCTCAGCACCGCGACGATGATGGTCGCCGCCAGCGTGGCGGTGGGCAGGAAATAGAGCAGCGGCGTGAGGAACAAAGCCGCCAGCGCCAGCCCCAGCGCGGTGAAGGCGCCCGCCGCCTGGGTTTCGGCCCCGGCATCGTGGTTGACCACCGAGCGGGCGAAGCCGCCGGTGACCGGGAAGCCCCCGGTGAAGGCGGCGCCGAGATTGGCGGTGCCGAGGCCGATCAGCTCCTGGTCGGGGTCGATGCGCTGGCGCTTCTTGGCGGCCAGCGTCTGCGCCACCGAGATCGACTCGACGAAGCCGATGATCGAGATCAGGAAGGCCGGCAGGGCCAGCGCGCCCAAGGTGGCGGGCGAGAGATCCGGCAGGGTCAGGGGCGGCAGCTGGCCCGGCACGGCGCCGACGATGGCCACGCCCCGGGCCTCCAGGTCGAGGGCCCAGACCGCCAGCGTGGTCACCACCACGGCGAGGATCGGCCCGGCCTTGGCGCCGGCCTCGGCGGCACGCTCCCCGAGCCCGATCCGACGCAGGGCCGGCTTCAGGCCGCGCCGCACCCAGAACAGGAAGGCCAGCGCGGCGACGCCGATCACGACGGTGACGAGGTGGATGTCGCCCAGCCCCTCGTAGAGGTTCGCGCCGATCTCGATCAGGTCGTGCCCGCCGCCTTCGATGCCCAGGATGTGACGCAGCTGGCTGGCCGCGATCAGGATGCCGGAGGCGGCGATGAAGCCGGCGATCACCGGGTGCGACAGGAAATTGGCGAGGAAGCCGAGCTTCAGCAGCCCGAGCGCCAGCAGCATCGCGCCAGAGAGGAGCGCCAGCGACAGCGCCGCGGTGACCGGATCGACGCCCGCGCCACCGAGCTTGCCGATCGCCGCCGCGGTCATCAGCGACAGCACCGCCACCGGCCCCACCGCGAGGCTGCGGCTGGTGCCGAAGGCGGCGTAGAGGATGATCGGCAGGATCGAGGCGTAGATCCCCGCCTCGGGCGGCAGGCCCGCCAGCATCGCGTAGGCCAGCGATTGCGGCACCAGCATGATCGTCACGATCCCCGCGGCGAGCAGGTCGCCGGAGAGACAGGCGCGGTTGTAGCGCCGGCCCCAGTCGAGGATCGGAAGATAGCGCTTCAGCATGACGGACCCCCTGCCCGGTGCGGATCAGGAGACCGGCAGCCCGGCCTCCGTCCAGCCCTTCAGACCGCCCTCGATCACGCTGGCGCGGTAGCCCATGCGGGTCAGCGTGTGGGCGGCCATGGCGGCCCGGGCACCGGAGGCGCAGAGCACGTGCACCCTGGCCTTGTCGCCGATCCCGGCGAGCCGCGCCTCGGTCGCGCCGCTGTCGGGATCGGCCTTGGCCTCCAGCACGCCGCGCGGGACGTGCAGCGCCCCGTCGATGCGGCCGTCGCTGTCCAGCTCGCCGGGTTCGCGGACATCGAGGATCAGGTCGCCCGACGCTTGCGCCTTCTGCGCCTCTTCCGGGGTGACCGAGGTGATGTTGGCCTTCGCCTCGGCCACCAGGTCCTTCACGCTCATCGGCATCGCAACGCTCCTTTCAGAGTTCTCGGGGGGTCTCGGAAGTCTGGGGGGCTCTCACAGGTCCTTGTCGACCGGGATCTTCAGGTAGGAATGGCCGTCGCTCTCGGGCTCCGGCAGGCGCCCGACGATGGACGATGTGCCCGAGGTGGCGGCCCTCGGCATGTAATCAGGACGGTGCGGGGACTTCGCTCCAAACGAGCCGGTCCCCGCGTTTCCGAGACGCACGCGAGAAACCGTCTTTCCTGGAGATGGACCACCAACTACGCGGGGGGCTTGGGATCATTTTCAGAGTTTCTGCGCCCTCCCCCGTTTCCACGGAGTACCGCTCCGTCTGGAGCATCAGGAGAGTGGCAAACATGAAGAGCGCCTCGGCAGATGCCTCCCGCCTGGCCGATCCCGCCATCGTCGAGATATCCGGGCCCTTTTCACGAAGATCGCTGAGGACTTCCATCTCTTCGACATACCCGCCGGGGACGTGCGTATAGATGAGCGACATCATCCTTGCCCACGATTCAGCGGGGACCTGGCTGTACCGGTGGCGAGCTTTCGCGGAGAGGTCCGCCAGGGCGGTTTCGCTCCATGAGAAGAAAGCCGGGGCATGGTCCACGCGACCGTCCCGGAAGCGCCAAGCCACGGTGCCGACCACATCGCCCACATCATCATTGGCGTAGGCGACCAGCACGCCCACCCTTTCCGGGTGCTCAACGTCGTGCATCAGAAGCTCGATGTCCGTGCGCCGGGCGGCTTCCGACCATTCGAACCAGGACACCCCCGCCGGAAGGGTCAGGAAATCGAGGTTTCTCTCAACTGTGTGGGGCCTGGAATTCAGAGTATCCGCCACCGCCGTTGCGAAACCATCGTCGAGATCGAACCTCCGCGCGGAGGGCAGCAGCGACAGCAGCCGCTCACGTTCCGGGGCGCCAGGTACGGAGGCCAGCCTTGACTGCAGGTCCTCGAGGAGCGGTTTTTTTCGTGTCTTCGCCTTGGGTCATCTGCAGAGAAATACCCGCCCCGTCTTAAAGGGCTGCGAACGAACGGGCGTAGTGGATGGTCCATTGTAAGATCAAGCCGCGTAGTAGGTGGTCCGTCACGCGCTAGAAAAGGGAGAACGGACCGCCTACTACGCGGTGCCCGGTAGCCAAGGTTCCCCAGACGTCGCGGAATAACCCCTCAGGTACGCAAACTGGCGTCTTGGAGGACTGGAACACTGTCGCTTGCGGACAAGCACGTAGTTAGTGGTCCATTCTCCGCGTCATAGATGGTCCATCGAACTTGCTTCTGCCTTGGATACCGGTGCCGACGGAGGAAAACGGACCGCCTACTACGCGGTGCCCGTTGCCAAGGTTCCCCGGTCACCGTGAAATGACCCCTCTGGCACGCAAGCGCGTGGCATTTTCGTCTCAGTTCCCGCTTACGGGGAAAACGGATCACTTTATTTCACCCCCGGGTTTGGGCCATCACCCCGGCAAGGCGGTAGTTGCCGCTCCTTACAGTCAATCAGGGGGACTTAGTCCCTCCCAGGTGAGGTGTTGCCCGGCGATACCTTACCCAATGCACCCGTCCTGACGGGTCAAAAGAGGTGTCTTTTGGTCGGATGACATACTTCCGGTTCCGGAATACGTGTGCCTAAGGTTCCGTCACGGCCGCACGGTGGCCCCCTCGTAGGGGTCTGCGTACCTGACGGGTCATCTCGAACGGCGTCCAGGCGAAATGAGGGAGCCAAAGTTCCCCACGCGCCGCGAGTTGGCGATCCGTGCTCTGTCAGTGCGTACTTGAGGGGTCATCCGCGAAGTTGGGGGAACCTTGGGCAAGGTGCCACGCGCGAAGTTGGGTGAACCTTAGGAACCCTGCGCCCGCGGCACGCTGGGAACCTTAGCGCTCCCAAGTCGGGTTTGGGGGCCCTGAAGGAACTTTAGTGACCTGGGGCCGCGGCGCTTGGGGAACCTTGGAGCCGTACGAGCGGGCGCCGCGGCGGCGATGGAACCTTAGAACCGCTTGGGTAGGTGTCCTCTGGCGGGTTTGGAGATATCGAAGTCGCCATCGCGGCACAGCTGGAACCTAGAGACCCTCGCGCCCCCGGCGTTAGCAGAACCTCAGTGCCGTTTGGCCGCTTTTGCGGCGCTGGTGGAACCTTAGGAACCCTGCGCCCGCGACGCTCAGGGAACCTTGGTAGCGTTGGGGGCCCGTGCGGCGTAGCTGAAACCTTAGAAACCCTTTGCCCCGCGGCGCTCAGGGAACTTTAGAGGGGTCAAAGCCGCACTTGCGGCGTCGGCGGAACCTTGAACGCCCCGGCGCCACGGCGCTCAGGGAACTTTAGGGGCATCAAAGCCGCACTTGCGGCGTCGGCGGAACCTTGAACGTCCCGACGCCGCGGCCCTCAGGGAACTTTAGGGGCATCAGAGCCGCACTTGCGGCGTCGGCGGAACCTTGAACGTCCCGACGCCGCGGCGCTCAGGGAACTTTAGGGGCATCAAAGCCGCACTTGCGGCGTCGGCGGAACCTTAGAGTTCGCGGCGCTCAGGGAACTTTGGCGTTTGAACGAGGGGACGTATGGCGCCGGAGGCGGCCGGGCGGCGGAGCCAATCTGGGGCAGCGATGGACAATTTTTACGAACTACCCCAATTACTTGGGTAGTGAGAGAACCCCTCGGAACAAGTTCCATGTGAGTGTAGCTCCGAGGAGCTTGCGCCGCCTTCGGTTGGCGTGATCTCGAGCTAGGGTAGTGAGATGCAGCGAACGTCCATTGTTGTGCACCGAGCGCTGAACAAAATCAGAAGGCTCGGAGCCGATTCGGAGTCCTCTTATCGGTCGGCCGCCCGGCGTACGAATTTTCGTTTATTATCAGTCTGCTAAGCCTAAGGCTCCCCAGGTGCCGCAAATGAAAGAGGATTCCGAGTGGCAAAGCTTCTTACTCGGCCAAGGTTCCCTGAGCGCCGCGGACGTGCTCTAAGGTTCCCTGAACGCCGCGGAAAAAATTCCCAAGGTTCCCTGAGCGCCGCGCGAAAGCGTTTGCGTGGTTTGGACGCACATGGGAAATTGACCACAACCAGTAGAACGCTGACAAAAACGGGCAGGCAGATGTTGAGCGAGCAGAACCAACCCCAAAGCAAGGGGCGGGGCGGAGCGAAGCCTCAGGCGAACAGTCTTCCTGCTCAGATGACGATGAGTCTCTTCGGCGCAGATGCGGCAACGGATAATCCGAACCAAGACCTGGATGTGGGCAACAACCCCATACTCATGGTTCATAAGTTTTTCGCGCTCTCCGAGAAGGAAGTCGACTTCCTGACGACCGTTCCCCATGGCAACGCCCATGTTTCCCTGCGGGTCGAGGGGCGCTCCAAGTATGGCCCGGCGACCCAGAACGACAAGCCGTTTTTGATGTTCCTCCTGACTAAGATGGCCGAAATGAAGGCGCGGGGAGAAGACTTTCGGACTGTGAAGGTTACCTCCTCCGAGTACCACAAGAAGCTCGGCATCCGATCATCTGGACGTGTCTACAAGCAAGTTCGGAGAACCATAGATCGGCTGGCTCACACATGGGTCTACGCCGGGGTCGACATCGAGGGGAACGGCGGCTTCGGCGGCTTCAACTGGATCTCGAAGTACAACGTTGCCTACACGACCCGGATGATCGCGGGAAAGCCGAAGCAATGCATGACTTCATTCACGATCCAACCGTGCGATTGGCTCGTGAATGCCGTCAGCCGTGGCAGCCAGATCATCGAGTATGACAAGGCATACTTCGATCTCGAAAGCCAGTTGATGCAGCGCATCTACGAAGTTGTCCGGACGGATACTGATCGCGAAATGTTCCGCATCCGCATGCTCGACCTGATGGAGCTGACAGGAGCCGAAACCGAGACCAAGACGTTTAAGAAGAACCTAAAGCGTCAAATTCTTGGAGATGGCGGCAAGGCACCTACTTTGTTGCCCCGGCATGCCATCTATCCTTACTCCGAAGCCAAGCCTGACAAGTCGTGCACCTGGGCGGATCGCGTTCTCGCTAAAAAGCAGTGGTTTGTCTTTGTTCGAGGCGGCGTCCAAACGGACTTCCTGGATGTCCCGCTGAGCGACATCCCGGAATGGATGCCCTCGATGGACGAAGAGGATCTCGAGGCTTTGAGTGAAGCAGTCACAATTAAGGAGGGGGCGATGGACAGCCTGAAATGAATAAAGGGTGACCAGAGCTCCAACTCTGATCACCCTTTGAAGCAAACCCGAAGGTCATGCTCCCATTCCAACCCTGAGCATATGCACCTTCGGACATCGACACAAGACCAAACGACCGGAACATGAGATTCCGGCGCAGGAGCAGTCATGTCTACAGGTACGACGCAGCCCTTCATTGGGGCTCCGCGTTGGTGGCTTTCGCATGCCGAGATGAACGCAGCCCGCCTGGCTGTGCTCGTCGCGTTGGCAAGCTACGCGGATAACGAAACGAAGACGTGCTTCCCCGCCCAGGGCACGCTCGGGAAGATGCTCGGCGCCTCGCGCGCCTGGGTGAACAAGATCATCCGCGAGCTTGCAGAGATCGGTCTCATCGAGAAGGTCAGCCGTTTGCGCTCCGATCAGGGCACCTCGAGCTGCATCTACCGCATCCGGTTCGAGCCCGACGCGCCGGCCGAGCCACACGGAGAAGACTCTGAAAAACATTCTGATTTTTCGGCTGTCACGCCCGTGACAGGGGGTGTCACCATCGTCGACACGAACAAGACTCAAACTAAAAATCAAACTCTCTCTGAAATCGGGATCGATGATTGGATGCCCAGGTCCGCCACCGTGGACTCAATGGCGGCGACCGTCGGGCCGAAGGCTGCAGAGAGGTTCGTGGCCCGCTTCCGCGGCAAGGTCGCTGCGAAGGGCTACCAGTACGCTGACTGGGACGCTGCAGTCCTGGAGTGGTTCGAAGCTGACCGGCAGCGTGGGCTCGTCGCCGCAGCAGCGGCCCTTGGTGCGGGGTCCCCTGCCCGCAAGCGCGGTGCCGACGGACCGGCGACTACGCGGCCGGCGCCGGATACGGACCTGGACGGCTATCTCGCCAGGGCGGAACATGTCGACCATGAGGTCGCGGCAACCGTCCGCTGCTTGCTCGCAGGGGCCGCGGTCCCCGGGACTGTCGACCAGCCGGCACGGTTCAAAGCGGCGTGCCTTCTCATCGCCAAGACCAAGGGCATCGGCTTCTATGATGCGTGGCTCTCCAGGCTCGAGGCCGGTGAAATGTCCGGAGGCGTACTGAGCGTCGTGGGAGGGACATCTCTACAGCGCCGTCACGTGGGAATGCACTGTGAGAGCGCCCTCCTCGCCGCGTGCCGACATGCGGGCCTGCCTGTCGAGCGGTTGCGGTTCGAATGACGGCCTTTGTCCCTTGCGGCTCGGCGTCCAATCTGGAGAGGACAATCAAATGAGGATCTGATCCCGTGGAACGGACAAATGAAGCCAGCGTCATGGAGCAGCGCGCACGGAAGGCCGTGCTAGCGTTCGGGTTCGTCAACAAGCTCACCATCGGCGCCGAAGGCGTGGTCGGGCCGTCGATCCCGGGGTTCGATCTTCCGCAAGTCGACGGAACGCTCTACCGACTGAAGGGAGAAGCCGGCATCAGCCAAGACGGTCAGACACCGATCACGAACTTCGTGCTCGAGGTCTCGGAGAATGGCGCCGACTTCGAGCCAAAGGCCCGGGGCATCGATGTCTGCCCGAAACGCTACGAGCGCACGCTCAAGCTTTCGGAAGAGGCGAACGCATCCCCCTCCATGTGAGGGAGATGCCACCCGCTTCAGAAGAGGTCGGAAGTGAAGTAGTGGGCCGCCAGGGCGTTCTCCAGAGCGAGAAGGTCCCCAGCACGGTAGGTGAACTGCATCAGAATGCTCGATCCGTGGTCCTCGACCCGAGAAAGCGCGAGACCAGGCACCCCTTCCATGCGGCTCCGCACGCTGGCGTCACTTTGAGACCCGTCCTTGATGACCTGCAGGAAGCCCTTCATGTGCCGACCGCTCCGGAGGGCCTACCCACCAGGCGGTAGCGCGTCAGGCCGGCATTTTCGGAGTTTCCGGCCGAGCTGGATGCGTGGACATTCTGGTATGTCGACCAGAAGCCATCGAGCACCGCGGCTCGCTGGTTCGTATAGTTCGAGGTATCGATTCCGTCGCCTGCGCTGAGGGTGCCCATCCACGACCCCTCGACTGACCAGTACGACAGGAGGACCTCCCCGCTTTCGGAGCGGGTCGCGTAGAGGATGTGCTCGGCATTGTACCGTTCCGCCAGGTGCTCGGACATCTCGTCGAAGCTTTCGGCCTTCTCGCTCACGGACCGGTCATCGGCGTCAAAGGTCGCCGGCACGAACTGGGTTACACCAACGCGGAACGGGATCTTCTACTTCGACGCCCACGTCGAGTTGCGCTGAGAGATGTCCCAGCTCCCATCTGCGGCCACGTCCGAAGGAACGATGAGAACCCATTCGGGGCGATCTTCTTCGGCCACGGTGTTGCTTTCGAACTCGGTATCCCTGCGCTGCTGGGTCGCGAACTTCGGGTCGTCTTTCGAACTGAGGACGCGGATCATCGCAGAATAGCCGGCATCCTCCATGGCCTCATCGATGATCAGGAGCTTCTCGAGGTACTCCTCCTGGGGAGCCCCGTCGCCGGCGCCCAGCAGGCCCGCGACATGGGCGACACTGGAGTTCAGCGCTTGCAGCCGCGCGGCCGCCATGCCTTCGCCGGGGATGGAAACTCTGAAAATCCACTCCCTGGGTCCAATCTGCTCGACATTGTCGAAGTCCCCGCCCCCAGCTGGAGCGGCGACCTCGGATTCAGGGGCGTCATTGACCTGAGCCAATGCGCCCGGTCCCGCGTGCAGCACCAGGGCTGCGGACAGGATGCATGAAGAAAAGCGTGTCATTCCTTTGCCATACTCGAGGGCGGTTTTCCGGGGATTAAACCTTGCCGCGTATGGTCATTTGTGCGACTTTCACCGTCCCTGGAGGCGATCATGGCGAAGAAGACAAAGAAGTACGTCCACTTCTCCGTGCCTGGCGGCAACAAGGCATTCGCGGAATGGGAGGCCGGCGAGCTTCTCGAAGGGGCAAACAGCGCGTTCCTGGATGGGCATTCGAAGCCTGGCAAGGAGGCGGACACCCTGGAAGAACTCGAGGCATCGAAACTCGTTCTCGACACCACGACCGGCAATCTCAGAGTTCGCGGATCGGCCGGCGACAAGTGGTTCCGCCCCGGCCGGAAGTGCCCCGATTGCACAGGCCGTCTCGAGCTCAAGAAGAAGTTCTTCGCTTGCGGCAATCCGAAATCCCCGTGGTTCTTTCTCTGCTCGAACCGCGAGGAAGCGGAGGCCTGCAAGACGGTCATTCCCGCGAATGTGGGGGGGAGCTTCGCCGCTGATGTGGCCGATGCCGAGACCCGGCGGGCCAGGAAGCTCACCTCGGAGCAGTTCGACCGCCTCTGGCAGGAAGCACCGGACATCCTCGAATGGGCGGGCAATCCAGATGACCGTCACAAGGTGATGAACACCGCCAAGGCCAGGGCCTACCGCTACCTGGCGCACAAGGCCGAGGAAGAGGGCCTTACTGAAAAGAACATCGCGACCATGGACATCCCTGCCCTACGGGTCGCTTACCGGATCTGCAGGGACGCCGACATCAGCGAGGTGATGACCTTCGGCAAGTAGACGAGGTCACTCCTCCTCCTCTTCCACTTCCTCCTCAGGCGCACCTTCGTCGTCCGTGGGCGCTGCGGTCGGGTCAACCGGCTCGAGGACTTCCACCTCGTTGGTCTTCAGCCAGGCACCGATGGCCGCCTGCTCTTCGTCGGTGATGAATTTGGCCGTCGGGCTGAGCTTACGGCGGGCACCGCGGCGGATCGGGTTTCTTTTCGATTTGGTCATGGCGGCCTTTCCTGCCCTCCCTGTCTGGTCGGGATATGGCGCCAACCTCTCAAGGAGGTGTTAATCCCCTTGAACCTTTGCTTCCTACATGCCGCCCCGAGGGATTTCCGAGAGACGGCGCATGAAAGAGAAGAAGACAAGGGGTCTGACACAAGATCAGGAACTCAATGAGGAGTTTCTGTTCCGAGACACCAGGAGCTCTTTCAAGAAGTTCGTCGACTGGATCACGGTCCCGAACAACATGCTCACCCTGCTCCTCATGCTGGGTGCGCTTGCAATCGCGATGCCGGCAATTTCAGAGTTTGTCTTCCTCGCATCGCTGGGCTTCTATCGGTGGGGCATGAAGCGCGAGGAGAACGCGCCGATCAAGATGCCGATCCAGAGCGAGTTCCTGGATCCGCACCAGCCGCACCCCGGCAACGGGAAGCCCACCAGCGCCAAAGGCATCTTCTTTCTCGGAAACGAGATGAAAACCGGCAAGGAGGTCTGGCTGACCAATGATGACGCCCGCCAGCACTTCCTCGTCGTCGGCACAACCTTGGCGGGTAAAATAGAGTCGCTACTCTTCTTTGCCGCGAACGCCCTGATGTGGGGGTCGGGTTTCCTGTTCTGCGACGGTAAGGGCGACGTCGCGCTCTTTGCCAAGGTCTATGCCCTCGCCCGGCGCTTCGGCCGCGAGGACGACCTTCTCGTCCTGAACTTCATGACCGGCAACCAGGACCTCGGCGCGATGGGCGGCAAGATCATGTCGAACACGCTGAACCCGTTCTCCACGGGCTCGTCTGACTCGCTGACCCAGATGGTCGTCTCTCTCATGGACGATGCCGGCGGCGACGGTGCGATGTGGAAGGGCCGCGCAACGGCAATGCTCACCGGTGTCATGCGCGCGCTCTCCTGGCTCCGTGATGAGGGGCATGTTGACCTGAACGTCGGGGAGATCCGGGAGTTCATGTCGCTGAGAAAGATCGTCGACCTGGCCGATGTCGAGCAGTACCGCGACATGCCGCAGCCGATCCGGAAGACGATTAAGTCGTACCTGACCTCGCTGCCGGGCTTCCAGCCGGAGAAGGGCTACAAGCAGGCTCAGACGACGCTCGATCAGCACGGCTACCTTGAGATGCAGTTTACGAAGATTCTCGGCAGCCTCGCGGACGTCTACGGGCACATCTTCCATACGCCGAGCGGCGAGGTCGACATGTTCGACGTCGTCCTCAACCGGCGCATTCTCGTGATTATGCTGCCGGCTCTCGAGAAGTCTGGCGACGAGATCGCGAACCTCGGCAAGATCGTGGTCGCAACGCTGAAGGGCATGATGGGCGCCACGCTGGGGTCTTCGCTCGAGGGCAACTGGGCCCAGGTCGTGGAGAACCGGCCGACAAACTCGCCGTCACCGTTCATCTGCGTGCTCGACGAGGTGGGCTACTACACGGTGGAAGGGATGGCCCTGATGGCCGCCCAGGCGCGATCCCTGGGCTTCACAATGGTCTACGCGTCCCGGGACATTCCGGCGATGAAGCGTCTCAACGAAAAGGAGGCGGCGTCCATCATCGCGAACACGAACACGAAGATCTTCATGCGCTCGGAGGAAGCCGAGACCACGGGCAAGCTCGCAGTGGAGGCCGGCGGCAAGGGTCTCAAGGCCCAGACGGGCGGGTTCCAGGGCAAGGCCGGCGAGCTTGGTGTCGGGTACTCGGACCAGATGGATGCGCGCATCGAGGCGACAGACCGCGTCAACTGGACCGAGCTGAAAGCCCAGACCGAGGGCATGATGCACGTCATGTTCCAGGACAAGGTCGTCCGCGCGAAGTCGTTCTACGCGAACCCCGAGGGCGCGGTCGACAACAAGAAACTCAAGCTGCGTGCGAACCACTTCATCAAGGTGCCGAAGCCCGATCACGAGGACCTAGAGCGCGCGCGCAGACTTCCTGAAATTGCCGCGAAGATGATGTCGGACGAGTTCATCCAGAAGAACCGGGAATCCGCCGAAGCATCGATAAAGGAAGCCCGCCTCAGCAAGGACCGCATCGCCAGCGCGGTGAAGGAGTTCGACTACATGATCAAGGAGCGCAACAAGCCCGCCGATGCCGGGGCCTGCGCTGTTGCCGCGATCATCCACGAGCAGTCGGAAGCCCTGCAGGATTTCCACAACCGGATCCTAGCCGCCAACACCCCGGCACCCGGCACGGCAGAAGGTGACAAGGCGGCTGGCGCCGAGGCAGATGCCACCGACGCCCCGAAAGCGCCCGAGAAGCCGCGCGGGAACCCGATCAAGCGTGGTATCTCGCACCAGGTCCTGATCGGCGCCGACGAGGATCACGAGGAACGCGAGATCGACATGGCGGGCGGCTTCGTTGCAACCGACGACGTGATGAGCGCGCTCGCAGCCGTGGACTACGATTCAGACACGTCGCGCGACCAGGTCGAGAAGCAGATAATCGATGCCCTCGATCCAAGCGAGCTGATGGACGATGACGACATGCCGAAGCCCGAGGACATCATGACTTCCGACATCGACGACAACGTCACGCGCGCTGCCGGTTCCCTGTTCGACGAACTCGACGGGCTGGGCATCGAGGAGGACGAAAACGGTGCGGACGACGATGAAGATGATGAGGGAGCCGAGGATGCGTCGTCAGCGCCCAACTCGGATGACATCACTACGCAGCTGCTCGCGCAGTTCATCGTCGACGATGACGAGAATGAGTGATCGACGGCGGGGCGCCTAAACTCATGCGTAACCGGGCGCATGTACTGGGCGAGGCATGGATACGCGGAACCCCGGAATGCAGCAGCTGATCATGTTCAACGGCCCCCCTCGCGCAGGGAAGGACACGGCAGGCGAGATTTGTCGTGAACTCCTCGATGGCGAGGCCTCGGCATCGTTCGTGAAGTTCACGACGCCCATCAAGGAGGCCGGGCACGCGGAGCTGGGCCTCGATGTGGGGCCGCATGCCTACGAGGAGCTGAAGGATGCGGTGCTGCCCGAATCCCGGAACATGACGCCGCGGGAGTTCTACATCGACAAGTCCGAACGGATGCGGATGGGGCGGGGCTACGACATCGTTGCCCGCCTGCTCGTCGACAGCGTGAAGTCCCTGGATTCGGAGGTCGTGGTGAACACCGATCTCGGGATGGATTACGAGGTCGAGCACCTGATCCGGCACTTCGGGGCGGAGAACACCGTCCTGGTTCGACTGCATCGCACCGGGCACAGCTTCGCGAACGATTGCCGACAGTTCGTCTACCGCGACGACGTGCCGAGCGTCGACATCCACAACACTTCGTTCGAGGCCTTCCGAGAGCGGCTCAGCCCGATCATCGCGGAGGTGATGGAACGGCGCCAGGGTCTCGTCTTCCAGCCAGGCTGAAGCTTCAAGGTCCTCGCGGCGGCGCCCGGCCTGTTGAACTTCATGATCTGATGTGCCCAGCCGGTACATACGCGACAGTTGGCCGTCCGTGATTCGTTTGCTTCGATAATTTCTCTTGTTTCGATTGTTCGGAGTGTTACATAGGGACCATACGAGAAGCGCGGACAACGCGTCCTCAGACCGAAATCGCACGACGGCAGAGCCAAGATTCAAGAGAGACGGAGGGCCCCATGCAACAGACACTTGAGAAGAGGTTGCCAACAAACGAAGAAATTCGGAACGCGGCTGAAGCCGCGACCGCACTTGCGATTGCGATGGAGATGGATGGAGGTATCGTCATTAACGGACAAGATGGCAGCCCGGTCACAATCGCGCCGTCAATTGGACGTCAGTTTATCGAGCTGCTGGGTCACATCAGCAACGGTGAGATGGTCACCCTTGTGCCCACCGGAGCGATGCTGACGACCCAGCAAGCCGCCGACATGCTGAACGTTTCTCGTCCTTTCCTGATCAAGCTAATCAAGCGGGGCGAAATCGCATGCGAAACCGTCGGCTCTCACCGGCGTATTAAAACGACTGACCTGATGAACTATCGGGAACGGCGCAGCCGAGCGCAGCAAGACGCAATGGCGCAGCTCGTTCAGATGGGACAGGAGGCGGAGGCAAAAGGAAGCTAACCCTTGAGGCACATAGCGAACCCATTCGTCGCAGTCCTCGACGCTTGCGTCCTGTATCCATACAGGATGCGGGACGTCCTACTCGAATTTGCCATACAGGGCATCTTTAGGGCCCGTTTCACTGACGAGATAATGAATGAATGGTCGCGGAACGTGATCAAGGACATGCCGGATACCGTAGAGAGCGTTACGGATCAGTTGGAGATCATTAACACTGTCTTCGAGGAATGCTTCGTTACCGGATACAAGCCGTTGATCCCCGGGTTACAACTGCCAGACCCGGACGACCGCCACGTTCTGGCGGCGGGTATTAAGTCTTCGGCTCAGGTGATCGTCACGAAGAACCATAGGGACTTTCCCGAGGACGTGCTTGAGGAGTTCGACATCATTACCGTGGACCCGGACGTGTTCTTGGCCGATGTATTCGAGTTGTTCCCGATGGAAGCCACTGGCGCATTACGCACCCTCAGAACCAGGCTGAAAAGACCTCCTATGGATGTCTCGGACTTCCTGTTGGACCTAACCCGTGCAGGGATGCCTCGCCTCGCAACGAAGGCACGGGAACACATTGAGTTCCTGTAGGCGAGCTGGCTCGACAACATTGGTGAGGCGGTCAGCGGCGGGCGGCCATCACCACCCCTTCGGCTCGTCATCGGCATCGCCGGAGCCGAGTGACGTCGGGTGCTCCACCTTGCCGTCAGGTGGGCGCTTTGCGTGTCGCCTCGCGACACGCAGCGGCAGGGCTTTCCGGCTCGGGGAAAGCCCGAGAGGGTCAGCGGCCGGATCAACCAGATCGGCGAGGCGGTCGAAGAGCCCAAGAACGGAGAGCGCCATGGCGAGCGTGTTGAGCGACACGCCCGGACGCTTGGACGTCAGGTGGGCGTAATCGACCGCGATGAGAACGGCACCGTCCCCTGCTATGCGGATGTCCGCGTAGGCCAGGGGCGCCTTCGTACCCTTTGCATTGCCCTTCTATCCTTCATCGTGTGCGAGACTGTTCTTATTTAGAGGGCCACTGTAAGGATAGCGTTAAACCGCATGCAGCTGCATTTGTTTCAGACGCCGTCTGGGCCGCGATACCGGAACATGAGCGGTCGAAAATCCTGTGCGACGCGTCTTCCATTGTGCGAAGGGGCGAGCCGCTGAGGCGGGCATTCTGGAGCGCAGTTCGCCGCAGCCTTGAACAGCAATTGTTTGACGGCTTTGAGGTGGAGCGCACCCACAGAGGGTTTGCCTGGCCCCTGGTCTTCTCTCGGTGCGATGATGTTCTTAACCGGGTGACCGAGGTGCTCCTTACTGCGAAAGCATCCTTCACTGATGAAACGGTCGTTTCATCGAAAAGTGCTTCGGAGTTCTGGCTCGACCTTGGGTGTGATCCGCCCCGAGAAAGCTGCGTGTTTTGTGGTCATTCGCTTCAGTACGGCGGCAGCGCGGAGGACGAGCTCTCCGTCCATCCAGGCTGCGTGGATGGTTTGAGGCAGCTGAAGCAGTTTCTCCATGAAACGGCCGTTTCACGCGTGTCTTCGTCCTCGAGTAGCAGGACGGTGGGAGAAGCCGATGAAGGGGCTGCGTCTGAAACTGCTGCACATGAGGCAGGCGGTTTTCGGGAGCGGGGTGTTAAGCCGCATTCGAATCCGTCGGCAGCCGACCTGCTGTCCATTTTCGATGGCGAGGAGATCGCGGCGCACTTGGAGGGTGCTCAGGTCGATGCGCCCGCTTTGAAAGGCTGAGACGGGCAGGTGGACTCGACCCCTTCCCCCCTTTTCATCAGGGGGCCAAAAACAGGGGGTAAGGCGAGGCCGAGTGCTCGTTTGCCACGAAACCTTCCCATCGCGCTGTCAAAACACGTCGCTGCGTACCTAGCTTCGGCGGCATGCCCTGAAACGACGTCGGCAAAAGAAAAAGGGCCCGAAGGCCCTTTAAGCACGTGATGGAGAAGGTCGGGTCAATCGTTGCCGTCTTCCCGCATGATCTGTTCGATGGCCTCCGCGATGCGGTCCATGGTTTCCGGTCTTACAGCCCCACCGCGGAGGGTGATGTTCGCTCCAGACCTGATGGTCTCCAATTTGCAGGTGTAGCCGGTGAAACGTACGGTGCGCGTAGGAGGCGTTCGCCTGGATCCTGTGTGAGCGGTGGGTGATGTCGGGCGCGCCTCCTGCTGGCGACCGATCTCGAATTCGTCCGTTTGCGGGTTTCTGGAGGAGGGTGATGAAACGGCCGTTTCACCGCTCTCCGGGCTTCCCTCCGCTAAGGGCTGAGGCTTCTCAAGCTCGGCGAGGATGTTGCGAAGAGCTTCATGTGTCAGTGAATGCCCGCCATCTTCGGGATACATCTCCGCTACGGTCTTGGCATGTCGTTCGGCCCGCTCCCCAATTGTGACGTAGGTGCGGTTTACCCCGAGCTGCTCGCCGATTTGGATGTTCGTGATCTCCGGGGTGCGGCGACGCATTTCAGCAGCCAGCTGTCCGATTGAACGGTAGTAGTCGAGCGCCGACAGGTCTTTTCGCTGCGTGTTCTCGAAAAACCGTACCCTCAGGTCCGCATACGGATCACCGTGGGAAAGGAAGGCTTTGACCTTAATCCCGAGCAGGCGGCATGCCTCAATGCGGCGGCGCCCTGCCTGGACGGCGAAGCGGACGTTGTCAGCTTCGTCGATGTCCTGAAGATCCCGGCCAGACGGCACCCAGTCTTCGTCCAGCACCCGCAAATCGACCGGAGTTTTCTGGCCCTCCTGCTCGATGTTTCGCATCAGCGACTTGAGGTCTTCGTGGTCGCGCCATTTGTCCGAACGGTCGGAGCCGACTGCATCTTCGATGAGTTCGACGGGGACCTCAACGACCAGTTGCCGTGCGAAAATCTGCTGAATCGTACGGGCCCGTACCGCGTTGAAGCGTGATTGCTGATGCGGGCTCGAAGGCGCGCGGGTCACGTCCGACGTGTCCATATGCAGGATTTCGGCTGCGGTCGGCCGCGGCTCTTCAGGAGCCGATGAAACGGCCGTTTCACGCTGCACGGTCGGCTTTCTCATGCTCAGCTTCTTGGTCATGCTGCCTGCTCCTGGGCGTCCGCCGGCTCGTCCTCGTAGAGGTCGGCTTCGACGATCTCCTGGTAGTTTCTGCCTTCTTCATCCGGGAAGATTGTCCTGAAAAGCGCGTCATTCACTGCGTTGCAGTACTTGAGGAAGCGCTCTTGGGCCCGCTTCTTGCTCGAGCTGTCCGGTATCCACTCGTAGTTACTCTTGTACTCTTTCGCGGCATTCGGGACCGCCACGCTGTGGATGGCGTAGACTGGAAGGATGTCGAGAGGAGCCCGCTCGAACAGTTCAGCGAACTGCTCACGGTCGGTGCTGTTCGCGTCGTCAACGTTCGTGACAATGACGGTGTGGTTCCCTGGTCCGATCTCGAGGTTCGGGTCGGCATCCATGTGCGCTTCGATCACGCTGTTGACGCTGTCTACATACGTGCTCAGGGAATTGAGATCGAAGCCCCGAGCTCCGATGACGACGGCCAGGTTCGACGCGGCCATGATGCCGTTCATCTGAATGAGCGTAAGCGCCGGCTGTTGGTCAATGACGATGATGTCGACCGTTTCGTTCAAGGCGTCCTTGAATCGCTCGTCGTTGAAACGGCCGTCACGCTTTCTCATGTCGGCCGGCCGCGTCTTTGGACAGAACTTGGTGCTCCAGCGCTCGATGGCGTCCTTGAGCAAAAACTCGAGGCGAGGCTGTCCCTTCCGCTGCATATTGTAGAGGTTTAGATCGCCCAGGAAGATGTCCGAGCCGCCGGGGATGATGCGAATGCCCGGCCACGGCGTCTCCTGCCACAGGGTGTCGAGCTCGTCCGCTGAAACGACCGTCGGAGCCTCGGGGTTCTGATCGCCGACCCCCATAAAGCTGGCGATGGTGTGCTCTGTGCGGTCGAAAGCTTCCAGTTGTTGGTTGGAATAATATACCGTCGCCGTCGCTTGCGGGTCAGTGTCCATGATCCCAACCCGCATTCCGTAGTGCAGGCTGAGATACTGTGCGAAGTGAGACGCAGTGATCGATTTCCCCGACCCGCCTTTCAGGCTGCTAAAGCAGACAACCGGGATCGGAGACGGATCGTCCGGGGCCCTCCAGAGGAGGTGGTTCTTCCGCGCACGGGGTGTGCTCGAAAGCAGCGCTCGAATTTTCATGAGTTCTTCGATGCTGAAACGACGTTCTCGCCCGCCTTTCGTGCCGGCCGGAAAGTCCGGGTCGTCCTTCAAGTGGCGATCCAGCGTTTCGGGCTTGATGTTCAGCAGGTGGGCAATCTCGGTTCGAGAGAACAATCTCTCCACCCGTCGGTTGACCGTGTCGTCGCGTCTCATGACGCTGTCGATGCTCTTCAGCATCGCCTGTAGACGTCGAAAGAAACTCGGCATTTGCCCTACCGGACCGCCTCTGGCTTTCATGATCTTGTCCTCTGGTGCTGCTCAATTTTGGGTCTGGACGCCCTTTCTGCCATCGGTGGCAAAGTTCTCAGGCCAAAATCAAGGAAATTCGCGGTTTGCCCTTCCGATAGCCAACATTCGGAAATTTTGTGACGCGGCCACCACAGGAAAAGCGCATGAAACGGCCGTATCATGGCTGACGCCAGGACCGAGGAAGCACGTAGTCAAGGCGTGAAACGACCGTTTCACCGACGGCAGAATGTGCGGGGAACTACCATGGCGATGGTGTGAAACGGCCGTTTCACCGGAGTCAGCAGAGGGCCTAGTGTTCGAGCGCCGCGCCGTGATCGGAAGCCAACATGGTTTCGACGCCATCCACGCGGTGGATTACACGCTCGGACGGTTCCGGTTGGAGTTCGGCCGTTGCTTCAAGGTCGCCTAGGCTCAGGACCCATTGATCAGCACGGCTTTGCGTGATTCAGCCTCCGCTCGAAGGAGGCTGACGATGAGCGATCTTTTTCTGGCTGAGCGACGCGCAGATGGAACGGCTGCGGCCCTACTTTCCAAAGTCGCATGGCAAACCGCGGGTCGATGACAAGCGTGTTCTGAGCGGGATTATTTTCATCAATCGCAACGGCTTGCGCTGACGTGATGCCCCGCGTGAATACGGCCCGCATAAGACACTCTACAACCGCTGGATCAGGTGGAGCCGCATGGGTGTGTTCGCCCGGATCATGGAAGGGCTCGCCGCCGAGCAGGCCGATTACCGGACCATCATGATCGACGCGACATATCTGAAGGCACACCGCACGGCCTCAAGCCTGAGCCTTCAAAAGGGGGGCGTGGCCGCCTGATCGGCAGGACCAAGGGCGGCATGAACACCAAGCTGCATGCCGTGATCGACCGGCAGGGCCGCCCCGTCCGCCTCTTGCTGACCGCCGGCTAGGTCAGCGACTACAAAGGCGCGCTCGCGCTAAAGAGCCAGTTGCCGCAGGCGAACTGGCTGATCGCCGACCGCGGCTACGATGCCGACTGGCTCCGTAACGCTTTGTCAGACAGCGAAATTCGCGTCTGCATTCCGCCGCGCAAGTCGCGCACGGCCCCGATCAGATACGACAAGCGCCGATACCGCGCCGCCATCGCATCGAGATCATGTTCGGCCGCATCAAGGACTGGCGCCGGGTTGCTACCCGCTATGATCGGTGTCCGAAAGTCTTCCTCTCGGCAATCGCGCTCGCTGCGACCGTCATCTATTGGCTATGAGTCCTGACCCTAGGCTTCGGAGAAGCAGATTTGGTTGAGTCGCTGCTCCATGGAGCCACTCTTTCAGGACACGCTCGGCGCCGTGGAATTGCAGTAAACTCCGTAAGGACACAGTTGCCCCGAATTTTCAGCAAAACGGGCACCACCCGGCAGCAGGATCTGGTCCGCGGTTCCGCAGTTTGGTTTTCCTGAAAGAGGCACTCCGCCAGTTGCCGTAGCCCCTCGAGATCGATGGTCTCGGGTCCGGACTTGCCGTGTCCCCGCGGCGCGGCCTCGTTGTGGGGGCGAGGTGCCGCTTCCGGGTGCGCATCGTCTTCCTTGGCTTCGCCATTGAGGGCGGCGTCGATTTCGTCGGGGGAAGGAGCCTTGCTGTACCCCAGGACAACACTGATGCGCCGGTTTGTCGGCGACCTCGGGTCCTCCGCATCGAAGGGATCGGTGTCGGCCAGACCGGAGACCCGGACGACGCGTTCGGCGGTGATGCCAGAGTTGATGAAGACACGGCGGGTCGCGTTCGCCCGGTCGGCCGAGAGCTCCCAGTTGCCGTAGCCAGTCTCCTGGCGCTCGTTCCCGAAGGGCACGGCATCGGTATGACCGGAGATCAGCACATCGTTCGGCAGCTTCGAGATCGCCTCGCCGATCAGCCGGAGGAGCGCTTTCGTGCGTTCACCCACCACGGCGCTGCCGCTGTCGAACATCGACTGGCCTTCCTGATCGATGATCTGGACCCGCAGCCCCTCTTCGGTCTGGTCGAAGATGACGTGCGGGATGAGGGGTTTCAGGTCGGGGACCTCGTTCATCGCCTGGACGATCTGCTCCTCGAGCTCCGCGAAGCTCTGGCCGTCCTTCTTCTTCAGCGCTTCCTGAAGCTCGCCCTGCAGCTGCCGCGCCTCCTCAGAAGGCTCGGGGCGCTCCTCGTACTCGACCACGGCTTCAGCTTCACCGGCGGAGGACGCCCCCATCGGGTCCTGCTGCCCGAACTGCGGCATGGCCACCGCGCTCATCGGCGAGTTCGAGAAATTCAGTGTCCCCGGGGGACCGATGGTGTCGCCATCCAGAGGTCCGTTGCCCCCGGGGCCGTCGGCCGTGCTGATCGTTGGGGTGAATTAGTCCGCGAGACCGTTCAGCTCCTCCTCCTCCAACGAGGCGAGGATCCACAGCAGCAGGAAGAAGGCCATCATGGCGGTCACGAAGTCGGGGTAGGCCACCTTCCAGGCACCGCCATGGTGCCCGTGGTGGCCATCGTCGATGACCTTCTTGACGATGATCGGTCGCTTGTTGTTGTCCGCCATGAGCTCAACCTTTGCGGTGGAGATGGCAGTGACTGTTTTCCGGCCCGTTAACTGAAGAGTGCCGTGGCCTTCGACTGCATGGCTTCCTCGGTGGTCTTGATCTTCTTCGGGCGGGCGCGGGTCGGCAGACCCGTCTCAATGCGAATGGGCTTCTGCCGGCAGACATTGAAGTGCGTGCAGATCGGTCGCTCGTAATTCCGCGAGTAGTCGAGCACCACGTTCGCGTGCCCGAACTCGGGTCCCTGCGGCGCGCCGTCCTGCTGCGCCATATACGAGTACCGCTTTGCCAGAGACACCATCCGGTGGCCTTCGCTGGTGCTCACATTGACGATGTGGAGGGGAATGATCTCCCAGGGATTGTCGGCCGACATGTACGGCGCAAAAACCTGGCTTTTCATTTTCAGCAAGTTCAGAATGACGGCCTCATCGGTAAGGCGGTTCTCGTCGTCCTGCAGGGTGCGGTAGCAGGCTGCGCCGTGAAGCTTCTTCTTCCCCGATGCATGGGGACCCCGGATAATGAACCCGTTACAGGGGCCCATCTTGTAGCCGAGGAACTTCTTCAACCGCGCCAGGTCGGCCAGCACGTCGGTGATTTCCTCGGCCTCAGCGGGGGAGGCAATCGCGATGCGGTAATCTTTTTTGGTTTCGTCCTTTTTGCTCGTCGAGTGCAGGACAGTGCAGAGCACTTCCGGCAGCGGCAAAAGGGACGGCGTTTTTTCGAAGGGAGCGATGGCCCGGAATGTCCACGGATAAAGGGTATCGGTACCCAGCGGATCGACCAAAACGGCCTGCAATTCAATCAAGTCGCCTGGATTGAGCTGATCCCCGAGTTTCGGGACCTCGCCATGCCGGGCGGGTTTGATCGCAAAGCTGGAATAGACGTTTTCGTCCACCTTCGTCTTTTTCGCGGCTTCCTCGCTGCGGAACTTGACGACATGCTCACCACTGGAATTTCCGAACGCATCGGAGCGTATCCGGACGACGGGTTCGTCCCCGCCCCGTACGACGTGAGCGAGAAGGTGCGCCTGGGTGGGCTCGGTCGTGTCGAAGACGCTGTTTTGGTCGAAGGACTGGAACCCTTCTTGGATGCTCTTGCCGCGCTTTCGTTGGACCGTAAACTGACCGGTGGTCTTGAACTGGCTTCTCATCCGCTGCCTTCGTACCTTCGGTTTAACCCGCATGAAACAGCATTGCGGGTACTAGTTGACACACACTGGCATATTCCTCAAGCTGAACCGAGATCTCGAGGTCGTCAACTCGATCAACCTCAAGATTTCGCGAAACCCCTACGCGGTACCTGGACCGAAGGCGCTCGAAGTCACGGGCCTCCGGCCAGGCGATCTCCAGACACCTGACCGGGTGACGGAGTTCGAAGCCGCGTGCCAGATCGCCGCACTCGTCGGCCGTCGCTCGGCTGCAGATCGCGTTCGGAAGGCCCTGATCTTCGGATACAATATCCTTTCGTACGACGAGAAGATGTTGCGCTACTTTCTGTTCCGGAATCTCCAGGACACCTACCTGACGACCGGCAAGAACGGCCGTCGCCTCGATCTCTATCCCGCCTTCCAGTACCTTCATTTCGTGCGGCCGGGCATCGTTCTGCCCGGCAAGAAGGCGGATGGCTCGATCAGCTGGCGGCTTTCTGACGTCATGGTCGCGAACGGCATGGTGAGCGACAACGCGCACGACGCCGAGGCCGACACGCACATGACCAAGGACCTCCTGGTGATGTTCGTCACAGGCGCGCAGAAGATCTTCCTCCAGTTCGTTGACCTCTCCGACAAGCGCCACGTGTCCAAACTGCTCGGAGAAAATATGGCCGGCTCCAACTTCGTGTTCGAGTTCTCGCATTTCGGGATGCCCGAAGTGACGCCCCTGGCGCCGATGGCGAAGGTCGGGCACTCGGGCTACAAGACCCTGGGCGTTGACCTGTCTGTTCACCCCCGCGAGTGGATGCACATGTCGGCGAGGGAGATCGCGGACAACCTCTACCGCGGGGACAGCCCCTTCCGGATCGCGAAGCACAACGCCTGCCCGCTGGTGTTCAGTCGACATGATCCCGTTTTGAAGGCACGTCTCGAGGAGCTGGAATGCCGCTCCAATTTCGCTGGCTGCGAACGGCGGGCCGAGTACATCCGTCGTCCGGACGTCGTGGCGAAGTTCGAGGAGGTCACCGCACTCATGGAGTCTGATGCCCGGGCGAAGTTCAGCGGCAGGAAGGTCTCGCGTGAGGCGGAGCTCTACAACGGGTTCACCGCGAACGAGGACCGAAACCTCTGCCGCATCATTGCCGAGGAGCCAGAATGGGAAAAGCGGGCGATCCAGATCGCTAAGCTCAAGGACCCGCGGCTGAAAGATTTTGCCGGCCGGCTGCTGGCGCTCCATGCTCCCGCTCACCTGGTCGGCGAGGATCACCTCCTGGCGCTCCGTGAGCAGTATGTCCTGAGGCTGGATGACGATTATGACGGCAGGGAAGTGCAAACCATCGCGATTGCCGAGAGGGAGCTTGAGAATGTCGAGAACCCGGAACTGCGGGAAGAATGCGCTGCGATGCTGCGTGATCTGAGAGCCGACTTCATCCGCCGCATCCAGGAGATCGATGAGCGCGTGGCGGAACTCCGGGCCTTCGAGATCGCCGGCAAGGAAGCCGCTGAGATCGACTTGGACCTCTTCGTTTGATGCCCCGTTAGCCGGAACCCCAGGGAGGGAAGGACCGTTGGGCGCCCATCACAGCACGAAGGAGACGAATGATGCTCGCTACAACGAAGCTCTTCGCCACCACCGCGATTGTGCTGACCGCGACAGCGGGGTGGGCCGACAATCACTCTGGACAAACTGGCAGCAACGCTGCCGCGGATACAGAAAACGCCGCGACGACTGAGAACGCGAATGCTGGCGAACAGCAGTTCAACGCGGACGCACGGGTCGCGACGGTCGGTGATACCGAGATCACGCAAGGCGATGTCGCCGCGATGGCTGCCGCTTTCCCGGACTACGTTCGCGCGCAGCCGCCTGAGGTCATCCTGAGCATGGCGGTCGAGCAAGCCATCATGCAGGAGCTCTTGCTGCAAGCCGCACAGAAGAGAACCTGCAGGACGACGAAGACGTCGCTAAGGCGCAGTCCGACAACGAGGGCATGACGCAGGACATGGCAATGGTGCGCGTCTTCCTCGAACGGGAAACCGGCAACGCAGTCAGTGATGACCGCGTCCAGCAGACATACGACAAGATCAAAGAGAACGCTGAGACGGAGATCCCGCCTCTTGAAGACGTCCGCCCGCAGATCGAGCAGCACCTCCGGCAAGAGGCCTACGCCGACCTGTCGAAACGGCTGCAGAATGAAACGCAGATCGTCTTCTACGAGCCGGATGGTGAGCCCCAGCGCGTCACGGCAGGTACCGCCGAAAAGGCTTCCGGCGAAATGGAGGGATCGGAACCTTCGGAGGGAACCGGTTCGTCCAAATGACGGTGCTCAACATCTGAGGTAGATGCTTTCGATGATCCATTGGGGGCCGACGCAACGCCCCGCGTCGGCCCCCTTTCAGTATGGCACTGATGTTTTCGAAAGTGCGCCGATTCCAAGTGCCCTTCGAAAGGCAGGAACAACTTCGCCACCGAGGTGTTTGCCCCCTACATGAGGGGCCGATCCCGAGTGTCTCCACGAAGGCTGGTGCTTCCCGTCGGCATGGGGGAAGCACCAGCCGACGGGAAGCGCGCCACGACCCGCCCGCTTCGAATACCCAACGGTCTCTCGGAACTACTACCTGGCTTTGAGGTTTCACCTTCTCATGGTCACCTTCTCCAACGGCCGGTGCCTCCCGTTGCAGCATGGGGGAGGCACCGGCCGATTTCGTTGGAGCTCACCCGAGCCGGGCGCGCAGCCGTGCGAAAGCGTCGTATCCCGCGGTCACGGTGATTGCTGCGAACATGCCCGCCAAAGTGGCCGTTCCCCACGCTTTCAGGATGAGCATACCGTTCCCCGCGAAGAAGGTGGCCTGGAGCCAAAGAAGCACGGCCTCGTAATCGGCCCAGTCGGCGACCGGGAAGGCGAGCTGGCGCCACCCCTCCCGGGCCATGGCCCGAGTGTAGACCGCCAGATTGAGTGACACGAAAGCGACCCCCGCGGCGAAGGACGCCTCAAAGGCATCGGCGGCCACCCCGAAGATTCTGAAAATCTTCCGGATCGTTCTCATGGCGCCGGGGTCTCCGGTGCCGGAACATCCAGGTCGACCGCTTCTTCGGGCTCGCAGGTCGCCGCGGCTTCCCGGCCATAGACATCGTCGTAGACCACGATCTCGCCCTCGGCCGTGGGCCAGGCGGTGAAGTAGTCCATGATGATCGGCACCTCTTCGGGGCAGCGCGACATCGCGGGTCTCGCCGTAGCGACCCATTTCGGTGACCTCGTCGGGCTTCCGGTCGAGCAGCCAAGGCCGCAAACTCCAGCGGTTTCTCCAGGCGGACGCACCCGTGCGACAGTGTGATGGGGCTGCCGTCGTAGAAGTTTTCGCGGTTGCGCGTGTCGTGCAGGTAGATCGCTCGCGAGCTGCCGATGTCGAAGCGGAACTCCCCAAGGGCGTTGTACCGCCCGGGCATCTGGATAAACCGGCGAACCTTCTTGGGGTTCTCCGCCGCTTCTTCAATGGTCAACAAGTCGCCCTCCGAATCGCGGATTTCAAACTTGTTGCGCGTGAAGAACTCGGGCTCCGTCTTCAGCCGACCCAGCCAATCCTCTTCCTCGATAATCGACCACGGCACCGTCCACGTCGGGTTCAAGCGAATGGATGTCAGCTCGGTATCGTAGCTGGGGGTGGGGTGAGTGTCTTACCCGACGATGGTGTCCATCTCGAGGACTGGAATGCCCTTCTCGTAGGCCACAAGTTTGCCGGCCGCGATGTTCACGAGAACGAACTTTCCCGTATCGGGGAATTCCAGTCCAGCGAGGTTCTCGAGGGTCAGATCGATGGCCGTGCATCCCTGCTGCAGGACTGCACCAGGGGCTTTGCCTGGGAGATGAACTCATAAAGACGCTCCGCGCCGTCGGCGGAGGCCATGAGCGGGGCGCTGGCCGCGAATGCGAGCGCCCCGAGAGGTAGTGCTGGCCATGGCATCTCAGGACGACGCCTCGGAAGCCGCCAGCCATTCGGTCTACCACTTCTGCCCGGCCTTCACGTCAGCGGGCTCGAGATACGAGGTCACCCAGTCGCGCATTGCGCTCGCCCAGGCCGCCTCGCGGTATCCCTCTTCACTCGAGGCCGCAATGTTGAACCACACGTACGCCATCGTCGGGTTGCATGTGATGCCACGGCTCGAGGTAGAGCTTCCCGAGCAGGTACTGGGAGGGCACGTAGCCCATATCCGCGGACTGGAGCACAAGGCGTGCCCTTCCTCCAAGTTCCGCGGCACGCCGTCACCGGTGAGGTAAGCGAGCCCGAGGTTGAACATCGCCGACCGGTCGTTCTCGCCAGAGGACCCGCACTTCGGCGGGCGCGGGTCCTGAGATGGTCGTGGTTTACCCCAGATGCGAGGCGGATCAGGCCGCCTTGTTCTTCGGCTTCCGACCGCGGCGCTTCGGCGCGATGGGGGAGTCCTTCCGGCCGAAGCCGATGTTCTTGGCGAACTTAGATTTCGATTCCGAAAACTTGGGCGCGGCGATTGGGAAATCGTCCGGCAGGCCCCAGCGCTGCTTGTACTGCTCGACGCTGAATCCGTGGATCTCGCGAATGTGGCGCTTCAGCATCTTCATGCCGCGGCCGCATTCCAGGCAGAAGACCTCGTTGTCCTGAACGGCGTCTTCGATCTTCACCGCAGGCTCCTTGTTCGCTTTCGGGACAGGCTGCTCTTCCGGCTCGGTGCGGCCGAGATCACCTTCATCGGCGGTGGCATCCATGGCGGGTGCCTTGGACTTGTCGTCCAGCTCCGGTTGCTCCTGCTGAGCGTATTTGCGCGAGCGACCAGTCTTCTTGTGGGGGGGCTCGGCAAAGGCGGAAGTCGCCTGCTCCAGGATTTCGGAGGCGCGCGCTTGGTCGTCGGGAGTGGAAGTCTGTTCCGGGGGATAGGCTTGGGCCGCCGGGGCGGCCGGTGCCTGCGCCGCGGGCGTGGTCTGACCCTCGAGGACGTTCTTGATGCCGGCCACGAGCTGGATCACGTCTTCGGCAGTGGAGGAGTCCTTGGCAGCGAAAGCTTCGACTATGCGAAACCAGTCCGTTTTTTCTTGGGGGGCCATGGTTTGGTTACTCCGTTCGGTTGGGAGTGAGTGACTGCGATGGCCCATACTTCGCTTTTTAGGAGGTATCGTCAAGGAATGCAGGAATGATCGGCCCCCCATTTTAGAGTTTTTCAGTTCAGGACGCGCGCGCCAAGGGCAAAAGCGCGTGTTCACCTTTTATTCCATCTTGAGATAACTTATTGTAGGAAGCGGTGTCTTGCGTAGCGAAGCGAGGGGAGTAGGAAGAAGGATTTCAGATGCCCTTAAATATGAAGGATGCGGTAAGACCGTTCGATTTCGCGGCACATCAGGTGCTGAGGGACGTGTTCGGTTGCGAGTCCTTTCGGCTGAACTAGAAGGATGCCGTCTCTGCCGCGATTGAAAGGAAGGATGCCTTCTTCCTGATGCCGACAGGGGGGGGAATCCCTGTGTTTCCAGGTTCCGGGCCTTGCTTTGCCGGGCGTCACAGTCGTGGTCTCACCGTTGGTGGCGCTTGATGAAGGACCAGGTAGATGCCCTCCAGCGGAAAGGTGTGGCGGCGGAATACCTTTCGAGCGGGCAGCCGGCACAGAAGTGTGAAATCTTCCGCGGCCTCGAATAGAACTCTAAAATTCCTCTACGTCGCGCCCGAAAGCCTGACGCTGCCGCGCTTCCGGGAGACGAGGCGCACTGCGTCTCCCAGTGGGGGCATGACTTCAGGTCCTCGTACCGTGAGATCGGGGCCGTAATTTCAGATTTTTTTTTGGGGCATCCCGAAGATGGCGCTGCCCGCCACGGCTGACCCCGTCACGCAGGCAGACATTCTGAAATCCCTCGACATGGAGGAAGCGGTCCCCGTCCAGTCGAGCTTCAGTCGGGAAAACCTCTCGGTGGAGATCCAGCATGTCGAGGGAAATGCCTTCGCCGAGCTTCAGGATTTCCCGCGCAAAAAGAACCATGGCTGCGGGATCGTCTACTGCGGGAGCTGCCGGGATGTGGATGCGACCGTCTTGAAGCTCACGCGGGCAGGGGGGAACGCGGTGGGCTACAATGCCGGGATGAGCCAGGACGACCGGTCCC
Organism: Roseivivax sp. CAU 1761; assembly: GCF_054482755.1. Taxonomy (NCBI): domain Bacteria; kingdom Pseudomonadati; phylum Pseudomonadota; class Alphaproteobacteria; order Rhodobacterales; family Roseobacteraceae; genus Roseivivax; species Roseivivax sp. CAU 1761. The sequence continues at coordinate 42,051 of NZ_JBTLRM010000030.1, forward strand.
GCGCACAGGAGAGATTTCTCGAGGAGGAAGAAATCATCGTGGTGGCGACCATTGCCTTCCGCATGGGCATTGACCGCGGCGACGTCCGCTTCGTCGCCCATCTCGATCCGCCGGCCACGCTGGAAGGCTACTACCAGGAAATCGGCCGCGCCGGCCGCGACGGAAAGCCGTCCGACGCGATCATGCTGGTCACCCAGAAGGCGCTGGGCAAGCAGCGACAGAAGATCGAGAGCGTCACAGCCTTGGTGGAAACGCCTGGCTGCCGGATGAGCCCGCTCCTCGCGTATTTCGGTGAAACCAACTCGCCGCCCTGCGGGAAGTGCAACCATTGCCGCAAGCCGCCGCTCACGCAGGATGCCCGCAAGCAGGCCGAACTGATCTTCAAGGCAATCCACGAGACGAGCGAGCGGTACGGGACCAGTACGCTGTCCCGGGTCCTCTCCCCTGGTCCCGGGCAGGCGGACAGCTGCGAGACACGGAGCCTCGAATGCTACGGGTCGGGGCGGTCGCTATCCAAGAAAGTCGGTTAATCGCTCATCCGCCAGATGGTGGGGTACCGGGCACCTGGCCTTCCAGGGCGACCCCTTCGGGGCGCTCAAGGTAACGCCGGCGGGACGGCGACTGCTGCTTTCGCGGGACGCGGGTCTCCGGCTCGCGTGGGCCTGGTACGAGCTTGCGCCGCCGGTCGACGCGCCGGAATACATGCCGCTGTCCGAGAGGCAGAGAGACCGGCGGCCCGATGCGCTGAAGGAAGCGTTCACCGCGATCTGCGACACCCTGACCGAAGAGCTTGCAGCGGGCTAGGTCAAGGAACGGGAAATCCCCCGCATCGTGGAGGCCCGCCCCACGACGCTGGACGATATCAAGGCCGTATCCGAGAACCCGGTCTTCCTGGCGAACGCCGACTGGATCACCGGGTTGTTCGCTCCCCCCGTGGCGGAGGAGCTGTATTTCGGGAGCGAATTCTGATCACTTGGCCTTCATAGCTAGAACGAAGATCCGCGCCTTGGCGGCAGGCAGGGTGGCGTGATCCGACGCCTCGAGCAAGCCCGTGTCATTCGGAGAGACGTAATACCGCCCGGTCTCTTCGTGCCGGAACACCGTTCCCAGGTGATCCCCGGACGTCGCGACAATGTCGTAGAATTCGGTCTTGCTGTCGTTGCGCGGGACCATCTGGAAACCCATCCCATCGATAACCTTGAAGGCCTTATTCGGAGCCGCCTTCTTCGGCTTGGCCGCCTTGCTCTTGACCGTTCTGGGCTTCTTCGCCGCAGGCGCCTTCTTGGCTTCCTTCGCTAATGGCTTCTCGTCAGCAACTTTCTTCGGAGGACGTCCACGCCGGGGCTTCGGCGCCTCGGCCTGCTCGGGTTGCTTCACAGCCTCGACCGGGGCGGCCGGGTTGTTCTCCTCGACAGCAGGAGGGGCTTCTGGCTGGGAAGCCGTCTGCGCCTTCCGCGGACGGCCGCGTTTCTTGGGAGTCGGCTTCTCGGCCGCGACCGCGGGAGCTTCCTCTACCGCGGGGATCGCATCTGCAGCAGGTTCGCTCGAGAACAACGCCTCGGCCTCCGAGATTAGCTGAGTTTTGCGTGCACCCGTGTCGTCTGTGGGCTGCCTGGCCTCCGGCACCTCTTGCTCTCCAGACTTCGCTGCCTTCGGTTCGCTCTTCTCGGGGGCTTTGAGAGCGTTCGCGGCCTCTGCAGACGCTCCATCGAAAAGGTCGCCCAAACTCTTTGCCACTGCGCCGTAGTGGCTGAGTCCCACGTGGGTGGTCCGTCCGGTTCTGTTGTCGGTGATCGTGATCTTCGCGTCGGTGGGAGTACCCTCGGTTTTGAACCGGTCCGGAAGTGCGGCTGCTTCGTTCATGCGTGTCTCCACTGCGTCTGCCCGACAGGTGCCTGAAACCACGGGTAACGACTTCGTAAGCCCCACGGCTAACCTCTCAGGAAGGAGGCTTTCATGTCAAACGATGACATAGAGATCAAGGATCGCGAGGGCAACATCAAGCTTCGGGTCACCCCAAACCCGCCGACCGGGAAGCTTCCGACCTGGAACGACATCTTTCTCGACTTGCGCCAAAAGGCCGGTACCCACCTGCGCGACTACGATTTTTCGAGTGCCATTCGCGAGCAGGTCACCCTGCATGGACTCGTTTTCGAGGATTGCGTCCTGGATTTCGAGGATCTGAAGCGGTCGAACCTGCAGGATGGTCACGTTCCGGAACGTGACCATCCGTCAAACCAGCTTCCATCACCGCTCCGACCGCGCGGTCAGCCAGGGCGCGCTTTTCAGAATGTGCCGGTTCGAAGGCGTGACGCTGTTCAGATGCGACCTCGTGATGAGCAAGCTCTACGAATGCAACTTCGAGCGCTGCAAGATCACCGAGTGCGACCTGCGCAACGTCTTCTGGTTCGACCGCTTCGCCACGAAGGCGCGCATGTGGGAGAAACTCCCCCGGTTCAAGGACCCGTTCGCGACCTCGAACCTGAAGGACACGCGGTTCGGCCACCCAGTGGTCAACATGATGGGCGTGCCGCTCCAGATGATGATCCCAGAGAGCTACACCTCGGTCTGGGAGCATATGGGCCTCGTTCAGAGGCGCATGTTGAAGATCGCCTACGCGATGCGCGAGGAGCCCAAGGTGGCGTTCGGCTCAGCGATCTGAGCCGGCCAGCACGGCAGCCTTCCGGAGGGCCGTGCGGGCAGGGGCACCGAACTGTTTGCCCCGCTTGGCGTAGGCCTCCTCGTAGATTGCGCGCAGGCTGGATTTGCCGTTGAACTGTCGTCCTTCAGGAGCGTGGACTGCGCGTTTTCTAGGCGAAGCGCAATGATCTGAGCTTAAAGCCCCGCGAAATGCATCGATGCCTGGCAGAGCTGGTGTCGAAGGCCGTTGTAAGTAACAATAGCATACTATCCGGTGAGGAGTGACGTGGCCCTTGCCGGCTAACTGAAGCTGTATCTTCTCGATATCGCTGCGCATCCGCGAGAGCCTCTGCCCCGCACATTTCGTGAAATGAGCGGTCTCGGCGACCTCTGTTGGAAGAGCGCTGACAAAATAGGTCATCATCTTATGGGGCTGCCGTTTTTACTACTCAGATCGCTGCAATCACTGGCAATTGTAGGCTTGACGGTATCCGGCTTCCCGGGCTGATGAGGCCGTGGAGAATTCCCGGAGGTTTCGCGAGCGGGCCATGTCCGGGTAATTCGGGCATCCCGGCAGATGATAAATGCGCGAACTGCTGTTCCCCCGAACCATGAGCGCCGCATTTCCCTTACGGAACGCTGCCCCATGCGACGGGTTGAAATGCCCGATCCCCTCGTCAAGATCCGAGACCACTAGGTAGACCGGGGCGTGGTCCGAGATCTTCTCGCGAGAGTACCGGATAGTGAGTTCCAGGTATTCCGGGAAATAGAAGATGCCGGCTCTTAGCCGGGCGGACATTCCGCGCGGCCTCCAGATGTTGTCGTAGAGGTTGACGTACCGGCCCTCCCCGGTCGACAGCGTGGTGGCCCCCTTGGTGACGGCGGGCGCCGCGTAGGCCGCCAAGTGGGAGAACGACGTGTCGTCGGGCTGCATGTTGAAGTCGCCCATCAGGAAGAACTGCTCCCCAGGGAACGTTTCTCCCAACCACTCCCAATACTCGCCCAGAGCCTTGATCTCGGGTGTCCGGTCCGACTTGTCGTCCCCGTAGAGGACGTGGATGTTTGCCAGGATGAACGTGGCGCCTCCCTCGAGTTCCCGGAACCGCGCGCTCAGGGGCTCGCGTGCGAAGACATCGCTGTGATCGAGGTACACGATGGCACTATCGACGAACTCCACCCGGGATTTCCGCCACAGGAACCCGTAGTGCTCCTTGTAGCTTCCCCGGCCAATCGCATGAGAAGCCATGACGCCCCACTCTCCGCCGGTATGAGACTGCACTGTCTCGACAAGCTCGGTGAGCGCATCCTCGTTCATGATTTCCTGCAGCCCGATGACGTCGAAATGGCTGATCACCTTCGCGATGGCCGCCACGTCGCGGTCCCCGTCACCGAAGCGTTTCAGGTTCCACGACGCGATGCGGGTCTCCGCAAAGGCAATGCTGGCCCACAACGCCATGTAAAGGGCAGCAAGACCGGCGGCCAGTACCAGGCGGCGCGGAGAAAAGGCGGAATTGATTTCCTTTGTCATGGGGTCAATGTAAGACAACATTGCGCGAGGCGCAAGAATAGTCTGAGCAGATTTCCTGCAAGAATAGTGGCCTACCGGCATGTTTCGGGATTGCCGGCAGCGCCGTCGGTAACCAGTTCCACGGCGTGTGCGCGCTTCCGCACGTATGGAGAGTAAGACGCAGGAGCTGTTCCGATTAAACTGCGGCGCCGTGGGTGGCGCGAAACCCTTTGTCAGCCTCCCGACGAACCCGTCTCCTCGCGTTCTTGGCCGGGAACGCCTTGGATGGAGCGTCCGTCATGAAAAGCGGATCCAAAGTGGATGCTTGGAAGCTCAACGCAGTATTTATTCCGGGCCTTAGTGATTGTGCCCGCAAGATCGAGCTCTTCCTCATGAAGGCCGTCCCCGACGCCGAGAGCGAGCTGGGGCCATCCGAGACGCCCGACGAAGCCACCAAGTTCAACGTGATCGTGCGCGTCGACTACGAGGAAGGCACGTGGGAGCGCTCGGGAAGCTCGGATGTCATCGTGAACTGCCCCCCATTTCGACCGGACAGCCTGGCATGACCATGGAAGGCTCAAGCCTGTGCTTGGGGACATGCTTATGCCCAACGACAGACCCACCCGCATTGAGGTGATCACCGGCGTTGCCGGACGCCGCTATTGGCCGGCGCAGGAGAAGCTGCGCATTGTCGAAGAGAGCCTGGCACCCGGCGAGTCCGTCTCGGCCGTGGCCAGGCGCAACGGCGTCGCCCCGAACCTGCTGTTCCGCTGGCGGCGTCTGATGGCCGAAGGAGGCGCGATGGCGGTGGGCAAGAACGAGCCGGTGGTCGGTGCCTCGGAGCTTCGCAAGCTCGAGGACCGTGTTCGCGATCTCGAACG
>NZ_JBTLRM010000031.1:0-34717 GCF_054482755.1 Roseivivax sp. CAU 1761
GCGCGACCGCCGCGCCGGCGCCGGCGCCGCCCGCCCGGCCCGCGGCGCACTGGCGCTGATCGGGGCGCTGATGCTGGTCTCGGCCGCGATCCGCGTCGGGGCCGATCTCGACGGGTTCGGCCTCGATCCCGGCGCGCTCCGTGTCGCATTCGCGCCGGACGGGGGCGGCCTCGCGCCGGCGCCAGCTGCCGTGCCGCCGTCCATCGGCGCCGCCACCGCGCTGGCCCCGCCGGCGGAGGGCGCGGGGGCGCCGGCCCCGTCCGCCGCCGCCAAGACGGCGTCCAAGACGGGCTCCGAGACCGCCGTCCGGGCCGGGTCGGAGGCCAAGCGGGCCGAAGCCGGCGCGCTCCTCACCGCGCTGAAGGACCGCGAGGCCCGGCTGGCGGCGCGCGCACGCGAGCTCGACCTCCGCCAGCAGGCCCTGAACGTCGCGGAGGAGGAGATCCGCGCCCGCATCGCGGCGCTGGAAGCGGCGGAGACGCAGCTGCGCGACACCATCGCCCTGGCGCGCGAGGCCGCGGAACAGGATCTCGGGCAACTGACCGAGGTCTATGCCCGGATGAAGCCGAAACAGGCCGCCGCGCTCTTTGCCGAAATGGACCCGTCCTTCGCCGCCGGGTTCCTGGCCCGCATGCCGCCGGACGCCGCGGCGGCGATCCTGGCCGGGCTCGACCCGGCGCTGGCCTACACGATGAGCGTCATGTTGGCCGGCCGCAACGCCGAGGTGCCGCGCTGAGCTTGCCCCCGCCCGGCGCCGCGCCTAGCCTTCCCGCGACGGCGCCGGGCGGCGCCCGCAACAGGCCGGGAACGGGGGGCATGGATGCGAGTGGCGATGTGGTCGGGGCCGCGCAACCTGTCGACGGCGCTGATGTATGCCTTCGCCAACCGCGCCGATTTCCACGCCGTGGACGAGCCGTTCTACGCCGCCTACCTGGCCCGGACCGGGCTCGCCCACCCGATGCGCGAGGCGATCCTCGCAGCCCAGGACCAGGATCCGGAGGCGGTGGTGGCGCAGCTTCTCGGCCCGGTGCCGGGCGGGCGGCCGCATGTCTATCACAAGCACATGGCGCAGCACATGATCCCGGGGCTCCCCCGCGGCTGGATCGCCGAGTGCGTCAACGTCTTCCTGATCCGCCACCCGGCCCGGGTGGTGGCGAGCTTCGCGGCGAAATACGAGAACCCGAGGCTCGAGGATATCGGCTTCGTCCAGCAGGCCGAACTCCATGACGGGCTCGTCGCCGCCGGCGCGCGCCCGGTGGTGATCGATTCGGCGGCGATACGGCGCGACCCCGAGACCATGCTGCGCCGACTCTGCGCCGCCATCGGGCTGCCCTTCGACCCGGCCATGCTGGCCTGGCCGGCCGGGCCGAAGCCGGCGGACGGGGTCTGGGCGCCGGTCTGGTACCGCGCGGTGCACGCCTCCACGGGCTTTGCCGGGCCCGAAGGCCCGCTGCCCGAGCTCGACGGCGCCGCTGCCCGGCTCGCCGCCGCGGCGCTGCCGGCCTACGAGGCGCTGCGCGCCCGGGCGCTCTGAGCCGGCCGCGCCCGGCTCAGCGCCAGGCGGCGATCATCCGGCGTGCCAGCTCGCCCATGTCACCCGCCACCACGTCGGGTTCGGGCAGGTCCTCGACCGGCAGCAGCGCGTTGTGCGGCCGGGTCACCATGGCGCCGCGGCAGCCCGCCGCCTGGGCGCCGGCGGTGTCCCAGAGATGGCAGGCGACGAGGCAGAGATTGTCCATCCCGGTGTCCAGATCCTCGGCCACCAGGCGGTAGCATTCCGGCGCCGGCTTGAAGCGGCGCACCGCGTCGATGCTGTAGGAGCGCTCGAAATACTGCGCCAGCCCTGCCTTCTCGAGCGGCGTGGGCTGCGGCCCGGGGTTGGAATTGGTCAGCGTCACCAGCCGGAAGCCGGCGTCGCGCAGCGCCTCCAGCGCCGGGGCGGCGTCGGCATGGGCCGGCATCGAGGTCACGCGCTCCTTCAGCTCGGCCAGGTCGTCCTCGGTGATCGGCCGGTCGTGGATCGTGCCGGTCATCCGCAGCACCGCGGCGCCCAGCGTGCCGAACGGCGCGTAGCGCCCGGCCAGCGTCATGGTCTGGGAATAGAGGATCAGCTGCGCGAACCATTCCCGCATCATGTGGCCGGAGCCGAAGAGCCGCTCGAAGAGCGGCTCGAGATGGGTCAGGTCGAGCAGGGTCTCGTTGACGTCGAAGACCAGGATCTCGGGGTGGCGCGCATCGGCCATCGGGAACTCCTCCTTGGGGCGCCGGGCTCAGCCGGCGATGTCGCGGACCAGGTCGGGCCGCGGGAAACAGGTGGCGGGGCGGCCCTGCGCCTCCTGCCAGCGGCCGATCGAGCGGCGGGTCTTGAAGCCCGGCAGGCCGTCGGCGCCGCCGACATCGTGGCCCGCAGCCTCGAGCGCGCGCTGCAGCCCGGCGATGTCGGAGCGCAGCATGCGGCCGACATCGCCCCAGGGCGCGGCGAAATTCCCCGTCCCGTAGGCGATGCGGTCGCCGACATGGCCGACGAAGAGCGCGTAGAGATCGCTCATGTTGTAATCCTTGAGGACGTAGAAGTTGGGCGTCACCACGAAGGCCGGCCCGTGCCGCCCGGCGGGCATCATCAGGTAGCCCTCGCCGGCCAGCTCGTTGTCGGGGAAGGGACGGCCGGAGACCCGGGTGATGCCCATCGCGGCCCATTCGGCGATCGGGCGGCCCTGGTCGGGGCCCTCGAGGCTGCAGGACACAGAGTCGGGCACCCGCACCTCGAAGCCCCAGTCGCGCCCCGCCACCCAGCCGTGTTCGGCCAGGTAGCGGGCGATCGAGGCGATGGTGTCGGCTTCCGAGCGCCAGATGTCGGCGCGGCCGTCGCCGTCGCCGTCGGCGGCGTAGCGCAGGAAGCTCGTGGGCATGAATTGCGGCTGGCCGAGCGCGCCGGCCCAGCTCGACTTCATCGCCGCGGCCGGGGCGTGGCCGGCCTCGGCGATCTCCAGCGCGGCGACCAGCTCGCCGGTGAAATACTCCGCCCGGGTCGACATGAAACCCTTGGTGCCGAGCACCCGGAAGGCATCGTGCGGGATCGCGGCGCGGCCATAGGCGCTTTCGCGGCCCCAGATCGCCAGCACGATATGGCCGGGCACCCCGGTCGCGGCCTCGGCGCGGGCGAGCGCGGTGGCGTGGCGCCCGGCCATCCGTCGGCCGGTGGCGGCGGCGCCCTCGACGGCCCCGGCGGCGAAATACTTCGACGGCGCGCCGAATTCCGATTGCCGCTGCGCCTGCTCGGCGCGGGGCGGGCTGCCGGGCGGCACCAGGTCGGGCAGCGACCAGTCGAGCGCCACCTCGGCGAAGGCCGCCTCGAAGGTCGGGCGGGAGACGCCGCGGGCCGCGGCGCGGGGCCAGACGCTGTCCTCGAGCCAGGCGCGGAACTGTCCTTCCACCGCGGCGCGGTCCTGGGCCAGGGCCGGCGGCACGGCCGCGGCGGCGAGGGCGAGGGCGAGGGCGAGGACGCGCAGCAGCATGGCAGCTCCGGAGGACGGGGATCGGGTCTGGCGGAGCCTAGGGCGGGGGCCGGGGTTTGTCCCGCGCTGGCGGCAAATTTTCCCGCGCGCCTCAGGCCGGCTCCAGCGCGGCGCGGGCGGCGGCGCGGACCTCGCGGGTCAGCCCGGCCAGCTGGTCGTCGGCCAGCCGGTTGATCTGCCAGACCAGCGGGCGGTCGAACGGGGCGCCCGGCGCGAGGTCCACGAGGCTGCCGCGGGCGATGTGCGGATCGGCCAGCCGGGCCGGGTTCAGCGCCCAGCCCATGCCGGCCAGGCTGCCCTCGAGAAACGCCTGGGTGGAGGGCAGCCAATGCGTCGGGAAGGCGAGGTCGCGGCCGAAGACCCGGCGCGCCCAGCTCTGCTGCAGCCGGTCCTTGCGGTCGAAGGTCAGGGCCGGCGCCCGTTTCAGCGCCGCCGCGGTCACGCCCTCGGGGAAGTGCCGCGCCACGAAGCCGGGGCTGGCGGTGGCGCGGTAGCGCAGCGCGCCGAGCGGGGTGGCGCGGCAGCCCTGGACCGGGCGCGCATGCGCGGTCACCGCCGCCGTCACCCGCCCGGCCCGGAGCCAGTCGGCGGTGTTTTCCTCGTCGTCCACGGCGAGGTTGAAGAGGCAGCTGCCCTCGGCGGCATAGGCGGCGAGCGCCGGCATCAGCCAGGTGGCGAGGCTGTCGGCATTGGTGGCGACGGTCAGCGTCACGCGCGCGCCGCCGGACGGGGCGAGCTCGGGCAGGCGGGCCAGCAATTCGCTCTCCAGCAGCCCGACCCGCTCCATGTGCCGGCAGAGCTTCTGGCCCTTGGGGGTGGGCGTGCAGGGCTGGCCGCGCAGGATCAGCACCGCGCCCAGCCGTTCCTCGAGATGGCGCACCCGCTGCGACACCGCCGAGGACGTGACGCCGAGCGCCTGGGCGGCGCGCTCGAAGCTGCCGGTCCGCACCACTTCGGCCACGGCGCGCGCGGCGGCGTAATCGATCACGTGAAGTTTTCCTTAACCGGCATCACCAAACTTAAATTGTCTAAGTCCTGCGCCGCATCTAGGACAAGCCGGAAATCTGAACCAGGACCGGATCGCCGCGCATGGATTTCACCGTCTTTCTCACCGGGCTGATGATGGGGCTCGGGCTGATCGTGGCGATCGGCGCGCAGAACGCCTTCGTGTTGCGCCAGGGGCTGCGGGGCGAGCATGTCTTCGCCGTCTGCCTGGCCTGTGCGGCCTCGGACGCGGTGCTGATCGCGGCCGGCGTCGCGGGGTTCGGCAGCATGGCGGCGGCACTGCCCTGGCTCGCCCCGGCGATGCGCTTCGGCGGCGCCGCCTTCCTGCTCTGGTACGGCGCCCGCAGCCTGCACGCGGCGCTGCGCTCGGAGGCCGCGCTGACCGCCGATCCGGCGCGTCCCGCCGCCGGGCTCGGCCGCACGCTGGCCGCCTGCCTCGCCATCACCTGGCTGAATCCGCATGTCTATCTCGACACGGTGGTGCTGCTGGGCTCGGTGGCGGCGCAGTTCGAGGGCCAGCGCGCGGCCTTTGCCGGCGGCGCCATCAGCGGCTCCTTCGGCTTCTTCTTCGCGCTGGGCTACGGCGCGGCGCGGCTGCGCCCGGTCTTCGCCCGCCCGGGCGCCTGGCGCGCGCTCGAGGGCGCGGTGGCGCTGGTCATGTGGGCGATCGCCGCGCGCTTGCTCCTCGGAGCGTGAGCGGCATAGTGGCAGCCGATCGCCGCGCGGCCGCCGCGGCCCCGGGCAAGGGAGCCCCCAGATGACGCTGTTCACAGGTCTTTCCGCCTTTCCCCTGACGCCACTCGATGCCGAGGTGCGGGTGATGCCCGACCTGCTGGGCCGGTTTCTCGACCGCATCGTCGCGGCGGGGGTCGATTCGGTGGGTCTTCTCGGCAGCACCGGAGGCTATCCCTATCTCGACCTCGACGATCGCAAGCGGGTGCTGCGGCTGGCGCTGGAGCGCATCGAGGGCCGGCTGCCGGTGATCGTGGGCGTGGGAGCGCTGCGCACCGACCAGGCGGTGGACCTCGCGCGGGACGCGGACGCGGCCGGGGCGCAGGGGCTGCTGCTGGCGCCGGTCTCCTACCAGCCGCTGACCGAGGAGGAGGTGTTCCGGCATTTCGAGGCGGTGGCCGGCGCCACCGATCTGCCGCTCTGCATCTACAACAATCCCGGCACCACGCATTTCACCTTCGGGACCGAGCTGATCGCGCGGCTGGCCGATCTGCCGACCGTCGCGGCGGTGAAGATGCCGCTGCCCGCGGGCGACGATTTCGCCGGCGATCTGGCGCGGCTGCGCGCGGTGACGCCGCCCGACTTCTCGATCGGCTATAGTGGCGACTGGGGCTGCCGCGCCGCGCTCGAGGCCGGGGGCGCCTGCTGGTACAGCGTCGCGGCCGGTCTTCTGCCGGCCGAGACGCTGGCCCTGGCGCGCGCGGCGCAGGGCGGCGACCGGGCGCGGGCCGACGCGCTCGACCGCGCCTTCGCGCCGCTCTGGGAGCTGTTCCGCCGCCATGGCAGCTTCCGGGTCATGCACGACCTCGCCCGGCTCACCGACGGCGCCGGGATCGCGCCGCCGCGGCCGCTGCTGCCGATCCCGCGGGCGGCGGCGGACCGGCTGCCGGACGCCCTGGCCCAGGTGCGGGCGGCGGTCCCGGCCTGAGCGGTGCCGGCGCGCGCCTGCCGCGGCGTCCGCTCGGCTCTTGCGGGAGTGCCGCGAAAAGCGTATTTGCCGGCCATGGAACGCATCTTCGACATGGACGACCGCGCGCGCCTGCCCTGGCGGTTCTACGGCGCCACGCATTCGGTTCTCGCCCGCCTATGAGCGCGCTCCGCGCCGCCCGTCGCCCGGGCCGGCGCGCCTCGACGTTCCCAAGCCATTTTACGCCAAGGGAGAGGACCGATGTCCCCCAAGACGCTCTATGACAAGATCTGGGATGCCCATCTCGTGCACGAGGCCGAGGACGGCAGCGCCCTGCTCTACATCGACCGCCACCTGGTCCACGAGGTGACCAGCCCGCAGGCCTTCGAGGGCCTGCGCATGGCCGGCCGCAAGGTGCGCGCGCCCGAGAAGACCATCGCGGTGCCGGATCACAACGTGCCCACCGACGAGAACCGCGCCAAGGTGATCGACAACGAGGAGAGCCGCATCCAGCTCGAGGCGCTGGACCGCAACGCGCGCGATTTCGGCGTGCATTACTACCCGGTCTCCGACGTGCGCCAGGGCATCGTGCACATCGTCGGCCCGGAGCAGGGCTGGACCCTGCCGGGCATGACCGTGGTCTGCGGCGACAGCCACACCGCGACGCATGGCGCCTTCGGCGCGCTGGCCCACGGCATCGGCACGTCGGAGGTCGAGCACGTGCTGGCGACCCAGACGCTGATCCAGTCGAAGTCGAAGAACATGAAGGTGGAGATCACCGGCACCCTGCCGCCGGGCGTCACCGCCAAGGACATCACGCTCACCGTGATCGGCCGCACTGGCACCGCCGGCGGCACCGGCTACGTCATCGAATATTGCGGCGAGGCGATCCGCCAGCTTTCCATGGAAGGCCGCATGACGGTCTGCAACATGGCCATCGAGGGCGGCGCCCGGGCCGGTCTCATCGCCCCGGACGAGACCACCTTCGACTATATCAAGGGCCGCCCGCACGCGCCGAAGGGCGCCCAGTGGGAGGCCGCGCTGGCCTGGTGGAAGACGCTGTTCTCGGACGATGACGCGCAGTGGGACAAGGTCGTGACCATCGACGCCTCGGAGATCGAGCCGGTGGTGACCTGGGGCACTTCGCCCGAGGACGTGCTGCCGATCACCGCCGAGGTGCCGGCGCCGGAGAGCTTCTCCGGCGGCAAGGTCGCGGCGGCCAAGCGCTCGCTCGACTATATGGGGCTGACGCCGGGCCAGAAGCTGGCCGAGATCGAGATCGACACGGTCTTCATCGGCTCCTGCACCAACGGCCGGATCGAGGATCTGCGCGAGGTCGCCAAGATCATGAAGGGCCGCAAGGTCAAGGACGGGCTCCGGGCGATGATCGTGCCGGGCTCGGGCCTGGTGCGCGCCCAGGCCGAGGAGGAGGGCATCGCCCAGCAGCTGATCGAGGCCGGTTTCGAATGGCGCATGGCGGGCTGCTCGATGTGCCTCGGCATGAACCCCGACCAGCTGAAGCCGGGCGAGCGCTGCGCCTCGACCTCGAACCGCAATTTCGAAGGCCGTCAGGGCCGCGGCGGCCGCACCCACCTCGTCTCCCCGGCGATGGCCGCGGCGGCGGCGATCACCGGCCGCCTGACCGACGTGCGCACGCTCGCCGGCGACGCAATCCCGGCCTGAGGAGAGACCAGATGGACAAGTTCGACAAACTCACCGGGATCGCGGCGCCGCTGCCGATCGTCAATGTCGACACCGACATGATCATCCCCAAGCAGTTCCTGAAGACGATCAAGCGCACGGGTCTCGGCAAGAACCTCTTCGACGAGATGCGCTATGACGACCACGGCAACGAGGTCCCCGACTTCGTGCTCAACCGGCCGCAATACCGCGACGCCGAGATCCTCGTCGCGGGCGACAATTTCGGCTGCGGCTCGAGCCGCGAGCACGCGCCCTGGGCGATCAAGGATTTCGGCATCCGCTGCGTCATCGCGCCCAGCTTCGCCGACATCTTCTTCAACAACTGCTTCAAGAACGGCATCCTGCCGATCGTGCTGCCGCAGGAGCAGGTCGACCTGCTGATGACGGATGCCGAGAAGGGCCAGAACGCGCGCATGACCGTCGATCTGGAGGCCCAGACGGTGACCAGCTCGGACGGCGAGGTCATCCGCTTCGAGATCGACCCGTTCCGCAAGCACTGCCTGCTCAACGGTCTCGACGACATCGCGCTGACGCTCGAGAAGGCCGCGGCGATCGACGCCTTCGAGAGCGGCGCGGCCCAGGCCCGTCCCTGGGTCTGACCCGACGCTGCCGCGCCATGACCGGGCCGCCGCGGAAATCGCGGCGGCCTTTCGCGTTCCGCCACAACATCTTGTCGTTGCCGCCGGAGGCGCCGCGTCAGTTGATGCAGGCATGCATCACGCGGAATGCGTTGTTAACCATTTTGCCGCGCCCCGCGCCGGCCGCGCTTGAGCCCGCGGCGCCACCGGGGCAGGATTGAGGCAAGATTGGGGCAAGCTGCCGTATTGGTGGCGCAGGAGCGGGACAAGGTGGCGGCATCGCATCGCCTCCGACCGGACCGAAAGGAAAGAGCAGTGATCGACCGCATCGCCGGCGCGGCTACGCGCGCCGTCCTTGTCGCTGGGCTGATCGCCCTGCCGGCCCTCGCCCTTCCGGGCGTGCCCAACGACATGGCGCAGATCGTGGCGCTGGCGGCGCTGCTGGCGGCGATCCTGGCCTTCGTGGAATATGTCGGGCCGGTGGCCAGCGTTATCGAGTTCCGCGCCGCGCCGCCGTTCAACCGGCTGCGCTTTGCCGCACTCTTCGCGGTGGTGGGCCTGCTGACGCTCCTGGTGCGCCATGCCGGGGCCGGCATCCCGGTGGCCGGCCCGCTCGAGGCCCTGGGCGGCGGCATCGGCCGGCTGCTCGACTTCCCGTTCTCCCCGGTGCGGCTGGTGCTGCTGATCCTGCCGGCCTCGGTCGATCCCGCCCATGCCGCGCTGGTGCGCGCCGCCGCCGGGCTGTCGCTGGCCGTGGCCGTGGCCACCGCGGCGCTCTTCGTGGTGCTGATCCGGGTGATGAACTGGCCGATCCGCCGCCGCGCCTTCAACGTCTGGGTCAACCTGCCGATGTTCGACCCGACCGCCGGCGGCGACGTGCTCTATCGTCTGAAACGCGACGCCCACGTTAACGTCGCCTTGGGATTCCTGCTGCCATTCCTGATTCCGGCGGTGGTCAAGGCCAGCGCCGCGATCAGCGGCACGGCGCCGCTGACCGAACCGCTGGCACTGGTCTGGACGATGAGCGCATGGGCCTTCCTGCCGACAAGCCTGCTGATGCGGGGCGCCGCGCTGATGCGCGTCTCCGAACTGATCGAGGAAAAGCGCCGGCGCGCCTACGCGCAGTCGCAGCACTTGCAGCCGGTCTGATCCTGGCCGCGGCGCTGGCCGCGCCGCCCCGCGCCGCCGCCGACGAAAGCGTTCTGCGCATCGCCACCTGGAACGCCGCGTTGACCCGCAAGGGGCCGGGGCTGCTGCTGCGCGATCTCGAGCGCGGCGCCGAGGACCTGGCAGCACCGGTCGCCGCCATCGCCGCGCTCGATCCCGACATCCTGCTGCTCACCGATCTCGATTACGACCTCGAGGGCCGCGCCCTGGCGGCGCTGGCCGGGCGGCTCGCCGCGGCGGGCGCGGCCTATCCGCACCGCTTCGCGCTGCGCCCCAATACCGGCATGGCCACGGGGCGCGATCTCGACGGCGACGGAAGGCGCGGCCAGCCGCGCGACGCCCAGGGTTACGGCTGGTTCGCCGGCGAGGGCGGGCTGGCCCTGCTGTCCCGCCTCGCCGTGGAGCCCGAGGCGGTGCGCGACCTGTCGGACCTGCTCTGGGCCGATCTTCCGGGCAGCCTGATCGCCCCCGACGATCCCGGACACGACATCCAGCGCCTGTCCTCGACGGCGCATTGGCTGGTACCGCTGCGCGCCGCGGAGGGCGGGCGGCTCTGGCTCGGGGCGTTCCACGCCACGCCGCCGGTCTTCGACGGGCCCGAGGACCGCAACGGGCGGCGCAACCACGACGAGGTGGCGCTCTGGCAGCGGCTGCTCGACGGCGCGCTCGGCGACCCGCCGCCGCCGCCGCCGCTGGTGATCCTCGGCAACGCCAATCTCGATCCCGAGCGCGGCGCCGGCCGGCGCGGCGCCATCCGCGCGCTGCTCGACGACCCGCGGCTGCAGGACCCGCTCCCCGGCGCCGCCACCGTCGACTGGGGCGGCGGCACCGGCGAGATGCGGGTGAGCTACGTGCTGCCCTCGGCCGATCTGGCGGTGCGGGGCGCCGGCATCGCGCCGCCGGTGCCGGGCCAGCGCCACCGTCTGGTCTGGGTCGACCTGGCCTGGCCTTCGGCAGCGGAGGGCCCGGATTCTTGACGCCGGGTCGCGCTTCGCCTACCCGAAGCGCCGACCCTCACCTGCACAAGGACGGCCCAACCATGCCCACCCCCTCGCTCCTCATCCTGCCCGGCGACGGGATCGGCCCGGAAGTCATGGCCGAGGTCCGCAAGATCGTCGACTGGTTCGGCGACAAGCGCGGCCTGCGCTTCGAGGTCAGCGAGGATCTGGTCGGCGGCGCCGCCTATGACGCGCATGGCACGCCGCTCGCCGACGCGACCATGGCCAAGGCGCAGGAGGTCGATGCCGTGCTGCTGGGTGCCGTCGGCGGCCCGAAATACGACGCGCTCGACTTCTCGGTGAAGCCCGAGCGCGGCCTTTTGCGGCTGCGCAAGGAGATGGATCTCTTCGCCAACCTGCGTCCGGCCCAGTGCTTCGACGCGCTGGCCGATTTCTCCTCGCTGAAGAAGGACGTGGTGGCCGGTCTTGACGTCATGATCGTGCGCGAACTGACGTCGGGGGTCTATTTCGGCGAGCCCCGCGGCATCTTCGAGGAGGGCAACGAGCGCGTCGGCGTCAACACCCAGCGCTACACCGAGAGCGAGATCGAGCGCGTGGCGCGCTCGGCCTTCGAACTGGCGATGAAGCGCGGCAAGAAGCTGTGCTCGATGGAGAAGGCCAACGTGATGGAATCCGGCGTGCTCTGGCGCGAGGTGGTGACCCGCGTCGGCGCCGATTACCCCGAGGTCGAGCTCAGCCACATGTACGCCGATGCCGGCGCCATGCAGCTGACCCGCTGGCCCAAGCAGTTCGACGTGATCGTCACCGACAACCTGTTCGGCGACCTGCTCTCGGATCTCGCGGCGATGCTGACCGGCTCGCTCGGCATGCTGCCCTCGGCCTCGCTCGGCGCGCCGATGGCCAATGGCCGGCCCAAGGCGCTCTACGAGCCGGTGCACGGCTCCGCGCCCGACATCGCCGGCCAGGGCAAGGCCAACCCGATCGCCTGCATCCTGAGCTTCGCCATGGCGCTGCGCTACAGCTTCGACCAGGGCGACGAGGCGAGCCGCCTCGAGCGCGCGGTCGAGGCGGTGCTGGCCGACGGTCACCGCACCGCCGACCTGCTGGGCGAGGAAGGCCGCGCGCCGGTCTCGACCTCGGAGATGGGCGACGCGGTTCTGGCGGCGCTCGACGCCAGCCTCTGAGCCGGCGGACCATCCGCGAAGGAAGCACGGGCCGGAGCGCGGAACGCTCCGGCCCGCCCTGCGTCAGAGCCGCTCGAAGGCCAGCGCGATGCCCTGGCCGCCGCCGATGCACATGGTGACCAGCGCGCGCTTGCCGCCGATCCGCTCGAGCTCGTAGAGCGCCTTCACCGCGAGGATCGCGCCGGTGGCACCCACCGGATGGCCGAGCGCGATGGCGCCGCCGTTGGGGTTCACCCGGGCCGCGTCGAGCCCCAGGCCCTTGTTCACCGCCAGCGCCTGCGCCGCGAACGCCTCGTTCGATTCGATGACGTCGAAATCGCCCGCCGACAGGCCGGTGCGCTCCAGCAGCCGCTCCACCGCCGGCACCGGGCCGATGCCCATGACCTCGGGGCGCACGCCGGCATGGGCATAGCCCAGGATGCGGGCCCGCGGGGTCAGCCCGGCGCGCTCCGCCGCCTCGCCGCGGGCCAGGACCAGCGCCGCGGCGCCGTCATTGATGCCGCTGGCATTGCCGGCGGTGACGCTGCCGTCCTTCTGGAAGACCGGCTTCAGCCCGGCGAGCTTCTCGAGGCTGGTCTGCTTGGGGTGCTCGTCGGTCTCGATGGCCACCATGTCGCGCTTCACCCGCACCTCGACCGGCACGATCTGCTCCTTGAAGCGGCCTTCGGAGATCGCCCGGGCGGCGCGCTCCTGGCTCTCCATGGCAAAGGCGTCCTGGGCGTCGCGGGAAATGTCGTGCTCGGCGGCGACGTTCTCGGCGGTGACGCCCATATGGCCGGTGCCGAACGGGCAGTTCAGCGCCCCCAGCATCATGTCGAGGGTGCGGATGTCGCCCATCTTGGCGCCCCAGCGCTGGTCCGGGACGATGTAGGGCGAGCGCGACATGTTCTCGGCGCCGCCGGCCAGCGTCATGTCGGCATCGCCGAGGCTCAGCGCCTGGATCGCCGAGACCAGCGCCTGGGCGCCGGAGCCGCACAGCCGGTTGACGTTCATCGCCGGCACGGTGTCGGGAATGCCCGCCTGCATCGCCGCGACGCGGCTCAGATACATGTCGCGCGGCTCGGTGTTGATGACGTGGCCGAACACCACCTGGCCGATCTGGCCGCCCTCGACGCCGGCCCGCTCGAGCGCCGCCTTCGTTGCGGTCGCGGCCAGGTCGATCGGCGGCGTCGCAGCGAGCGCGCCGCCGAAGGTGCCGATGGCGGTGCGGGCGCCGGACAGGATGACGATGTCGTCGCGCATGGAAGTCTCCCTTGTGTTCGGGCGGACAATGACCCGCCGGGAAGGGATTGTCAGGTGCGACGTTCCGTCCGGGACGCTAGCCCGTCATTGCGTGCCGGGGCCGCTTTCCGTCTCGGGCGCGGTCTCGGCATCGTCGGGCGCCGGGCCGGATCCGGCATCGGTTTCGGAGCCCGACGCGTCCGCGCCGCCCTCCGCCGGCTCAGCCGGGGCCGCCCCGTCGCCGTCACCGCCGTCTTCGGCCGCGCCGCCGCCCAGCGCGGCGATGATGGCGACGCGGATCTCGGGTTCGGAAATCCCCGAATAGGGCTTCATGTTGTGCCCCGGGACCACCGCGTCGGGATCGGCGATGAAGCGGTCGAGGCTGTCCTCGTCCCATTCGAACCCGGCCCCGGCCATGGCCGAACTGTACTGGTAGCCCTCCGCGGCCCCGGCGGGACGGCCGATGATGTCGTGCAGGTTGGGGCCGAGACGGTTGTCGCCCTCGTCGCGCGAATGGCAGGTCCGGCAATGGTTGTTGAAGGCCACGTCGGGATCGCTGTCCTCCTGGGCCGAGAGCGTCAGGGGCAGCAGGGCGAGCGGGGCGGCGAGCAGTAATCTGGCCATGGGTCTCCTCCTCGGTTGACCCTTGGGAAACCTGCCCGCCGGGCGCCGCGTTCCCGTCCCCCCGGGCCGCGGGCCGCGCCTGCGGCGGCCAGCCGCTCATTCCTCGCGCCGGGTCGCCAGGACCGAGCCGTCGAGCACGCGCACCTCGCGCTGCGGGAACGGGATCGAGATGCCGTGCTCCTTGAAGGCGTCCCAGAGCGCCAGGAAGACGTCGCCGCGGATGTTGGTCAGACCCTCCACCGGGTCGCGGATCCAGAAGCGCAGCACGTAATCCACCGAACTGTCGCCGAAGCCGGTGATGTGGCAGACCGGGGCGCGCCCCGCCAGCACCCGCGGCGTCGCCTTGCAGGCCGCCACGGCGATCCGCCGCACGGCGTGCGGATCGTCGCCGTAGGCGGTGCCGAAATGCAGGTCGATGCGGACGAAATCGTTGGAATGCGACCAGTTCACCACCTGCCCGGTGATCAGGTCCTCGTTCGGGATCAGGTATTCCTTGCCGTCCCGCGTGGTGATCGAGACGTAGCGGGCGCCCAGCGAATTGATCCAGCCGAACGTGTCTCCGATGGAAATCACGTCGCCCGGCTTCACCGACTTGTCGAGCAGGATGATGATGCCCGAGACGAGGTTCGAGACGACCTTCTGCAGCCCGAAGCCCAGGCCCACGCCGATGGCGCCGGAGAGCACCGCGAGCCCGGTGAGATCGACGCCGACGAGCTTCAGGGCCAGGAAGAAGGCGGCGCCGTAGAGCGCCACCTGCAGCACCTTCACCGCCAGCACCTGCATCGAGGGCGAGATGTCCTCGTTGCGCCGGATGCGGGCGGCGGAGGAGGAGGACAGGAACCGCGCCGCGGTGAAGAGCACCGCCAGCATCACCACCGCCTGCAGCACGATCCAGGCCGAAAGCCGGGTCTCGCCCAGCGTGATGGCGAGGCTGTCGAGCGCGTTCCGGGCCTCGTCCAGCAGCCCGAGGATCGACAGCGTCACCCAGGCCCAGGCGCCGTAGCGCACCAGCGTGGCCAGCACCGGGTTGCCGATCAGCCGCGTCGCGAAGGCGATCACCAACCAGGCGGTGGCCAGTTCGGCCACCACCCCCAGCAGGTAGGAGCGCGACGGCCAGGTGACCTCGCGCATCAGCCAGTAAGCGGTCCAGACCAGCGCCACGAAGATCAGCATGCGCAGACGGCGGTGGATCAGCACCAGCGCCCGCATCCGCCATTTCGCCCAGCCCTCGCGGCTGCGCATCCAGTCGTACAGGCGGGGCCTGAAGAGGGCGGCTAGCAGATGCGCCAGCACGAACAGCGCCACGGCGATGGCGATCTGGTAGGCGTTCCACGGCCGCAGCAGGGATTCGAGGAACAGCTGGCCCTGCGACAGGAGGGCGCGCAGCACGCCCTCGATCCGGGCCAGGGTCTCGGTCTCGTCCATTCTCCTCCGCCCGCCGCCCCGGCGGCATCCCTCGTCCCCGTTGCCTGCCAAAATGGCGCATCTGCCGCACAAGGAAACACATTCCGCCGGCGCGGAACGACTGGGGCGGTGGCGGGTTCGCAACTCGGGGCCGGCGGGCCCCGCGACGCACACGCAGGATGGCGCGGATGTCCGACAGCAAGCACACACCATATTGGGGGGCGCGGCCCGGCCGCGGCGATCTCTGGCAGGTCTCGGTCTGGGCCCCCGAGGCGGCGGCGCTGACGCTGCATCTGGAGGAGGAGCGGCTGCCGATGGCGCGGACCGAGGCCGGCTGGCACATGGCCGAGGTCACGGCGCGGGCCGGGGCACGCTACGCCTTCGACCGCGACGGCCAGGTCCTGCCCGACCCGGCCGCGCGCGCCCAGGCGGGCGAGGTTGCCGGCGCCTCGTTGCTGGTCGACCCGCGCGCCTTCCCGCGCGAGGCCTGGCCGGGGCGGCCCTGGCGCGAGGCGGTGATCCTCGAGCTGCATGTCGGCACCTTCACCGAGGAGGGCACGCTGGCCGCCGCGGCGCGCCGGCTGGCCGGGCTGGCCGAGCTCGGCATCACCGCGGTCGAGCTGATGCCGCTGGCGCAGTTCGCGGGCGACCGCGGCTGGGGCTATGACGGCGTGCTGCCCTACGCCCTGCACCCCGCCTATGGCCGGCCGCAGGATCTGGCCGCCTTCATCGCCGAGGCGCACCGGCACGGGATCATGGTGCTGATCGACGCGGTCTACAATCATTTCGGGCCCGAGGGGAACGTGCTGAGCCAGCTCTGCCCGTCCTTCTTCGACGAGTCCCGGCACACGCCGTGGGGCGCGGCGATCGCCATCGACCGCCCCGAGGTGCGCGCCTTCTTCCTCCAGAACGCCGAGATGTGGCTGCGCGATTACGGTGCCGACGGGCTCCGGCTCGACGCGGTGCACCAGATCGGCGCGCCGGGCGAGACCGAGTTCCTCACCGATCTGGCGGCGCATGTCGCGGGGCTTGAGCTGGGGCGCGAGGTCCACCTTGTCACCGAGGACGAGCGCAACCTGGTCAGCTACGTCGACGCCGACAGCGTGCTGCGGGCGCAGTGGAACGACGATTACCATCACGCCGTGCATTGCCTGCTGACCGGCGAGGCGCAGAGCTACTACGCCCCCTTCGCGGCGGATCCCTTCGGCGACCTCGTGCAGGCGCTGGGCGAGGGGCAGGTCGACCAGGGCCAGGCGCGGCCGGCCGGGGCGGAGCCGCGCGGCGAGCCCTCGGCGCACCTGTCGCCGCTGCATTTCGTCAACGCCAACCAGACCCACGACCAGATCGGCAACCGGGCGCTGGGCGAGCGGCTGATCGCGCTCTCCGATGCCGAGACGATGCGCGTTCTGCACGCGCTGCTGCTTCTGTCGCCCTACATCCCGATGCTGTTCATGGGCGAGGAGGAGGGCGCGCAGGCCCCGTTCCGCTTCTTCACCGACTTCCACGGCGATCTCGCCGAGGCGGTGCGCAAAGGGCGGCGGTCGGAATTCCCGGAATTCGCCGACCACAAGGAAGACATCCCCGACCCCAATGCTTTCGCCACCTTCGCGGCCTCGCGGCCCTATGCCAGCCCGGCGCCCGACGCCGCCGAGTGGCGCGGCCTGACGCGCGAGCTTCTCGACCTGCGGCGCCGCCACGTGCTGCCGCTTCTGGCCAGCGGCTGGCGCGGCAGCCGGGCGGAGCGGACCGGCGCCGGCGCGCTCCGGGCGCGTTGGGACTTTGCAGGCGGGCCGCTGGAGATCACATTCGGTATAAACGATGTGCCGCCCGCGCTTTCGGACGGGGTGGCACCAATCTTCGACATCGCGGCCGGCAAGGCGGGGCTGCGGGCCGGAACGGGAGAGACGGCATGACCGACGTGGCGAGCTACCGGGTGCAATTGCGGGACGGCTGCGATTTCGCCGCCGTCGAGCGGCGGCTCGATCACATCGCGGGCCTCGGCGCCAGTCACCTCTACCTGTCGCCGATCCTGACTGCGGCGCCGGGCTCGACGCATGGCTACGACGTCACCGACCCGACCGAGATCGACCCGGCGCTGGGCGGCCGCGCCGGGTTCGAGGCGCTGGCCCGGGCGGCCGGGGCGCGCGGGCTGCAGGTCATCCTCGACATCGTGCCGAACCACATGGCCTTCGGGCTCGACACGCCGTGGCTCTGCGACGTCATGCGGCACGGCCGCGGCAGCCGCCATGCCGCGGTCTTCGACATAGACTGGGAGGCCGGGCCGCTGGTCCTGCCCTGGCTCACCCGGCCGCTGCACGACGCCGCCGCCGAGGGCGCGGTGCGGGTCGCGGACGGCCATCTCGAGGTCGACGGGCTGCGCGTGCCGCTGCGTCCGGACAGCGAAGGGACGGAGGGCGCGCTCGACGTCCAGGCCGCCGAGGCCCTGCACCGCGAGCAGCATTGGCGGCTGGTGCCCTGGCAGCTCGAACGCGACAGCATCACCCACCGCCGGTTCTTCAGCGTCACCGGCCTGATCGGGGTCCGGGTCGAGGACGAGGAGGTGTTCCGCGACACCCATGACTGCGTGCTGTCGCTGATCCGCGACGGGCTGGTACAGGGGCTGCGGGTCGATCATGTCGACGGGCTGGTCGATCCCGGCGCCTACCTGGCGCGGCTGCGCAAGGCCGCCCCCGACGTGCCGGTCTGGATCGAGAAAATCCTCGTCACCGGCGAGACGCTGCCGGCCTGGCCGGTGGTGGGGACCACCGGCTACGAGGCCGCGGCGGTGATCGGGCGCATGCTGACCGAGCCGGCCGGGCTGGGCGAGATCGACCGGCTCTGGCGCGAGGGCACCGGTCAGGAGGGCGATTTTCACGCCAGCGTCGAGGAGGCCAAGCGCGAGGTTCTGACCGACGAGCTGGCCGCCGAGCTGCGCCAGCTGGGCGGCATGGCGGCGGCGGCGGCGGAGGCGGCGGGCTTCGTGGCCGGGCCGGAAATGCTCCGCGAGGCGCTGACCGAGCTGCTGGTGGCGTTCCCGCGCTACCGCTCCTACATCACCGATCACGCCTCCGAGGACGATCGCCGGCTCTGGCGCGACAGCGCCCGGCGCGCCGCCGAGCAGGTCCGCAGCGCCGAGGTGATCGACTGGATCGTGGACACCATCCTGGCGGTCGAGACCGCGCCCGCGCGGCGCCTCGCGCAGCGCCTGCAGCAGGTCACCGGGGCGCTCATCGCCAAGGCCCACGAGGACACAGCGGGATTCCGCTTCAACCGCTACCTCGCGGCCAACGAGGTCGGCGCCGATCCCGACCTGCCGGTCAGCCCCGAGGCCGACATCCGCGCCTTCCTCGAGGACCGCGCGGCGCATTGGCCGCAGGCGCTGACGCTGGGGTCGAGCCACGACACCAAGCGCAGCGAGGATGCCCGCGCCAGGCTGATCGCCATGAGCCACGCCCCGGACGCCATCGCGGCGCTCTGGCGCGATGCCGCGGACCTGCCCGACAGCGATGGGCTCGACGCCAATCGGCGCTTCTACGCTTTGCAGATGGCGCTGGCGCTCTGGGGCGAGCCGGACGCCGCCGCGCGGGTCGGCGCGCACATGGTCAAGGCGCTGCGCGAGGGCAAGGAGATCAGCTTCTGGACCGCTCCCGACGAGGCCCGCGAGGGCCGGTTCGTGGCCTGGGCTACGGCGCTGCTGGACCGCTGGGACGCGCGGCGCCCGGCAGAGCTGCTCAGGCTCTGCCGGATCGGCGCGGCGCTGGCGCTGCGCGAGGTCGCACTGCGCTGCCTGTGTCCCGGCATGCCCGACATCTACCAGGGCGGCGAGGCGCCGCTGCTGCAGCTGACCGATCCCGACAACCGCCGCGCGCCGGACTGGCAGGCGCTCACCGCCGCGCCCGGGAACGGCGAGGATTTCGCCGCGCTGAAGGGCGACCTTCTGCGCAGCCTGCTGGCGCTCCGGCGGGCGCGGCCGCAGCTCTTTGCCGAGGGCAGTGCCGTGTGGCGGGAGAACGGCTCCTCGGCCGAGCTCCGGCGCGAACATGACGGCGCCGCCTGCATCCTCCGGCTGGTCTCCGCGGCGCCCGAGCCCGGCGCCCACTGGGCCCATTGGGACGCCGAGACGGGGCTTGGTCTGACCATCTATTGCACGGACAGAATGTAAGCGCTGGCAACGGTTTCGCCGGAACCGATCACCGCACTGAACGGTTTGATCCGCGTCCAGAGAGTGACCTGCGGAGACCCCAGACATGAGCTATGCGGACCGCAAGGATCGCAGCCCCGAGGCTGCGGTCGGCAAACGCCCCTCGCCCGAAACCATGGACGTCCTGCCGGTGCTGCTGGCCGGAGGGCAGGGGTCGCGCCTGCACGAGCTGACCTCGGATCTCTGCAAGCCCGCCGTGCCGTTTCTCGGCGATGTGCGCATCGTCGATTTCACCATGGAGAACCTGGTGGAATCCGGCTTTGACCGGGTGGTCGTCGCCACCCAGTACCGCGCCGAGCCGCTGGAGGAGCATCTGCACAAGGTCTGGCGCAAGAAGATGCGCCCGGCCGGCATGCTGATCCGCAACGCCGTGCGCATCAGCGGGCGGCCCGATGCCTCGCGCGGGACCGCCGACGCGCTGCGGCTGAGCCTGGCCGAGATCGACCGGATCGCGCCGCGCGAGGTGCTGGTCCTCGCCGCCGACCATGTCTACCGCATGGATTACCGCCCGATGATCGCCGCCCACCGCGCCGCCGGCGCCCGGCTGACCGTGGCGGCCGACATGGTCCCGCGCGCCGAGGCCTCGGCCTTCGGGGTTCTGGCCGCCGACGATGCCGGACGGGTGACGGCGTTCGTGGAGAAGCCGGCCAACCCTCCGGCCGCCGCGGGCCATCCCGACAGCGCCTTTGCCAGCATGGGGATCTACGTCATCGACTGGGCCTGGCTGCGGGCGCTGCTGTCGGAGCGCGAGGACGTGCTCGATTTCGGCCATGACGTGGTGCCGGTTGCGGTCGCCGCGGGCAGCTGCCGCGTGCACGCGCCGGGCGAGGCGGCGCCGTTCTACTGGCGCGATGTCGGCACGCTCGACGCGCTGCGCCTCGCGGCGCTGGAATTCGCCGCCGAGGTGCCGCCCTTCCCGTTGCCGCGCAGCCGTGCCCGGGGATCCCGGGGCGGCTGGGCCGAGATGTCGGAGCGCCTGACCTGCCAGGACAGCCTGGTGATGTCGGGCAGCATGGTGTCGGCCGGAGCGCTTCTGTCGAACTGCATCGTCGCACCGGGCTGCGTGCTGCCCTTCGGCACGGTGATCGGCGTCGATGCCGCCGAAGATGCCCGCTGGTTCCGGCGCACCGAGCAGGGCACGGTGCTGGTCACGGCGAATATGCTGCAGGCGCGAAACCAAGCGCGCACCGGCGGCGTTGATCCCGGGTCGGCCTGACATTCCGTCGGGCGGGTTCGTGTGCCGAACGGGCCGTTTGATGGAGTGAAGCCAAAGTGACTCTTCCCGAATTCGACAAGGGAGCCGCCTTCGCGCATCGCATGGGGGCGGAATTCGATGGCGAGGGCACCAATTTCGCGCTGTTCAGCGACCACGCCGAACGCGTCGAGTTGTGCCTTTTCGACGAGGGGGGCGCCGAGACCCGCGTCGACCTGCCCGAGATGGAGGGCGGGGTCTGGTTCGGCTACCTGCCGGGGATCGGCCCGGGGCAGCGCTACGGCTACCGGGTGCACGGCCCCTACGCGCCCGACCAGGGCCACCGCTTCAACCCGAACAAGCTGCTGATCGACCCCTATGCCCGGCAATTGTCGGGGCTGCTGGAATGGAACGACGCGCTGTTCGGCTATGACGTCGCGACTGGCGACGACACGACCTTCGACACCCGCGACAGTGCCCCCTTCATCCCCAAATGCTTCGTCACCGACCCGGCCTATGACTGGGACGCCGACCGGGCGCTGAACATCCCGTGGCGCGACACGGTGATCTACGAGGCCCACGTCAAGGGCCTGACGATGCAGCGCGAGGACGTGCCGGCGGATCTGCGCGGCACCTTCGCCGGCCTCGCCTCGGAGCCGATGATCGAGCATCTGCAGAAACTCGGGGTGACCGCCATCGAGCTTCTGCCGGTGCATTCCTTCCTGCAGGACCGGCACCTGGTGGAGAAGGGGCTGGCGAATTACTGGGGCTACAACACGCTGAACTTCTTCGCCCCCGAGCGGCGCTACCTGCGCTCCGGCGAATGGGGCGAGATCAAGGACGCCATCACCCGGTTCCACGCCGCCGGCATCGAGGTGATCCTCGATGTGGTCTACAACCACACCGCCGAGGGCTCGGAACTGGGGCCGACCCTGTCGTTCCGCGGCATCGACAATGCCAGCTACTACCTTCACGGCGACAACATGCGGCACTGCTACGACACCACCGGCTGTGGCAACACGGTCAACGTGGCACATCCGATGGTGTTGCGCATGGTGCTCGACAGCCTGCGGCACTGGGTCCAGGAGATGCATGTCGACGGCTTCCGCTTCGATCTCGCCTCGACCCTCGGCCGCGAGGCCTCGGGCTTCGAACGCGAGGGCAACTTCTTCGCCGCGATCCGGCAGGACCCGATCCTCGCCGGGGTCAAGCTGATCGCCGAGCCCTGGGATATCGGCGATGGCGGCTACCAGGTCGGCGGCTTTCCCTGGCCGTTCCGGGAGTGGAACGACAAGTTCCGCGACGACACCCGCAGCTTCTGGCGCCGCGACGGCGGCCGCAAGGGCGCGCTGGCCGAGCGCCTGACCGGATCGCCGGTGCAGTTCGACCATTCCAACCGGCCGGCGACCTCGTCGATCAACTTCGTCGCGGCGCATGACGGCTTCACGCTCTGGGACACCGTGTCCTACGCCGAGAAGCACAACGAGGCCAACGGCGAGGACAACCGCGACGGCCACGACAACAACCTGTCCGACAACATGGGCATCGAGGGCGAGACCGAGGACGCGGGCGTCATGGCGGCCCGCTGCCGCCGCGCCCGGGCGATGCTGTCGACGCTCTTCCTGTCGCGCGGCGTGCCGATGCTGCTGGCCGGGGACGAGATCGGCAACAGCCAGTCCGGCAACAACAACGCCTATTGCCAGGACAGCGAGATCGGCTGGATCGACTGGGCGACGGGACGGGACGGCTTGGCCGAGACGGTGGCCGAACTGGCGGCGCTGCGGCGCGCGCACCCGATCCTCTGCGGCACCCGCTTCGCCAACGGCACCGCCATCGACTGGTTCGACGCCAACGGCACGGAGATGTCCGAAGGCGCCTGGGGCGACGACGACGCGCCGCTGACGATGAAGCTGGAAAACGCCGAGGAGGCGCTGCTGATCGTCATCAATGGCGGCGACGATGCCGAGGTGACGCTGCCCGCCGGGCCGTGGCGGGAAATCTTCGTGTCCGAGCCGGGCAGCGCGAGCCTGACCGGCGCGGTGCTGTCGATGGGTTGGCAGACCGTGGCGGTGCTGGCACCGGCGGAGCCGGTGGCGCCCGCCGCCTGACCCGCGCCGAAAGCCGGCGTCCGGCACCCGCGCCGGAAGCCGGCGCCCTGCAAACGAAAACGGCGGGCCCGGGGGCCCGCCGTTCGGAATTCCGTGATCCGCGTGGCGAATCAGGCGGCCTTGGTGGGCGACGCCTTGCGAGCCGCGGCGGTGGCGGTCTCGGCGGTCTTGTCGGCGGCGGTCTGGCCCGATGCGGCGGCGATGTCGGCGGCGTCGCGGCCGGCGCGCTGGGTCAGCTCGCTGAGCGCCTCGGCGGTGCGCTGGGCGACGGTCGCCTGCGCCTGGGCGAAGTCGGCGAAGGCCTTGACGTAGGCGTTCGGCTCTTCACGGACGCGGGTCAGTTCGCGCAGGTTCGCCAGGGTTTCCTGGGTCGAACGGGTGGTGATGTCGGTGCTCTGCGCCGCGGTGTCGATGGCAACGGTGGCCAGACGCTCGTTGTAGTCGGCGAAGGTCTTCCAGCCGTCGGCGAAGGCGCCGGAATCGGTCGGGAAAGCCTTGGGGAAATCAGCGAAGAGCTTGGTGAAATCGGCGGCCATGGGATGCCTCCTGTGACTGGGGGGTTTTCGGTTCGGTTTCGGTTCGTCTGTGACCTCCATGTGAATGCTGCGGTGCAGCATTGCAAGAGGAATCCGAAAAATTTCCACGCGAGGCGGGTTTTCCGTACCCGGCACGCGCCCTGGCCGGCCCTTTGCGGCACGGATCAGGGCGGGACGGCGCGCAGGACCGCGCCCGTCCGCCGCCTTGCGCTGCGCCCTGCCGGCGCCTCGCACGCGCGCCGGCACGGGGCCCCGCAAGGTGTCAGGCCGGTTCGGACAACAGCTCGCTTTCCACCACGCGCCGGGTGAAGGGCGCCATGCCGGCAGGCCCGGAGGCGCGGTCCTTCAGGTGGATGCACAGATCCGGACGGCGGCGTGCGATCACTCCGATGAGCTGGCCGCGGATGTCGTCGTCGAGCCCGGCGCCGATCACCACCGACCGGATGCGCGGCTCGGCCTCGAGCTGGGCGATGACCTCCTCGCGGTTATGGGCGCCGAGCCACTGGATCGGCAGATCCTCGAGTTGCTGCGCGACATTGGCGATCACGTCGGGCAGGCGCCCGACCAGAAGAACCACGGGTCGCATGGATTCCTCCCTCCTTGCGATGGGTCCGGCGGCGTGCCGGACGGCCCATCATAGCACGGACGCGGGACGCTTGGGGCGCGGACGCAGCGAAAGCAGGCCCCGGCACGAAAAGAGCGGGCCCCGCAGGACCCGCTCCGATCGCTCCTCTCCGGAAGGGCGCGGTCAGCCGCCGCTGGCGCGGGCCTGCGCCTCGGCGCTGGCCGCGATGCGGGCGGCGAACTGGGCGCGGTCCATGTCGAGGGTGACGCCCTCGGCGCCGACGCCGAGCGATTGCTTGGACACGACGACCTTCTCGACCGGGGTGGCGAACTCGGTTTCCATGGCGCTGTCGAGGTCGATCAGCACGCGGTCGCCGTCCATGTCGCTGCGCTCGATGGTGCCCACGGTCCCGCCGTCGGCCGCGATCACCACGGCATCCTGGGTCAGCGCGGCGTCGAGCCGGGCGGCAAGGTCGCTGCCGGCCTCGTAGGCGCCGGTCGCGGCGGTACCGGCGGCCTCGGCGGTGCTTTCGACACCAGCCGCCACGCCGTCCAGCGCGCGCTCACCGGCGGCGGTGACGCCTTCGGCGGTGTTCTCGAGCGATTGCGACACCGAAGGGGCCTCGGCGTTGACGCGCGCATTGGCGTCGGCCTCGGCTCCGAGCGACTGGGCGCCGGCGGCGCCGGCCAGCAGGACCGCGAAGGCCGCGGTCGTGGTGGTCAGGTTGCGCTTGGTCATGGTCGTCTCCTTTGCTGTGCGCACCCCGTGGGGGCGTGCTGGGCGAAAGATGGGGAGACGGGGGCGCGTTGCCAGTGCCGCCGGCAGAGGCGGCGACAGGCTGCCGAAATGGCGCCCGCGGATCGGCAATTCCCCGCGGGATCAGGGGCTTCCCGAACGTCAGGCACCGCCCGCCGGGGGCGGACGGTGCCGGGGCCGGGTTCCCGCGCCGGGGTCAGTCGCTCAGCGCGCCTTCCTCGTCGCGGGCCATGCGCATGCGCCGCCGCAGCACGCCGCCCACCAGGATCGGCAGCAGGAAGCCGATCACCGCCACGGTCCAGAGTCCGATGGTCAGCGGCGAGGAGATCAGCACCGAGTAATCGCCGTCGGCGATGTTCACGGCGCGGCGGAAGTTCACCTCCATCTCGTTGCCGAGCAGCGTGCCGAGGATGATCGGCACCAGCGGCACGTCGAGCTTGCGCAGCACCCAGCCGCCGATGCCGAAGAGCACCATCACGACCAGATCAAAGCTCGACCCGGAGATGCCGTAGATGCCGACGAAGGAGATCATCGCGACGATCGGCATCAGGATGCGCGGCGGCACCAAGAGCACCCGGGTGAACAGCCCGACCATCGGGATATTCATCGCCAGCAGCATGAAGTTGCCGATGAAGAGCGCGGCGATCAGGCCCCAGACCACGTCGGGGTTCTGGGTGAACAGGAGCGGCCCCGGGGTGATGTTGAGCGCCAGCAGCACCGCGAGCAGCACCGCCGTGGTGCCCGAGCCCGGCACGCCGAGCGCCAGCATCGGCACCAGCGCGCCGCCGGCCGCGGCGTTGTTGCCGGCCTCGGGGGCGGCGACGCCGCGCGGATCGCCGGTGCCGAAGGTGCCCTTGCGGTCGACCAGCCGCTTCTCCATCGAGTAGGAGATGAAGGAGCCGAGCGAGGCGCCCGCCCCGGGCAGCACGCCCGCGATGAAGCCCAGCACGGTGGTGCGCAGCATGGTCGGCGTGCAGCGCCGCAGCACCCGCCAGGGCGGGGTGATGCGGCCGATCTCGACCTTGGGCTTGGTGGAGATGTCGCGCTCGGTGCCGCGGTGTTCGAGGAAGATGAAGACCTCGCTGAGCGCGAACAGGCCGACGATGGCGACGAGGAAGTCGATGCCGTCGTAGAGATGCACCTCGCCGAAGGTGAAGCGCGGCACCCCGGTCTGGGTGTCGACGCCGATCATCGCCAGCCCGAGGCCGAGCGCCGCGGCGAAGGCCGATTTCGCCTGGTTGGTGGCGGAGATGCCGCCGAGCGTGGCGAAGGCCAGCGCGAAGAGGGCGAAATATTCCGCCGGGCCGAAGAGCAGCGCCACCTTGACCAGCTGCGGCGCCAGCAGCACCAGGCCCCAGGTGGCGAAGAAGGCGCCGACGAAGGAGGCCACGCCCGACAGCGCCAGCGCCTCGCCGGCGCGGCCCTGCTGGGCCATCGGGTAGCCGTCGAGGCAGGTCATCATCGCCGGCTCGTCGCCGGGGATGTTGAGCAGGATCGACGAGATCCGGCCGCCATACATGGCGCCGTAATAGACGCTGGTCAGCAGGATCAGCGACGGCGTCGCGCCGAGCCCCAGGGTGAAGGCCAGCGGGATCAGGATGGCCACGCCGTTCGACGGGCCGAGGCCCGGCAGCGCGCCCATGATGGTGCCGAGAAAGCAGCCCATCAGCGCCAGCGCCAGGTTCTGCCAGGTCAGCGCGACGGCGAAGCCGTCGGCGAGATTCGCGAGAAGGTCCATTCTGGGCGCCCCTTCAGAAGCCGAGCGGCCCGCGGGCCAGCGACAGCCCGAGGATCAGCCGGAAGACCACGTAGATGCCGAGCGAGGTGGCGATGCCGATCACCACGCTCTCGATCGGCCGGGAGCCCAGCCGCCAGGTCAGGTAGGCGGCGGCGAAGGCGGTGGCGATGACGAAGCCCGCGACCGGCAGCAGCTGCGCATAGGCGAACATCACCAGCGCCGCGAGGCCGATCTCGGCCAGCCGGCCGGCGCGCGGCCAGTGCGGCTCGGGGTCGGGCTTGAAGAGGAAATAGAGCGAGGCCAGCCCCATCACCGTGGCGATGACATAGGGAAAGACCTTGGGGCCGACGGCGTCGGTCAGGAAGCTTTCCTGGATGATGGCGGCCTGCCAGGCGAAGAGCAGGGCGAGGATCAGGCCGATCCCCCCGAAGATGCGGTCGCTCATGACGCGACTCCCCTTTGGCTGGGCGCGGATGCGGGGACGACCCCGGCCGGAGCCGGGGCCGCCGAGCCGCCCGCGCGGGATTTACTGCAGGATGCCGATCTCGCGGCTCAGCGCCTCGATGTCCTGCACGGAGGTCTGCACGAATTCCTCGAACTCGGCGCCCTGCAGGTCGAGCGGCGCGAGGCCGTTGGCCTCCATCACCGCCTGCCATTCCTCGCTGGCATACAGCGTGTCGAGCTGGCTGACCCAGTATTCGTAGGCCGCGTCGCTCATGTCGCCGGGGCCGTAGAAGCCGCGCCAGTTGGCGCCGATGGCGTCGATGCCCTGCTCCTTGGCGGTCGGGAAGTCGGCGAACTCGCCCTCGAGCCGCTCGGGCGCCAGCACCGCCACCACCTTGATGTCGCCGGATTCGACGAAGCCCTTGGCCTCGGAGAGATCGCCCGTGAAGGCCTGCAGCGACCCGGCCAGGAGCTGGGTGACCGCCTCGCCGCCGCCGGCGAAGGCGATGTACTTGACCTGGCGCACGTCCTCGATGCCGGCCTCCTGCGCGGCGATCAGCACCTTCAGGTGGTCCCAGCCGCCGACCGCGGAGCCGCCGCCGATCGACACCGAGGTCGGGTCGGACTTGATCTGGTCCATGAGCTCGGGCAGCGTCTCGATCTCGCTGTCGCCGGCCACCGCGATGACGCCGTAATCGGCGCCCACCGAGCCCAGCCAGCGCACCTGGTCGGTGGTGTTGCCGGGATAGGCGTTCTGGGCCAGACGGGTGGCCGTCGCCGACGAGGCCGCGACGATCAGGTCGTCGTCGGCGTTGCGCTTGTTGACGACCTCGGCGAAGGCCACGCCGCCGCCGCCGCCGGACAGGTTCACCACCTGCATGGTCGAGGGGATGAGCCCCAGATCCTGCAGCGTCTTGCCGACCTGGCGGCAGGTGAAGTCCCAGCCGCCGCCGGGGTTGGCGGGGGCGATGCATTCGGGGCTTTCCGGGGTGAAGTCCTGGGCCTGGGCGGCCAGCGGCGCGCCGGCGACAAGGATCACCGCGGCAAGACCGCGGCGCAGCGTATTCTGGATCATGGTGCCTCCTCCGTTGAACCGCGCACCCCGTCGGGCAGGGCGTGCGATTGGCCCGGCGACCCTAGGCGGCGAAGCTGTCATCAACCTGTCACGGCCCGAAAAACATGCGGCTTTCCGCGCCGCTGCCGAAGCCCTAGGCTTTCGGCGCGGAACGGGGGGCACGACGGGCAGTGGCAGGGCGGGATCGGCAGCGGGCGGCGCGGCAGCGGGGAGGACGGGCATGCGGGTGCTGATCGTCGAGGACACCGCCGATCTGGGCGACGCGGTGGTGCGCGCCCTCGATGCCGCGGGCTTTGCCTGCGACCTGGCGCCGACGCTGGCCGCGGCGCGGGATTTCCTCGCCGTGCAGGGCTACGACGCGGTGATCCTCGACATCGACCTGCCGGACGGCGACGGCCGCGCCATCCTGCGCGACCTGCGGCGCCGTGGCGACCGCAGCCCGGTGCTGATGCTGACCGCGGAATTCGCCGTCGGGGCCCGGGTCGAGGCGCTCGATGCCGGGGCCGACGACTACCTCGTGAAGCCCTTCGACCTGCGCGAGCTCGAGGCCCGGCTGCGCGCCATGGTGCGCCGCGCCACCGGCCAGGCCGACAGCCGGGTGCGGCTGGCCGGGCTGGAATTCGACGCCGCCGCGCGCAGCCTGCGGATCGACGGCGCGCCGGTGCGGATCACCCGGCGGGAGATGGCGCTGCTGGCGCTGCTGATCGCGCATCGCGGCCAGATCCTGTCCAAGGACCGGATCTTCGACCGGCTGTTCTCCTTCGAGAGCGGCGAGGTCGGCGGCAACGCGGTGGAGCTCTACGTGGCGCGGCTGCGCAAAAAGCTGGCCGGATCGGGCGTGGTCATCGAAACCCATCGCGGGCTGGGCTACCGGCTCGACGCCGAGACCGGCCCCGAAACCGGCCCCGAGACCGGCCCCGGGGCGGCGGATGGCTGAGGCGGGCGCCCTGCGCGCCACCCTGTCGCTGCGCAACCGCGTGGCGCTGGCCATGGCGGCGGTGCTGCTGGTGGGCGGCGCGCTGGTCCTCGCCGCCGCGCTGGCCTACGGCCGCGAGGCCGCGCGCGAGGCCTATGACCGGCTGCTCGTCGGGGCGGCCCGCGACATCGCGGCGGCGATCAACGTGCGCGACGGCGACCCGATGGTCGACATGCCGGTCTCGGCCTTCGCGCTGCTGGCCTTGGCCGAGAGCGACCGCATCCGCTACCGGGTGACCGGCCCGGACGGGCGCACCCTGACCGGCGACGATGCCGCGCCGCTGCCGCCGCGGAGCGGGGACGTGGTCTATTTCGACGGCGCCTTCGGGGCCGAGCCGGCGCGCTACGTCGCGGTGACCCGGCGCTTTGCCGAGCGCAACTTCTCCGGCCCGGTGACGGTGATCGTCGGGCAGACGCTGCTGGCGCGCCGCGACCTTGCCCGCGACATCGCGCAGAACGCCGTGCTGGTGCTGGGCGGCGCCGGGGTCGCGATGGCGCTCTTTGCCTGGCTGGCGGTGACCCGCGCGATGCGGCCGCTGTCGCGCATCGGCGCCACGCTGGCGGCGCGCGATCCCAGCGACCTGACGCCGGTGGCGCTGTCCGCGCCCGAGGAGGTGGCGCGGCTCCTGGCGGCGCTGAACGGCTTCATGGGCCGGCTGGAGCGGCAGGGCCGGGCGACGCGCAACCTGATCGGCGACGCCGCGCACCAGCTGCGCACCCCGGTGGCGGCGATCCGGGCACAGGCCCAGATCGCCGCGCGCGAGGCCGATCCGGCGCGCCAGGCCCGGATCGTGTCGCGGATCGAGGCGCGGGCCTCGGGGCTGGGCCGGCTGCTCGACCAGCTGCTCAGCCGGGCGCTGATCATCCACCGCGCCGAGGCGGCGCCGCGGCCGCGGCTCGACCTGCGCGACATCGCGGTCGAGGTGGTCGAGGAATGCGACGACCTGCTGGCCGAGGCCGGCTGCGAGGTCGCCCCGGACCTGCCCGAGGCGCCGGTCTGGGTGGCGGGCGACGCGCTGTCGCTCATCGAGGCCGGGAAGAACCTGCTGACCAACGCCGCGCGCCATGGCCGCCCGCCGATCCGGCTCGGCGTCGACCGCGCCGGCGGCGCGGCGCGGCTCTGGGTGCGCGACGCCGGCGACGGCCCGCCGCCGCAGGTCGCCGCCCGGCTCGGCACCCGCTTCGCCGCCGCCGGCGCCAGCGGGGGCAGCGGCATCGGCCTCGCCATCGCCCGCGAAGTCGCCGAGGGCCATGGCGGCGCGCTTGGTCTGAGCCGCGGCGCCGGAGGCTTCGAGATCGCGCTGGACCTGCCGGAGGCCCGGCCGTGAGGCGGCTCGCGGCGCTCCTGGTCGGGCTCTGGCTGGCCGGGCCGGTGGCGGCGGCGGAACTGGTGCGCAGCCTCGGCCCGGCGGCGGCGCCGCGCCACGTAGTGCTGCGCTCGACCACCAATTTCGCGGTGCTGGGGCCGGTGATCGAGGCCTTCCTCGCCACCCGCCCCGATCTGCGCCTGACCTACGAGCAATGGGGCTCGAACGACCTCTACGCGCTGGCCCGGGCCGAGTGCCGGGCGGCGCGGCCGGAGGCCGACCTGCTGATCAGCTCGGCGGTGCATCACATGGTGGGCCTGGTCAACGAGGGCTGCGCCGCCAGCCACGTCTCCGCGGCCACCCGGGCGCTGCCGCCGGCGCTGATCTGGCGCGACCAGCTCTGGGGCGTGACCCGGGAGCCGGCGGTGATGGTCTACAACCGGGCGCGCCTCGCCCCCGCGGAGGTGCCGCGCAGCCGCTTCGACCTGCTCGACCTGCTGCGCCCCCGCGGCAGCCGCTACGAGGGCCGGGTGGCGACCTACGACATCGAGGATTCCGGGCTCGGCTTCCTGTTGGCCTTTGCCGATTCGCTCGAAGCCTCGACCTTCGGCGGCCTGATGGAGGCGTTCGGACGCTCCGGCGCGGTCGCCACCTGCTGCTCGGCCGAGATCATCGACAAGGTGATCGCCGGCGAGTTCCTGGTGGCCTACAACGTTCTGGGCTCCTACGCCCTGCTGCGCGCCGCGGCGGAGCCCGCCCTGGGGGTGATCGCGCCGGAGGATTACACCCTGACGCTGGCCCGGGCGGCGATGATCCCGCAGGGTGCGGCGGGCCATGCCGGCGCCGCCGACCTGGTGGATTTCCTGCTCTCGCCCGAGGGGCGGCAGCGTCTCGAGGCGCAGCGGCTGATCGTCCGGCTGGAGGCCGAGGACGGCGCGCTTCTGGAGCTGCCGGGCCAGGTCGAGGCGCTGGAGCGGCCGATCGGCATGGGGCCGCCGCTGCTGGTGGCGCTCGACGCGCACAAGCGCCAGCTCTTCACCGAGCGCTGGCGCGACGCCTTTCCGCAGCGCCCCGCGCCTCACCCCTCGGGGTCGAAATAGGCCGGATGCGCCGCGGCGATGCGCGGCAGCACGTCGCGGATTCGCGCGAGATGGGCCTGCATCGCCACCTCCGCCGCGGCGGCGTCGCGGGCCCGCAGGGCGGCGACGATGGCGCGGTGCCCGTCCAGCGCCGGCCGGGAATCGGCGGGCAGGGTGAGGAAGCGCACCCGGTCCATATGCGCCTTCTGCTCCTGCACCAGCGACCAGGCGAAGCCGCGCCCGGCGATCTCGGCCAGGCGCAGATGCAGCGCCTCGTCAAGGTCGTGAAAGCGCGCCGGATCGGCGGCGCGCACCGCCTCCTCCTGCGCCGCGAGCAGCGCTTCCAGCGCGTCGAGGTCGGCCGGCCGGCGCGCCGTTGCGGCTTCGCGGATGCAGGCGGTCTCGATCGCGGTGCGGATGAAGGCCGCCTGCAGCACCAGCCGCGCCGAGATCAGGGTGA
Organism: Roseivivax sp. CAU 1761; assembly: GCF_054482755.1. Lineage (NCBI taxonomy): Bacteria > Pseudomonadati > Pseudomonadota > Alphaproteobacteria > Rhodobacterales > Roseobacteraceae > Roseivivax > Roseivivax sp. CAU 1761. The sequence goes on from NZ_JBTLRM010000031.1 coordinate 31,434, forward strand.
CCAGGGTGGCGCGCTGCGGGCGGATGGTGATGAAGCCGAGATTGGAGAGCCGGAAGAAGGCGTCGCGCACCGGCTGCCGGGAGACGCCGAGCCGGCGCGCCATGTCGGCCTCGGTGAGTTTCGTGCCGGGGGCCAGGTCGATCTGCACGATGGCCCGGCGCAGCGCCTCGAAGACCTGTTCGGTCGCGCTCTGGGCGCGCGGCAGGGTGAGGGCGGGCAGGTCGAGATCGGGCATGGCCGGGCGCTCCGGAGCGGCAGGGACGCGCGCCGGAAGGGGCCGCGCATCGGCTTTTGACAGAACTGTCAGACTAGCATATCAGTCTCTCCATCCGTTCTCCAGTGCCGCGAGGAACCATGCCGCTTCTCGACCCCGACCGCCTGTTTCCCGCGGAGCCGGCCCTGCGCCGCCTGGCGCGCAGCCTCTACGAGGAGGTGGCGGATCTGCCGATCCTGTCGCCGCACGGCCATTGCGACCCGCGCTGGTTTGCCGAGAATGCGCGTTTCCCGAACCCGGCCGAGCTGTTCGTGGTGCCCGACCATTACGTCTTCCGGATGCTGGTCTCGCAGGGCGTCGATCTCGCCGATCTCGGCATCGCGCGCCGGGACGGCGGCGCGGTCGAGACCGATCCGCAAGCGATCTGGCGCCGCTTCGCGGAGAATTTCCACCTGTTCCGGGGTACCCCCTCGTCGCTCTGGATCGAGCATTCCTTCGAACATGTCTTCGGCATCGACGAGGCGCTGAGGCCGGAGACGGCGGAAGCCATCTACGACCATATCGATGCCCGCCTGGGCGAGGCGGCGTTCCGGCCGCGGGCGCTCTTCGAGCGCTTCAACATCGCCGGGCTTGCCACCACCGAGGGGGCGCTCGACGACTTGCACTGGCACCGCCAGATTCGCGCCAGTGGCTGGGCCGGCCGGGTGATCACCACCTACCGCCCCGACGCCGTGGTCGATCCCGAATTCGAGGGTTTCGCCGCCAATGTCGAACGGCTGGGCGAGATCACCGGCGAGCCGGCCACCACCTGGGAGGGCTACCTGGCGGCGCACCGCGCCCGGCGGGCCTATTTCAAGGCCGAGGGCGGCGCCACCGCCAGCGATCACGGCCACCCCACTGCGCGCACCGAGGATCTCGACCGCGACACCGCGGCGGCGCTGTTCGAGAAGGCGCTGCGCGGGGAGGCCAGCCCCGACGAGGCCGACGCCTTCCGCGGCCACATGCTGACCGAGATGGCGCGGATGAGCCTCGAGGACGGGCTGGTGATGCAGATCCATGCCGGCAACCACCGCAACCATTCGGCGCCGGTCTTCGCCCGGCACGGCCGCGACATGGGTTTCGACATCCCGCAGCGCACCGACTGGGTGCACGCGCTGAAGCCGATGCTCGACGCCGTCGGCATGGAGCGCGACCTGACGGTGATCGTCTTCACCCTGGACGAGACCGTCTACGGCCGCGAACTGGCGCCCCTGGCCGGGGCCTATCCGGCGCTGCGGCTGGGCCCGCCCTGGTGGTTCTTCGACAGCGCCGAGGGCATCCGCCGGTTCCGCGAGGTGACCACCGAGACCGCCGGATTCTACAACACCGTGGGCTTCAACGACGACACCCGGGCCTTCTGCTCGATCCCGGCGCGCCACGACGTGTCGCGGCGCTCGGATTGCGCCTATCTCGCCACGCTGGTCGGCACCGGCCGGCTGCGCGAGGCCGAGGCGCGCGCGGTCGCCCACGACCTGACCTACGGCCTTGCCAAGGCCGCCTATCGGCTCTGAGCCGCCGTCTGCCCGTCCGACCGGAGTGCCCATGTCCGACCTGCCCCGCCCGACCCGCACCGCCCCCGCCGCCCGGCCCGGGATCGTCCATTTCGGCCCCGGCGCCTTCTTTCGCGCCTTCAACGCGGTCTATACCGACAACGCCATGGCCGCCGGAGGCGGTGACTGGGGGATCGTCGCGGTCAGCCTCAAGAGCCCGACGGCGCGCGACCAGCTGGCGCCGCAGGACGGCGTCTTCACCGCGGTGGAACTGGCCCCCGAGGGCGCCCGGCCGCGGCTCGTGCACGCGGTGACGCGGGTCCTGGTGGCGCCGGAGGATCCGGCGGCGGTGCTGGCCGCGCTGCGCGATCCGGGCGTCCGGGTGGTGTCGCTGACGATCACCGAGAAGGGCTATTGCCACGAGCCCGCCAGCGGCCGGCTGCGCCGCGACCATCCCGACATCGCGCAGGACCTCGAGACGCCCGGGGCGCCGGCCTCGGCGGCGGGTTTCATCGTCGAGGCGCTGCGGCTGCGGCGCGCCGACGGCACGCCGCCCTTCACCGTGCTGAGCTGCGACAACCTGCCCTCGAACGGGGCGCTGGCCCGCGCCACGATGCTCGACTTCGCCCGCGCCCGCGATGCCGGGCTGGCCGAATGGATCGCCGCCGAGGTGCCGTTTCCGGCCACCATGGTCGACCGCATCACCCCGGCGACCACCGCGGAGGACGTCGCCCGGCTGGCCGAGGCCGAGGGCTACCACGACCCGGCCTGCGTGCAGCACGAGCCGTTCCGGCAATGGGTCATCGAGGACCGCTTCGCCGGGGCCCGCCCGGCCTGGGAGGCGGCGGGGGCGCAATTCGTGGACTCGGTCGAGGCGCATGAGACGATGAAGCTGCGCTGCCTCAACGGCGCGCATTCGACGCTGGCCTATCTGGGCTACCTCGCCGGGCACGAGACGATCGCCGAAACCGTGGCCGACCCGGCCTTCGCGGCGCTGCTGCGGCGGCTGTGGCGGGACGAGATCCTGCCCACCGTGCCGCAGCCCGAGGGCGAGGACCTGGCGGCCTATACCGAGGCGCTGCTGAGGCGCTTCGCCAACCCGGCGATCCGCCACCGGACCTGGCAGATCGCCATGGACGGGTCGCAGAAGCTGCCGCAGCGGCTGCTCGCCACCGCGGCGGAGGCGCTGGCCGCCGGCCGGCCGGTCCCCGGCCTGGCGCTCGCCGTGGCGGGCTGGATGCGCTATGTCGGCGGCGTCGACGAGGCGGGCGGCGCGATCGACGTGCGCGACCCGCTGGCGGAGCGGCTGCGCGCCGCCTCGGACGGCGCCGGGACGCCCGAGGACACGGTCGCGGCGCTGCTGGCGCTGCGCGACGTGTTCCCCGCCGAGCTGGCGGCGACCCCGGCCTTCCGCGCCGCCGTGACCGAGGCCTATCGACAATTGGCCGCCGAAGGGGCCCGGGCCGCCGTCCTCGCCTATGCCGGCTGACCTGGCCTGATCGCAAGGACGTGTGGCCCCGGGGGACGCGCGGCCGGGCCTG
>NZ_JBTLRM010000031.1:34727-45240 GCF_054482755.1 Roseivivax sp. CAU 1761
GTCGCACGGCGGCTGGCGCCGCCGGTCTCCGGTGGGCGCGGGGCGGGAGGCGCCGGCGCCCGGCGGGCCCGGGGGGTGGGGGCGGCCCGCGTGGCCTGTCGGCGCCCGGTCTCCGGTGGGCCCGGGGGGCCGGAGCTCAGCGCCGGCCCTCGCGCAGCCAGGCGCCGAGGATCAGCGCCGCCGCCAGCACCAGCACCAGCCAGGCCGGCAGCACCGGCACCTGGGTGACGTTCAGGGTCTCGTAGGCCTCGCGCGGGGCGATGCCGATCCAGCCGCGGCCGGCCGCCGGACGGCCGAGCGACACCTCGCGGATCGTCGGCACGCCGTCCTCGAGCCGCGCCACGCCGCCGCGCATCGTGTCGATCACCGGCTTCAGCGCGGCGCCCGAGGCGATGGTGCGCTCGAATTCCCGCGGCGCTGCGGGGCCGAGGCCCACCACCGCCTCCTGGTCGCCCTCGGCGAGCCGGTAGAGGCCGATCTCGGGGCCGGTATAGAGCGCCTCGAAGCGGCCAGGCGCGACCTCCTCGAGGGTCACCTCCTCGGTCCCGCCATCGGGCCGGGTGACGGTGACCGCGCCGACCTGGTCCGCGAGCGTGCGGCGGATGATCCGCATGGTCTGGCCGCCGGGTTCGGCCAGCAGCGTCTCCTCCTCGAGCTCGGGCTCCTTCATCATCCAGTGCGCCAGCCGCCGCAGCAGATCGAGCTGCGGGCCGCCGCCCTCGAAGCCGCGCGACCAGAGCCAGGCCTGGTCCGAGGCCAGCAGCGACACCCGGCCCTCGCCGACCCGGTCGAGGATCAGCAGCGGCCGGCCGTCGAGGCCCGACATCACCACCTCGGCGCCGCCCGACGGATCGAGATCGACCTGGCGCAGCCAGCGCCCCCAGCTGTCGGGATCGCCGAGCCCGGCGGTCACCGGGTGGCGCTGCCCGAGCTCGGTGATCTCGGGACGGTAGCCCTGCTCGATCACCCGCGCGGTGGGGGCGGCGGGCAGGATCTCGCCCAGCGGCGAGCGCGACAGCGAATCCGCCGAGGCGAAGTCCGGCCCGGCCGAGATCAGCACCGCGCCGCCGGCCTCGACATATTGCCGGACATTGTCGAGATAGATCGCCGGCAGGATGCCGCGGCGCTTGTAGCGGTCGAAGATGATCAGGTCGAAATCCTCGATCTTCTCGAGGAACAGCTCGCGCGTCGGGAAGGCGATCAGCGACAGTTCGTTGACCGGCACGCCGTCCTGCTTCTCCGGCGGGCGCAGGATGGTGAAATGCACGAGATCGACCGAGCTGTCGGATTTCAGCAGGTTGCGCCAGGTGCGGCCGCCGGCATGCGGCTCGCCCGAGACCAGGAGCACCCGCAGGCGGTCGCGCACGCCGTTGATCTGCACCAGCGCGGTATTGTTGCGCTCGGTCAGCTCGCCCTCGGCCTCGGGGACGGTGAACTGGATCACGTTGAGGCCGCCATGCGGCAGGGTGATCGGCAGATCGAAGCTCTGGCCGACGGGTATCTCGAAATCCTGCGGCGCGCCGCCATCGACCGAGATCGAGAGCGGCGTGGTGGCCTGCCCGGGGGCCGCGCCGTCATCCTCGACCCGCACGGTGAGCGTCACCGGCTCGTCGAGGATGGCGAAGGCGGGGGCGTTCTCGACCACCAGCCGGCGGTCCCAATCGTCCTCCTGGCCGGTCAGCAGCAGGTGCATCGGCGCCGGCAGGTCGGGGGCCCGGTCGAGGTCGTGCAGCCGTCCGTCGGAGAGCAGCAGGATGCCGGCGATGCGGGCCCGCGGCTCCTCGGCCAGCGCCTCGGAGACGGCGCTCATCAGGAGGGTGCCGGCATCCTCCTCGCCGTCACTGACCTCGATGCGGCGCAGTTCGGTGTCCGGGCGGGCGGCCAGCGCCGCCTCGAGCTCGGTGGCCGCCGCTTCGGTGATCCCGGCGCGGTCGGCGAGGGTCTGCGAGGCCGAGCGGTCGACCACCATGAGCACGATGTCGGTGAGCGGCGCGCGGTCCTCGCGCTGCCAGGACGGCTGGGTCAGCGCCGCCACCAGCACCAGCCCGGCCAGCGCCCGGAGCGCCCAGCCGGCGAGCCCGCGCCACAGCGCCAGGGCCGCGCCGAGCGCCGCGAACCCGGCCAGCGCGGCGATCGCCGCCCAGGGCAGCAGCGGGTCGAAGACGATCGCGCCGGTCATTGGCCCAGCCTGTCGAGCAGCGCCGGCACGTGGACCTGGTCGGATTTGTAGTTCCCGGTCAGCACATGCATCACCAGGTTGACCCCGAAGCGGTAGGCGATCTCGCGCTGGCGCTCGCCGGCGAAGCCGCGCCCCAGGGCCGAGGTCGGCTGGCCGTATTCGTTCACCGCCCAGGCCGCGGCCCAGTCATTGCCGCCGATCACCACAGGGGTGACGTTGTCGTTGAGGTTGCGGAACGGCATGCCCTCGGCGCGCTCGGCATCGGGCGGCGCCGCCTCGACCCAGACGTCGCGGCCACTGTGCCGGCCGGGGAAGTCCTGCAGCAGGTAGAAGGTGCGGGTCAGAACGTGGTCCTCGGGCACCGGCTCGAGCGGCGGGATGTCGAGCGGCGCGGCCAGTTCCTGCAGCTTGCGGCCGTTCGGCGAGGCGGCGCCGAAGCCCGCGATGTCGGCGTCGCGGGTGTCGAAGACGATCATCCCGCCGGAGCGCAGATAGGTGTTGAGCTTGGCATAGGCGGCATCCGAGGGTACCGGCTGATCGGCGGTGACCGGCCAGTAGAGCATCGGGAAGAAGGCCAGGTCGTCGCTTTCCAGATCGACCCCCATCGGCGCGCCGGGCTCCACCGAGGTGCGGTAGAGCAGCACCTGCGCCAGCCCGCGCATGCCCGCCGCGGCGAGGTCGTCCACCGCGTCATTGCCGGTCAGGACGTGGGCCAGGGTCAGCTCCGAGGTGGCGGCGAGCGCGAAGCGGTCATCCGGCGCCGGCGCGTCGGCGCCCGGATCGGCGCCCGGATCGGCGGTCTGCGCCGGGGCCGGCTGCGGCAGCGCCAGCCCGGCCGCCAGCAGGAGCGCCGCCATCGGCGCGGCGCGGGCGCCGCGCAGCCGGCCGCTGAGGGCCAGCGCCGCCAGCACGTCGGCAAAGAGCATCAGCGTGGCCAGCGCCAGCAGCCAGCCGGCCAGCGGCTGCGCCTCGGGCCCCTCCAGCCCCTCCACGGCGACGCCCTCGGGCCAGGCGGCGGCGGCGAGGGTGCGGTCGGGGGCGATGACGTTGCGGGCCAGGCTGCGATCCTCGCCGCGGTAGAGGCCGGGCCGCAGGTCCGGGCCGAGCGGCGCCGAGGCCAGCGCCGCGCCGTCGACCCCGGGCAATGTGCCGGCATCGCGCAGCGTGCCGAAGGCGTCGAGCACCGCATCGGGCTGCCAGGTGGTGCCGGCCAGGTCCTCGGCTTCGGGCTGGGCCGGCATGGCCGAGATCGCCAGCCGCTCCAGCATCTCCACGAACAGGCCCGAGAGCGGCAGCGACGACCATTCGGCATTGGCGCTGACATGGAACAGCACGACCTGACCGCGGCCGATGCGCTTGCGGGTCACCAGCGGCGTGCCGTCGGAAAGATGCGCGATCACCCGGGCGGCCAGCGACGGGTCGGGCTGCGCCATGACCTGCGCCGAGACCGAGACGTCGTCGGGAATCTCGAGCCCGAAGAAGGGCGAGTCGGCGTCGAACGGGGCGAGGGTCTTGGGCTCGCCCCAGCTCATCGCGCCGCCCACGGTGCGGCCGCCGGCGCGCAGCCGCACCGGCATCAGCGGATCCTCCTCGGCGCGGCTGACCTCGCTCGCGGCGAGCCGCGGCCCGGCGAAGCGCAGCAGCGTGCCGCCCTCCTCGATCCAGTCGAGAACCGACTCCGCGTCGCCGCCCAGCGTCGCCACATCGGCCAGCGCGATGACGTCGGGATTGGCCGGCAGCACGTCGCTCAGCGCGCCGTTCAGGAGCTCGGCGGTGGGGTTCAGGGCCTTTTCCAGGTAATGCAGCGGCGACAGCAGCTCGAGCCCCTCGCGGTTCTCGGTGCCGGCGATCAGCGCGACCTCGCGGCGGCGCAGGGAATCGTCGCTGAGGATCACCGCGCCGGCGCTTTCGCCCCCGGCGATCTCGAAGCGCTCGATGCGGGCGCGCAGCTCGGTGGGCAGGTCGAGCACCGCCTCGGCGCCGGCCTCCCCGGCGGCAAAGACCACCGGGATCTCGGCCAGCGCGGCGGGGTTGCCGGCCGGGTCGGTGCCGGCCACGCGCAGCATCACCTCGCGCTCCGGGCCGGGGCGCAGGCGCTGCGCGGCCAGCGTCATCTCGCCGTCCTCGAAGACCGGCGGCGCGAGCGCGAAGAGCGGCTCGGGGCTCTCGAACACGGTCACGGTGCCGCGCGCCCGCAGCGCGCCGAGCAGCGCGGCGCGGCCGTCGCGGGCAATGCCGTCCGACAGCCAGTAGGTGTCGAAGCCGCCCTCGGGCAGCATCTCGGCGGCGCGCGCCATCTGGTCGTCGCCGGGCTCCCACGGGTTGGGGGCGATCCCGGCCAGCCGGCCGGACAGCACCGTGGCGGACTGGAAGACCGGCGCCTCGGGCTGGCTGAGGCGCAACAGCGCCACCGGACGGTCCTGGCGCCCGGCCCGGGCGAGCAGGGCCTCGAGCGCGGCCTGCCGGGCCGGCCAGTCGGCGGCGCTGGCCCAGCTGGCATCGCTGACCACCAGCAGCGGCCCGGACCCGGCCGCGGCGGCATCCTCCTCGGGGTTCAGCACCGGGCCGGCGAGGCCCAGGATCACCGCCGCCACCGCCAGCATGCGCAACAGCAGCAGCCACCACGGCGTGCGGTCGCTGACCTGCTCCTCATCCTTCAGGCCAAGCAGCAGCACCACGCCGGGAAACAGCCGCCGCACCGGCGCCGGCGGCACCGCGCGCAGCAGCAGCCAGAGCAGCGGCAGCGCCAGGAGCCCCAGCAGCAGCCAGGGCGCGGTGAAGCCGATGCCGCCCAGAACCGTCATCGCCGGCTCCCGTCCATGGCCCGCCAGATCCACAGCAACGCCGCCTGGGCGCTGTCGCCGGTATGGTGGCATTCATACTGCCAGCCGGTCAGCCGGCAGAGATGCTCGAGCCGGTCCTTGCGCGCCGCCAGCCGGTCGCGGTAGCGGCCGCGCAGTTCGCCGGCCTTCAGCGTCTCGTGCGCCAGCGTGCCGCCCACCGACTGGAAGATGGTCCGGCCCTCGAAGGGAAAGGCCTCCTCGGCGGGGTCGAGGATCTGGCACAGGACGCCGCGCACGCCGCGGTCGGCGGCCTTGGTCAGCGCCGCCTCGACCGGGGCGATGTCGCCCAGGAAATCCGACACGAAGAGCGCCCGCGCATGGGGCAGCATGCCGCGTGCCTCGGGGGCGCTGTAATCCTCCTCGGCGGGTTCGGCGAAGGCCTCGGCGAGGCGCAGGATCTGCGCCCGGCCGCTGCGCGGCGGCAGGCTCCAGCCGGTCAGCCCGACGCGTTCGCCGCCGCGGATCAGCAGGATGGCGGCGGCCAGCGCCAGGAGCCGCGCCCGGTCGGCCTTCTGCGGCAGGTCGCGGTGCGAGGCGAAGCGCATGGAGGCGGCGCGGTCGACCCAGACCAGCACGCTCTGCGCGATCTGCCATTCGCGGTCGCGGACATATTGCGCGTCGCCGCGCGCCGAGCGGCGCCAGTCGATGGCGCGATAGCTGTCGCCCGGCTGCAGCGGGCGGTACTGCCAGAAATCGTCCCCGAGCCCGGCGCGCCGTCGCCCGTGCTCGCCTAGGAGCACCGTCCCGGCGAGATGGTCGGCCCGGGCGAGAAGGGCGGGGAGAGTGCTGGCTTCCTCCTCGGCATGCTGGCGCAGGACCGGGGCTTGGGTCACGCAGCCGCCTCGGTGCGCGACAGCCCGTCCGCCACCTCGTCGATCAGGACGCCCAGATCCTCGCCGCGGGCGCGGGCCGAGAAGGTCAGCGCCATGCGGTGCACGAGCACCGGGCGGGCCATGTCGAGCACGTCCTCCGGCGAGGGGGCGAGCCGGCCCTGCAGCAACGCCCGGGCGCGCACCGTGAGCATCAGCGCCTGCGCCGCGCGCGGGCCCGGCCCCCAGGCCACCACGTCGCGCACCCGGTCCGGAGCCGAGGGGTCGGAGGGCCGGAAGGCGCGCACCAGGTCGAGGATCATCTCGACCACGCTGTCGCCCACCGGCATGCGCCGCAGCAGGTGCTGCGCGGCGATCAGCGACGGGCCGTCGAAGACCTGGTGGGCCTGCGCGTCCTCGATGCCGGTGGTGGCCAGCAGGATGTCGCGCTCGGTGCCGCGGTCGGGATAGGCGACGTCGATCTGCACCAGGAAGCGGTCGAGCTGGGCCTCGGGCAGCGGGTAGGTGCCCTCCTGCTCGATCGGGTTCTGGGTGGCGAGAACGTGGAACGGCGCGTCCAGCATGCGGGTCTCGCCGGCCACCGTGACGCGCTTTTCCTGCATCGCCTGCAGCAGCGCCGACTGGGTCCGCGGCGAGGCGCGGTTGATCTCGTCGGCCATCAGGAGCTGGCAGAAGATCGGCCCCTCGATGAACTTGAAGGCGCGGCTGCCGTCGGCGCCGGTCTCCAGCACCTCGGAGCCCAGGATGTCGGCGGGCATCAGGTCGGGGGTGAACTGCACCCGGTTGCCGTCGAGCCCCATCACCGTCGACAGGGTCTCCACCAGCCGGGTCTTGCCGAGCCCCGGCAGGCCGATGAGCAAGCCGTGGCCGCCGCAGAGCAGCGCCGCCAGCGTCAGGTCCACCACCCGCTCCTGGCCGATGAACCGGCGCGTGATCGCCCGTTTCGCCTCGGCGAGCTTTGCCTCCAGCGCCTCGATCTCGGCGACCAGGTCCTCGGTCTCGGCCATGACAACGTTCTCCGCGGCGATTAGATGATAATGTCAGGCAAGGTATCGTGAGGCTGACAGATGGCAAAAGCAATGGGCACACAAAATTCCGTGACGCCCTCCGCCGAGGGGATCGCCGAGGCCGCCCGGGCCGCCAAGGGACGCGGCCTGCCGCCGATCCACAAGTGGAACCCGCCGTTCTGCGGCGATCTCGACATGCGCATCGCCCGGGACGGCACCTGGTTCTACCTCGGCACCCCGATCGGACGGTTCGAGATGGTCAGGCTGTTCTCCTCGATCCTGAAGCGCGAGGACGGCAAGTACTTCCTCGTCACCCCGGTCGAGAAGGTCGGCATCACCGTCGACGACGCGCCCTTCGTGGCCACCGATTTCGCCGTCGCGGGGGCGGGGCGGGAGCAGGTCCTGACCTTCACCACCCATGTCGGCGACCGCGCCGTGGCCGGGCCGGACCACCCGATCCGGGTCGAGCGCGATGCCGAGACCGGCGAGCCCGCGCCCTACATCCTCGTGCGGGACGAACTCGAGGCGCTGATCGACCGCAAGAGCTTCTACCGGCTGGCGGAAATCGGCGCCCATGCCGAGCACGCGGGCGCAAGCTGGTTCGGGGTCTGGTCCGACGGCGTGTTCTTCCCGATGATCCCGTCGGCGGAGCTGCCGGACTAGGCGCGCCGCAGCCTAGTCGCCGAGCTTGGCATGGACCTCGTCGAGGTCGATCTCGCCCACCGGCAGGCGGTTGGCGGGGTTCTCGAAATCGTAGCGGAAGAGCTCGAAGTCGCGTTTGTAGATCTCGTAGACGAGGTGCATCGAGAGGTCGTCGAAATAGGCCTCGACCGGGTGGGCGCGCTTCGGGCCGTGGCCCTCGCTCTCGTTGAAGCGCGGCATGGCGCCGAGATCCACCGGATGCGGCGTGCGCGCGGCGTCGAGCACGGCCTGCATGCCCTCGTCGAAGCGCTCGGTCCAGAAGATGCGGTCGTAGCGGCCGCCATTGACGATGAAGGTCGAGACATGGCCCGACATCGCCGACCAATGGATGTCGGGCTCCATCGGGCGGCGCCAGCGGATGGTGTCGCGCACGAAGAGCAGGAAGCGGCGGAACGAGCGGATCTGGTCGAACGCGTCGCTTCCGTCGGGGCCGCCGACCTCGATGCCGTATTTCTGTACCAGGAGCGGCACCAGGTTGCCGCGGTAGCGCCGGCCGTTGCGCTGGATGCCGCAGATCTTGTCGAAGAACGAGGACAGGATGCGCGCATAGGGGTTGCGCACGCAGGTGAAGGCCGGCGCCGCGCGCGCCTTCACGTTGGCGCGGATCAGCGTCTGGCTGTCCGGGCGGCCCCATTTGTGCAGCCCCTCCTCGGCGTCGTGGATGTCGCCGTCGTAAAACCGGCCGTGATCGGAGCGGTACATGATCTGGCCGATCGTCGAGCAGGCGCATTTCGGCACCACCCGGTAGATCAGGCTGCCGCTCTCGGTCATCCAGGTGCCGGGAAATCCCATCCGCCTGCGCCCCCGTGCCGGCGCCGTCTGCGGGCGCCTGTCCTGCCTCACCCGGCCCGCGCGTCCGGAAATTCTCACGGCGCCTATTCATTCACCGCGGCTTTGCCCTTATCAACTGGAAAAACCCGGTAATTACAGGGCAGGCCGGCCGGACCATGGCAAGAATCGCCTTCCTCCTTCTGTGCCACAAGGATCCGGAGGCGGTGATCCGTCAGGCCCAGAGCCTGACCGCGGTCGGCGATTACGCCGTCATCCACTACGACCGCCGCGCGCCGGCGGCGGAGTTCCGGCGCCTCGAGGCGGCGCTGGGCGGCGATCCCAACATTGCGCTGCTGCGCCGCCGCGTGGCCTGCGGCTGGGGCGCGTGGTCGCTGGTCGAGGCCACCCTGCGGCTTGCCCGGACCGGGCTCGCGGCGTTCCCGCGGGCCAGCCATTTCTACCTGCTCTCGGGCGATTGCATGACCATCAAGTCGGCGGAATACGCCCATGCCTTCCTCGACCGGCGCGCGTGCGACTACATCGAGAGCGTCGATTACTTCACCTCAGGCTGGATCAAGACCGGTTGGCGCGACGAGCGCCTGATCTACCGCCACGTCTTCAACGAGCGCCGGCACCGGCGGCTGTTCTACGCCGCCTACGAGGTCCAGAAACGGCTCGGCCTGAGGCGCCGGGTGCCGGACGGTCTGGAGATGATGATCGGCAGCCAGTGGTGGTGCCTGCGCCGCGCCACGCTAACGCGCATCCTCGACTTCGCCGCCGCCCGCCGCGACGTGCTGCGCTTCTTCCGCACCACCTGGATCCCCGACGAGACCTTCTTCCAGACGCTGGTGCGCCATCTCGTCCCCGCGGCCGAGATCGAGAGCCGCACGCCGACCTTCCTGCTCTTCACCGATTACGGCATGCCGGTGAATTTCCACAACGACCATTACGACTTCCTGGTGGCGCAGGATTACCTCTTCGCACGCAAGATCAGCCCCGAGGCCCAGGAACTGAAGCGCCGGCTGGGCGTGCTCTACGCCGCCGAGGGCACCCGGTTCGAGGTCTCCGGCGGCGGCCCGGCGCTGCATGCCTTCCTGACCGGGCAGGGGCGCCGCGGCCGCCGCCACGCGCCGCGCTTCTGGGAGACCGAGAGCAGCCTCGGCCGCGACCGCGACCTGCTGATCCTGGTCTGCAAGAAATGGCATGTCGGAAAGCGCCTGGTCGGGCTGATCCGCGACCGGACCGGGCTGCCCTGCTACGACTACCTGTTCGACGAGGAGGCCACGCCGCTGCCCGATCTGGGCGGGCTGCAGACCAGCCTCGAGAAGCGCCACCGCCACCGCAGGGCGCTGCTGCGCATGCTCTACGACGCGGCCGGCAGCACCCGGCTGGTGATCTGCATCGATCCCGGCAGCTTCGCGCTGCTGGAGGATTTCGCCCGCGGCCGCGCCGAGACCCGCATCCTCGAGATCGACTGCGCCTACGACGACGGCTTCCTGCGCGGCCATGCCGAGCGCACCGGCCTGATCGGCGCGCGCAGCCCGGCGGCCACCGTGGCGGAGCTGCTGCCAGCGCTGCGCCGCGAGTTCCTGCACCAGACCGACCGCATCCGGAGCGCCGGCTTCGCGCATCTGTGGCGGCTGCGCCAGGGCGCGCCGGTGCATGCCAATGCCGAGGCGCTGGCGGGCTTCCTGGGGCTCGGCTACGACTGCGCGCGGAAGATCGCCGAGAGGCCGAACCTGTTCAACGACTGAGGAAGACCGATGAGCCAGAGCTACGACGCCGACAACATCTTCGCCAAGATCCTGCGCGGCGAGATCCCCAACGACACGGTGCTCGAGACCGAGCACAGCCTCGCCTTCCGCGACATCCGTCCGCAGGCGCCGGTGCACGTGCTGGTGATCCCGAAGGGCGCCTACGCCACCTACGACCAGTTCGCCCGCGAGGCCTCGGAGGCCGAGATCGTCGATTTCACCCGCGCCGTGGCCCAGGTCTGCGAGATGGAAGGGGTGGGGCCGGAGGGCTTCCGGCTGATCTCCAATGCCGGGCGCAACGGGGTGCAGGAAGTGCCGCACCTGCACGTCCACATCCTCGGCGGCCGCCCGCTCGGCCGGATGCTGGCCCCGGCCTGAGGCGCAGCCGGGCGGCGGCCAGGTTCACGCCGCCCCGGCGCGCCGCGGC
>NZ_JBTLRM010000032.1:0-44847 GCF_054482755.1 Roseivivax sp. CAU 1761
GGGCCGCGGTCTTGCCGCGGCCCGCGGAGGGGCGTCAGTCCATCGCCTTGAAGTTGAACTCGCCGCCCTCCTTGATGCCCGAGAACCAGCGCGCGGTGACCGTCTTGGTCTTGGTGTAGAACCGGAAGGCGTCCGGGCCGTACTGGTTCAGGTCGCCGAAGGCCGACTTCTTCCAGCCGCCGAAAGTGTGGTAGCTCAGCGGCACCGGGATCGGGAAGTTGATGCCGACCATGCCCACATTGACCCGGTGGGCGAAGTCGCGCGCGGTGTCGCCGTCGGCGGTGTAGATCGCCGTGCCGTTGCCGTAGGGGTTGTCCATGGTGATCTTCAGCGCCTCCTCGTAGGAGCCGGCGCGGACCTGGCTGAGCACCGGGCCGAAGATCTCCTCGCGGTAGATCTCCATGTCCGGGGTGACGTTGTCGAACAGCGTCGGACCGACGAAGAAGCCGTTTTCGTAGCCCTGGATCTTCAGGCCGCGGCCGTCGGAGACCAGCGTCGCGCCTTCCTCCACGCCCTTGTCGATCAGGCCGAGCACGCGCTCCTGCGCCGCCTTGGTGATCAGCGGGCCGAAATCGACGTCGTCGCCGGCGGTGTAGGGGCCGACGCGCAGTTTCTCGATGCGCGGCACCAGCCGCTCGATCAGCGCCTCGGCGGCCTCCTCGCCGACCGGCACCGCGACCGAGATCGCCATGCAGCGCTCGCCCGCGGCGCCGTAGCCGGCGCCCACCAGCGCGTCCGCTGCCTTGTCCATGTCCGCATCGGGCATGATGATCATGTGGTTCTTGGCGCCGCCGAAGCATTGCGCGCGCTTGCCGTTGGTGGCGGCGCGGCCGTAGATGTACTGCGCGATCGGGGTCGAGCCCACGAAGCCCACCGCCTGGACGGTCTCGTTGTCGAGGATCGCGTCCACGGCTTCCTTGTCGCCGTTGACCACCTGCAGCACGCCGTCGGGCAGGCCCGCCTCCTGCAGCAGCTCGGCCAGCCGGTAGGCGGTCGAGGGGCAGCGCTCGGACGGCTTGAGGATCATCGCGTTGCCCGAGACCAGCGCCGGGCCCATCTTCCACAGCGGGATCATCGCCGGGAAGTTGAACGGCGTGATGCCGGCCACCACGCCCAGCGGCTGGCGCATCGACTGCAGGTCGATGCCGGGGCCGCCATCGTCGGTGAACTCGCCCTTCAAGAGGTGCGGCGCGCCCATGCAGACCTCGATCACCTCGAGACCGCGCTGCACGTCGCCGCGGGCATCGGGCAGGGTCTTGCCGTGTTCGCGGCTGACCAGCTCGGCGAGCTCGTCCATGTGCTCGTTGATGAGCTGGCCGAATTTCATCATCACCCGCGCGCGGCGCTGCGGGTTGGTGGCGCCCCAGGCGACCTGCGCCTCGGCGGCGCGGGCGATGATGGCGTCCATCTCGTCCTTGGTGGCGAGCGGCACCTGTGCCTGGACCTCGCCGGTGGCGGGGTTCATCACGTCGGTGAAGCGGCCGGACTTGCCCTTCACGCCCTTGCCGTCGACCCAGTGCATGAGTTCGGTCATGCCAAATCCTCCTATGCGTTCGGCGCGACCATAGGCTTGCGGAAATGCCCGAAACAGAGGCAAGTTGCCAAAAGGGTTTTGCGAAAATACAGGTACGCGCCGGATGGACAGCTGGGACGACATGCGGATTTTCCTCGCCGTGGCGCGCGGCGAGAGCCTCTCCGCGGCCGGCCGCGCGCTGCGCATGGACCCGGCCACGGTGGGGCGCCGGGTGGCCCGGCTGGAACAGGGGCTGGGCGCGCCGCTCTTCGCCAAAAGCCCGCAGGGCTACGCGCTGACCGAGGCCGGCGACCGGCTCCTGCGCCACGCGGAGGAGGCCGAACAGGCCATGCAGCAGGCCGGCGAGGCGGTGCGCGGGGTGGCCGAGGGGCTGACCGGGCAGGTGCGGATCGGCGCTCCGGACGGCTGCGCCAATTTCGTCCTGCCGCAGGTCTGCGCCGCCATCGTCGCCGACAATCCCGGGCTCGACGTGCAGATCGTGGCGCTGCCGCGGGTGGTCAACCTCTCCAAGCGCGAGGCCGACATGGCGGTGGCGGTCTCGGCCCCGACCGCCGGACGGCTGACGGTGCAGAAACTCACCGATTACCGCCTGCACCTGGCCGCCAGCCGCGGCTACCTGTCCCGGCATCCGCCGGTGCGCCGGCTCGCCGATCTCGCCGGGCACCAGATCGCCGGCTACATCCCCGACATGATCTTCGACAAGGAACTCGACTACCTCGCCGATCTCGGGGTCGAGCGGGTGCGGCTGGCCTCGAATTCGGTGGCGGTGCAGTTCCAGTGGCTGCGGCTGGGCACCGGGCTCGGCATCGTGCACGATTTCGCGCTGCCGGTGGCGCCGGATCTCGTGAAGGTGCTGCCCGAGGACGTGTCGCTGACCCGGTCCTTCTATCTCGTCCGGCATGCCGATGACCGCAGGCTGGCGCGTTTGAACCGCTTTGCCGAACAATTGGCCACGGGCATCCGCCGAGAGGTGGTCCGACTCGAAGGTCTGACTTGACAGAGCCGCTGCGCCGGGAGGACGCTTCACTTCAAGCGATTGGCGGCAGGGAGGTTTTTCGTATGCTGGTGCAACAGATCCTGAAGAACAAGGCGGACGATTCCGTCGTCACGGTGACCCCGGATACCTTGATCCGGGACGCTGCCAAGTTGCTCGCCGAGAAGCGCATCGGGACCGTGGTCGTGTCGAAGGACGGCCGGACGCCGGAAGGCATCCTGTCGGAACGCGACATCGTGCGGATGCTGTCGCTGCGCGGCGCCTCCTGCCTCGAGGCCACCGCGGGCGATTACATGACCCGGGATCTCCAGACCTGCACGACGCATGACGCCGCCGACGCGGTGCTGGCGCGGATGACCGAAGGCCGCTTCCGCCACATGCCGGTGGTGAACGACGACGGCGCCCTGATCGGCATCGTCACCATCGGCGACGCGGTGAAGGCCCGGCTGACCGAATTGTCGATGGAGAAGGACGCGCTGGAGGGCATGATCACCAACGCCTGGTGAGCCGCCGCTTCGGCCGCCTTGGGTCCGAGACACGACGCCCCCGCCGTGACCGGCGGGGGCGTCGTCATGCCGGGGGCCGGCCGGGGCGTCGAGAACGTGGCGTCCGGCGGGGCGGGCCCGCCGGGGCAGGGCGCGCGCCCGGGCGTCGCGGCCCGGCGCGCGGCGCCGGTCAGCCGCGCAGGATCGAGCGGCCGGCATATTCCGCCGTGGCGCCCAGCATCTCCTCGATGCGGATCAGCTGGTTGTACTTGGCCAGCCGGTCCGAGCGCGCGAGGCTGCCGGTCTTGATCTGCCCGCAATTGGTGGCCACGGCGAGATCGGCGATGGTCGAATCCTCGGTCTCGCCCGAGCGGTGCGACATCACGTTGGTCATGCGGGCGCGGTGCGCCATGTCCACCGCCTTCAGGGTCTCGGTCAGGGTGCCGATCTGGTTGACCTTGACCAGCATGGAATTGGCGCAGCCCTTCTCGATCCCCATGGCGAGCCGCGCCGGGTTGGTGACGAAGAGGTCGTCGCCCACCAGCTGCACCTTGTCGCCGATGGCCTCGGTCAGGGCGCGCCAGCCCTGCCAGTCATCCTCCGACATGCCGTCCTCGATGGAGATGATCGGGTAGTCGCGCACCAGCTTCTCGAGATAGGCGACGTTGTCGTCGGAATCGAGCGAGGCGCCTTCGCCCTTCATCTCGTACTTGCCGTCCTTGAAATATTCCGTGGCGGCGCAGTCGAGGGCGAGGAAGATGTCCTCGCCCGGGGTATAGCCGGCCTTCTCGATCGACTTCAGGATGAAGTCGAGCGCCTCGCGGGTGGAGCCAAGCTCCGGCGCGAAGCCGCCCTCGTCGCCGAGCCCGGTGGACATGCCGGCCGCGACCAGCTCTTTCTTCAGGGTGTGGAAGACCTCGGAGCCCATGCGCACGGCGTCGCGGATGTTCTCCGCCGCCACCGGCATGATCATGAATTCCTGGATGTCGATCGGATTGTCGGCGTGTTCGCCACCGTTGATGATGTTCATCATCGGTACCGGCAGGACCCGCGCCGAGGTGCCGCCGACATAGCGGAAGAGCGGCTGCGTGGTGAAGTCGGCGGCGGCGCGCGCGGTGGCCAGCGACACGCCGAGGATGGCGTTGGCGCCGAGCCGGCCCTTGTTGTCGGTACCGTCGAGCTCGACCATCGCGAGGTCGATCTCGACCTGGGCGGTGGCGTCCATGCCGAGCAGTTCCTCGGCGATCTCGCCGTTGACCGCGGCGACCGCCTCGAGCACGCCCTTGCCCTTGTAGCGCGCGCTGTCGCCGTCGCGGCGCTCGACCGCCTCGTAGGCGCCGGTGGAGGCCCCCGAGGGCACCGCGGCGCGGCCCATCGAGCCGTCCTCCAGCGTCACGTCGACCTCGACGGTCGGGTTGCCGCGGCTGTCGAGGATTTCGCGCGCGTGGATGTCGATGATCGTGCTCATGGGCCGTCCCTCTGATCTTCGTTCGGCAATCGGTTAGCTGGAAGCCGCCGCAAAGTAAACGTTGATGTTAGCGTTAACAGGCTACGGCGGCGGGACCTCCGGGGCGCGCTGCCGGGCCAGCCGGTGTTCGCGCAGGAGCGTGTAGAGGCCCGAGCCCACGATCATCGCCGCGCCCAGCAGGGTCATTGCATCGGGGCGTTCGCCGAAGGCCAGGAAGCCGATCAGCAGGGCGAAGAGGATGCGGGTGTAGCGGAACGGCGTGACAACCGCGACGCCGCCGGTGCGGGTGGCCGAGGTGATGGCGTAATAGGCGACGCCGCCCACGATGATGGCGCCGAGCAGCATCAGCCCGCTGCGGGCATCGGGCCAGGCCAGCCCGCCGGTGAAGGGCAGCAGGATCAGCCCCGAGGGGATGGTCGAGAGCAGCCCGTAGGTCGCCAGCTGCAGGTGGCTGATGCGCGCCGGCACGACCCGCGCGGCGAGGTCGCGGGCGGCGAGGCCGAAGACCGCGAGCAGCGCCCAGAGCGCGTTCGGATCGAAGCCCGCCAGGCCCGGGCGCAGGATCACCAGCACGCCTGCAAGCCCGGTCAGGATCGCCGACCAGCGCCGCCAGCCGACCTCCTCGCCGAAGAGCAGCGCCGCGCCCAGGGTGATCACCAGCGGCATCGCCTGGGCGATCGCCGAGGCGGTGGCCAGCGGGATCAGGGTGATGGCGAGGACGAAGCCGCAGGTGCCGACGATCTCGGTCAGGTTGCGCAGCAGGATCGGCCGGGCCAGCAGGTCGGGCCCGAACAGCCGCACGCCGCGGCTGCGGGCGTAGAGCGCGAATCCGCCGCCGCCGAACAGGCCGATGGCGATCAGGATCTGGCCGGTGGGCAGGGTGGCGGAGGCGGCCTTGATGAAGGCGTCCTCGACCGCGAAAGCACCCATGGCGAGCGTCATCAGCAGGATGCCGCGCAGATTGTCCATGTCCCGTCTCCCGGCTGCCCTGTCCGGGCGCTACCGCCTCGCCGCCGGAAAGGCCAGAGGGCAGCGATCAGGCGCCGCGCTTGCGGGATTTCAGCGGCACCCCGTAAAGCTCCATGCGGTGGCCCTGGAGCCGGTAGCCCAGCCGCTCGGCGATGCGCTCCTGCAGCGCCTCGATCTCGGGATCGACGAACTCGATCACCTTTCCGGTGGTCATGTCGATGAGGTGGTCGTGATGCTCGCGCTCGGCATCCTCGTAGCGCGCCCGGCCATCGCCGAAATCGACCCTCTCGAGAATGCCCTCCTCCTCGAAGAGCTTGACGGTGCGGTAGACGGTGGCCAGCGAGATGCGGCTATCCTGCAGGGCGGCGCGGGCGTGCAGTTCCTCGACGTCGGGGTGATCCTCGGCGGCGTCGAGAACCTCGGCGATGATGCGGCGCTGGCCGGTCATGCGCAATCCGCGTTCGGCGCAGCGTTTCGAGATCGTGTCGCTCATGGTCCGCCCGTTTCGGTGCTGTCCTGACGGTCTACCCCCGCGGGACGTGTCGCGCCAAGCCGTGCGCGGCGCCGAACGCTCCGCCGGGAATGCTCGATATAAAGCGCCAGAGCGCCGAGCACCACCGCCCCGCCGGCCAGCATCCGCGGCGTCGGCGCCTCGCCGGTGCCGAGCCAGACCCAGAGCGGCCCGAGCGCGGTCTCGAGCAGCATCAGGAGGCTGACATTGGCCGCCGCAGTGTGGCGCGAGGCCGAGGACAGGGCAAAGAACGACACCGGCACGATCAGCAGGCCGGTGACCAGGATCGCCGGCACGTTGCCGTCGAACAGGCCGCTGCCGCCCAGCGCCGCCAGTCCCAGCATCCCGGCGGCAAGGCTGCCCATCCCCATCGCCGGCAGGATCGGCACGCCGGGATTGTGCCGCAGGGTGACGAAGGTCAGGGCCAGCGAACAGGCCACGCCGAGCCCGCAGAGCGCGCCGGCCAGCGCCCCGGCGTCGAGGCCGAGCTCGCCCTTGCCGGTCACCGCGAGGGCGATGCCCGACAGCACCGCGGCGATGGCGGCCCAGGTGGCGCGGCCGGTGCGCTCGCCGTAGAGCAGCCGCGACAGCAGCGCCGCGGCGACCGGCACGCAGGCCACGGCGAGCAGCATCACCGCCACCGGGGCCAGCGCGATCCCGGCCGGGAACAGCACCGCATTGGCGGTCTGGCTGGCGATCACGGTGAGGCCGGCGCGGCTGGACAGCGCCCGCGCGGTGCCGGCGCGGCCGGCCGGCGGCCGGCTGACCGCCCAGGCGGTGAGGAAGACCAGCGCGGTGGCGCAGCCCCGCCAGGCCAGCATGGTCGCCCCGTCCATACCCGACAGGCGCATGAACAGGGCATCGGGCGTCAGCACCAGCGCGCCGAAGGCGGCGAGGGCGAGGCCGTGGATCGAGCTGCTTTGCGGCATCGGCTCCCAGCGACAGGACGGGCGCCCGGCCGGGGCCGGGCGTTCGGGACACAGGCGCCGGGACGATCCCTGCGGCTCAGGCGTAGAGCGGCTGCATGCCCTGCTGGACGTGCAGCGCGTTCACCGTCGGTTCGTCGAGCTCGAGCGCCTTGGCGAGACGGTCGAGATACTGCGCCTCGGCATCGGTGTCCACGCGGATGGCCATCAGCGCCGCGGAATAGACCGGCATGCGCTGCGCCGCCGGCACGTCGCGGGCCAGCGCCTCGGGATCGACCGGGGCGGCAAGCTCGCGCTCGACGAAGGCGCGGTCCTCCGGATCGGCGTCCTCGCCCACGAAATCGAGGATCTTGGCCTTCTCGGCGGCGTCGATCTCGCCGTCGCACTTGGCCGCCTGGATCATCGCCCGCAGCATCAGGGCGGCGCCCTTCTCCATTTCGGGCGCGGTCTCGCGCATGTTGAACTGGTCGAGCAGCGCGCCCACGCCCTGGCCGCCCATCGCCGCGGCGCCGCCCATCGCGGCCAGCATGCCGGCCATGCCGCCCGAGCCCTTCGAGGGCACGCTGGACAGCAGGCCGCGGCCGGTCGAGGAGGGCGCCGCGCCGGCGCCGCCGAGCATCGCGGAGAGATCGAATCCCGAGGCCCGCATCTTGTCGAGCATGGCCTGCATCGGCTGGGTCGCCTGGGCGGCGCCGCCCTGCATGGCCTGGCTCATCTGGCTGCCGGCCTTGGTCATCGGGTGCTGGCCCTTGACCTGGGCGCCGCCGCCCCAGAGGCCGGTGACGCCCTTGCCGCGGGCCATGCGGTCGATGCCGCGCGCCGCCGCGTATCCGATGGCGAGCTTGGCGAGGGTCTTCATCATGCTCATGATCGTCTCTCCTTCCCTTGGCCCCGTCGGGGCGTCCGCCTGTGGTGATATGGGGCGCGGGAGCGCCGGCGACAGGCGCGTCGGCTCAGAACAGCCGCAGCGCCTTCAGCGCGGCCCAGACCAGCCAGCCCAGGGCCAGCGAGCCGAGCGTCAGGCGGGTGAAGGCCCAGGGGTGTTCGGTGCCCGGCATGCCGGCCACGTTGACCCCGAAGAGCCCGGTGACGAAGCTCATCGGCAGGAAGATCGCGGCCACCACCGACAGCGCGTAGGAATGCTTCGACAGCCGCGCGTTCTGGCGCATGTCGACATGGTCCGCCAGCGCCGCCAGGCGGTCGCGGATCGCCGTCATCTCCTCGACCGCGCGCTGGCCGCGATCGGCCAGTTCGGCGAGGTCCTCGCGCGCCTCGGCGTCGATCACCGGCAGCCGGGCATCGGTGAGCCCGGCCAGCGCGGTGGCCTGCGGCCCGAGGAAGCGGTGCAGCCGGATCGCCGCGGTGCGCAGCTCCGGCAGGTCCTCGTGGCGCGGGTCGCGGTCATCCTCGAACAGCACGTCCTCGAGCAGGTCGAGCCGGTCCTCGAGCGCCACGCCGTAGCTCTCCAGCCGGTCGGTGAAGTTGCGGGCCAGCGCCACCAGCAGCATCTGCGGCGAGGGCGGCCCTTCGCCCCGGTCGACCGCGGCGCGCAGATCCTGGGCGGCCTGGACCTTGCGGCGGCGCACCGTGACCACGCGGTCGCGCGCCACCCAGATGCGCAGGGCCACCAGATCCTCGGGATCGTCGGCGGCGGGGTCGAGGTTGAGCCCGCGCAGGATGGCCAGCACGCCGCCGGCATGGCCCAGGCTGCGCGGCCGGGTCTCGGGCTGGCTGAGGATCTCCGCGGCGCGTTCCGGCAGGGTGGCGAAGAGCCAGTCGGCAACGCCCGGGTCGCCGAAATCGCAATGCACCCAGCGGTAGCTGTCGGCCGCGGGGGCGGTGTCGGGATCGGCGACCGGCCGGGCGCTGCCATCGGCGCGGATGTCGTAGGCGAAGATCGGCGTCATGGGCTCCGCGGGGGCTCTGGCGCGGCGCGACGGGGCGGCGCGCGGTGGGACGGGATCAGGTGCCGCAGAAGGTCGCCTGCACGACCTCATCGGGGCGCGGCGCGCGGCGCAGGTCGGCATGGGCCGGATCGTCCGAGAACGGCGTCGCGAGCGCCGCGCCGAGCCGGTGGAACGGCGCGTCGTCGCCCGCCACCGCGGCGGCGATGGCCTCCTCGATGCGGTGGTTGCGCGGGATGATCGCCGGGTTGGCGCGGGCCATGACCGCTTTCGGGTCGGGCTCCCCGGCGATCCGGCGCTGCCAGCGCTCGGCCCAGCCGTCGAAGGATGCGGGGTCGGTGAACTCGTCGCGCGCGGTGCCGTGGAGCAGCGCCCGGAAGGTGTTGGTGAAATCGGCGCCGCCGGCCTGCATGCGGGTCAGCAGGTCGGCCACCAGGTCGCGGTCCTCGCCGCGCGGCTCGGAAATGCCGATCTTGGCGGCGAAGCGGCGCTCCCAATGGGCGCGGATGGCGTCCGGCATGGCGTGGATGCGCGCGGTGAAGTCCTGCACCGCCGCCTCGGGGTCGGGCATCAGCCCGATCAGAGCGGTGGCGAGCTGCGCCATGTTCCAGACGATCACGTCGGCCTGGGCGGCGTAGCTGTAACGGCCGTAGCGGTCGATCGAGGAGAACACCGTGTCGGGATGGTAGGAATCCATGAAGGCGCAGGGGCCGTAATCGATGGTCTCGCCCGACAGCGTGGTGTTGTCGGTGTTCATCACGCCGTGGATGAACCCGAGGCTCATCCAATGCGCCACCAGGGCGGCCTGACGGTCGACGACGCGCTGCAGAAGCTCGGCCGGATCGCGCACGTCGGGATAGTGGCGGTCGACGGTGTAATCGTAGAGCGCCTGGAGCGCCGCGGCATCCTGGCGCGCGGCGAAGATCTGGAAGGTGCCGACGCGGATGTGGCTCGCCGCCACGCGGGTCAGCACGGCGCCGGGCAGGGGTGCCTCGCGGATCACGTCTTCGCCGGTGCGCACCGCGGCCAGCGCCCGGGTGGTCGGCACGCCCATCGCGTGCATGGCCTCGGAGACGAGGTATTCGCGCAGCACCGGGCCCAGCCAGGCGCGGCCGTCGCCCATGCGGCTGTAGGGGGTGCGTCCCGATCCCTTGAGCTGGATGTCGCGCCGCTGGCCCGCCCGGTCGCGTGTTTCGCCCAGCAGGATGGCGCGGCCGTCGCCGAGCTGCGGATTGAAATGCCCGAACTGGTGGCCGGCATAGAGCTGCGCCAAGGGCTCGGCGCCCTCGGGGATTGTGTTGCCGGCGAAGACCCGCGCCAGCAGGTCGGGGTCGTCGGGCGCGTCGATGCCCAGCTCCGCGGCCAGCGGCCGGTTGAAGGCGATCAGCGTCGGCGCCGAGACCGGCGTCGGGTCGAGCCGCGAGTAGAACCCCGCGGGCAGGCGCGCATAGGAGTTGTCGAAGGGAATCGCAAAGGTCATGGCCGGGATATAGGCACGGCGCCCGGGCCCGGCCAGAGCCGGGCTCAGACCAGCCGCCGCGACATCAGCGCGTAGCCCTCGCGCATGCGGAAGCGCGAGCGTTCGTAGAAGGCGCGGGCGCGCGCGTCGTGGCGGGCCGCCTCGAGGTGGATGGCCTGCACGCCGCCGTCGCGCAGCGCCCGCGCGATGCCGTCCAGCGCGTCCGAGCCCATGCCGCGGCCGCGCACCGCCGGCCGGACGTAGAGCTCGTCGACGATGGCGTCGAGGCCGCCGAATTCCAGCGACCAGCCGAAGGTCACGACGATGTAGCCCACCGGCGCCTTGCGCGGGCCGATCAGCCAGACCGCGCCGTGCGGCGAGCCTTCGAGCAGCGGCTTGACCGCCTCGGCGCGGCGCTCCTCGTCGAGGTCGAAGCCGCGTTCGGAATGGTAGGCCGCCACCATCGGCAGCAGCCGTTCGGCGTCCTCGGCGCCGGCAAGATGCAGCGACTTCATGCCGGATCACCGGGGGCAAGCTGGGGAAATTCTGCGGACATGCGTGGGTCTCGTGCGGATTCGGGAGGGGCGGGGACCGGGCGTCAGAGACGTCCGAGCCGGTCGGTCAGCAGCGCGAAGAAGCCGTCGGCATCGAGATCGCCGATGAAGGTGGCATTGGCCGGGCGGTCGGTGACGCCCCACCAATCGGCCACCGTCATGCCCAGCGTCAGGGCCGACGCCGTCTCGACCTCGACATTGATGCGGCGGCCGGAGAACAGGTCGGGGCGGATGAGCCAGGCGATGACGCAGGGATCGTGCAGCGGCGCGCCGTCGGAGCCGTATTTCTCCTTGTCGAAGCGTTCGAAGAAATCGGTCATCTCGGCCACCGCGCGGCCGGCGGCGTTGCCGAGGGCGCGGAAGGCGTCGTTGCGGGCGCGGGTGACCAGCGCCTTGTGGGTCACGTCGAGCGGCAGCATGGTGATCTCCGCGCCGGAGCCCAGCACCACCGCCGCCGCCTCGGGATCGACGTATATGTTGAACTCCGCCGTCGGAGTGATGTTGCCGACCTCGAAATAGGCGCCGCCCATCAGCACGATGCCGGCCAGCCGCTCGGCGATGTCGGGGGCGCGGCGCAGCGCCAGCGCCACGTTGGTGAGCGGACCCAGGACGCAGAGCGTGACGCTGCCCGGGGCTTCGCGGCGCAGCGTCTCGACGATGAAGTCGACGGCATGCGCTTCGGCCAGCGGCATGGCGGGATCGGGCAGGGCGGGGCCGTCGAGCCCGGTGCGGCCATGGACGTGCTCGGCGGTGACCAGCGGCCGCAGCAGCGGCCGGTCGCAGCCGGCATGGACCGCGATGTCGGGCCGCCCGGCCAGTTCGCAGACGATGCGGGCGTTCTTCTGGGTCAGCGCCAGCGGCACGTTGCCGGCCACCGCGGTGATCCCCAGCACCTCGAGCTCGGGCGAGGCCAGGGCCAGCAGGATCGCCACGGCGTCGTCCTGTCCGGGATCGGTGTCGATGATGATCTTGCGCGCGGCCATGGCGGCTCCTTCCGGACGGGGCGTGCCGAGCAGTGCCACGCGGCCGGGCCTGCTGCAAGCGGGCGCGCGGGATCGTGCCGGCGGGGCACCGGATCGCGCCCCGCATTGCCGCTGCGTCGCGCAGTGTTAGACTCCGGGCGCAAGCTGCGCTATGCCACGCCCGAACGCCTCAGTTAGCGCTAACATTCATCCCGGTTAACGCCGGCGGGTCCGGGCCGTCAGAGCAGATTCGGAGACTCCCCTCATGGTTTCGCGTGTCATTCCGGTCGACAATTTCGACCTCGTGGTTTTCGGCGGCACCGGCGATCTGGCCCGGCGCAAGATCCTGCCCGGCCTGTTCCGCCGCTACTGCGCCGGCCAGATGCCCCCCGAAGCGCTGATCGTCGGCGCCGCGCGCAGCGACATGGACGATGCCGGCTACCGCACCATGGTGCGTGAGGCGATCGAGGAATTCAGCAGGGTGCAGGGCGAGCCCGGCCAGCTCGACGCCTTCCTCGACCGGGTGCGCTACCAGACCGTGGACGCCAAGGGCGAGGGCGGCTGGGCCGAGCTCGGCGCCAAGCTGCGCGACGACGCCATCCGCGCCTTCTACTTCTCGGTGGCGCCGTCGCTGTTCGGCGACCTGGCCGAGCGGCTGCGCGCCTTCGGCCTCGCCAGCCGCGAGAGCCGCATCGTGGTGGAAAAGCCCTTCGGCCACGATCTCGGCAGCGCGCGGGCGCTGAACCGCGAGCTGGCGCAGTATTTCGACGAGACGCAGATCTACCGGATCGACCATTATCTCGGCAAGGAGACGGTGCAGAACCTGATGGCGGTGCGCTTCGGCAACGTGCTGTTCGAACCGCTCTGGAACGCGCAGTTCGTCGATCACATCCAGATCACCGTGGCCGAGACCGTGGGCGTGGGCGGGCGCGGTTCCTATTACGACCATTCCGGCGCCATGCGGGACATGGTACAGAACCACCTGATGCAGCTGCTCTGCCTGATCGCCATGGAGCCGCCGGCGAAGTTCGACCCCGACGCGGTGCGCGACGAGAAGCTCAAGGTGATCCGCGCGCTGGAACCGGTCGAGCCGCATCACATCGTGCGCGGCCAATACGACGCCGATGCCGGCCAGCCGGGCTACCGCGCGCATGTCGAGAACGACCGCTCGACCACCGAAAGCTTCGTGGCGCTGCGCGCGCATATCTCGAACTGGCGCTGGGCGGGGACGCCGTTCTACCTGCGCACCGGCAAGATGCTGCGGGCGCGCACCTCGGAGATCGCCGTGGTGTTCAAGGACGCGCCGCATTCGATCTTCGGCGCCGAGGCCGGGCGGCACCGCAACGTGCTGGCGATCCGGCTGCAGCCCAACGAGGGCATGACGCTCGACGTCACCATCAAGGAGCCGGGCCCGGGCGGCATGCGCCTGCTCGACGTGCCGCTCGACATGACCTTCGCCGATGCGCTGGGGCCCGACGGCGCCGACATGCCGGATGCCTACGAGCGCTTGATCATGGACGTGATCCGCGGCAACCAGACGCTGTTCATGCGCGGCGACGAGGTCGAGGCCGCCTGGGCCTGGACCGACCCGGTGATCGAGGGTTGGCAGGCCCGCGGCGACGTGCCCAAGCCCTACGATCCGGGCTCGGCCGGTCCCGACGACGCGTTGATGCTGATGCATCGCGACGGTCGCCGCTGGCGCGACATAAAGGCCTGAGGAGCCCGCAATGGGATACGAGTTCTGCGACTATGCCGACCGCGAGATGCTGTGCATCAACCTTGCCGACCGGATCGCCAGCGAATTGCGCCGCGCCCTCTCGGCCGGGGAGCGCGCCAGCCTCGCCGTGCCCGGCGGCACCTCGCCGGGGCCGGTCTTCGACGACCTCTGCTCGGTGGCGCTGGACTGGGACCGGGTGGACGTGATGCTGACCGACGAGCGCTGGGTGGACGAGAGCAGCGCGCGCTCCAACACCCGGCTGCTGCGCGAGCGGCTGCTGGTCGACAAGGCGGCGGCGGCGCATCTGGTGCCGCTCTACGCCGCGGCCGCAGAGCCCGAGGCGCGGCTCGAGGAGCTGTCCGCGGGCATCGCGCCCTGCCTGCCGCTGTCGGTGCTGCTGCTGGGCATGGGCGCCGACATGCACACCGCGTCGCTGTTTCCCGGCGCCGATCGGCTGGCCGAGGCGCTGTCGCCGAAGGCGCCGCCGCTGGTCGCGATGCGCGCGCCCGGCGCGCCCGAGCCGCGCATCACCCTGAGCGCGCCGGTGCTCGACGGGGCGCTGGCCAAGCACGTGCTGATCTTCGGCGCCGAAAAGCGCCGGGCGCTCGAAGCGGCGCGCGGCAAATCCCCCGAGGCGGCGCCGATCAACGCGGTGCTCGACGGGGCCACGGTACATTGGGCGGAGTGAGACCATGTGGGACGACCTGAAGCGGCTGGCCGACGGCGCGGAGAAGCGCCGGATCGGCGACCTGTTCGCGGCCAATCCGAACCGCGCCGCGGAGTTCAGCCTCGACACCGCGGGCCTGCTCTTCGACTATTCCAAGACCGCGCTCGACGAGCAGGTGCGCGCCGCGCTGGTGGCGCTGGCCCAGGCGGCGGGGGTCGAGGCGCAGCGTGAGCGCATGTTCACCGGGGAGGCGATCAACGACACCGAGGGCCGCGCGGTGCTGCACACGGCGCTGCGCAACCTCGATGGCGGGCCGGTTCTGGTCGACGGCGAGGACGTCATGCCGGAGATCCTGGGGACGCTGGAGCGCATGGCCGAGCTGGCGCGCGACGTGCGCCGTGGCGGCATCACCGACGTGGTCAATATCGGCATCGGCGGGTCCGACCTCGGGCCGGCCATGGCCTACCGGGCGCTGACGCCCTATTGCGACGGGCCGCGCTGCCATTTCGTCTCCAACGTCGACGGGGCCGACATCGCCGACACGCTGCGCGGGCTCGACCCCGAAACCACGCTCTTCGTCGTCGCCTCCAAGACCTTCACCACCATCGAGACCATGACCAACGCCCGCACCGCGCGGGCCTGGCTCGACGACCGCCGGGTGTCGCACGAGGGGCGCTTCGTGGCGCTGAGCTCGAACCGCGAGAAGGCCGCCGAATGGGGTATCCCGGCCGACCGGGTGTTCGGCTTCGGCGATTTCGTCGGCGGGCGCTACTCGATGTGGGGGCCGATCGGATTGTCGCTGATGTTCGCCATCGGCCCCGACGCGTTCCGCGCCTTCCTGCGCGGCGCCCAGGAGATCGACCGGCACTTCCGCGCCGCGCCGCTGCACGAGAACATGCCGGTGCTGCTGGCGCTGGTGGGAATCTGGCACAACCAGGTGTTGGGCCATGCCACCCGCGCGGTGCTGCCCTACGACAACCGTCTGGCGCGGCTGCCGGCCTATCTCCAGCAGCTCGAAATGGAGAGCAACGGCAAGGGCGTGGCGATCGACGGAGGCGCGCTCGACGTGCCCTCGGGGCCGGTGGTCTGGGGCGAACCCGGCACCAACGGCCAGCATGCCTTCTACCAGCTCATCCACCAGGGCACCCGGGTGGTGCCCTGCGAGTTCATGGTCGCGGCCGAGGGGCACGAGGCCGATCTCGGCCACCACCACGACCTGCTGGTGGCCAATTGCCTGGCCCAGTCCGAGGCGCTGATGCGGGGCCGCGATCTCGAGGAGGCGCGGGCGATCTGCCGCGACAAGGGCTTCGAGGGCGCGGAGCTCGAGCGCCAGGCGCGGCACCGCGTGTTCCCCGGCAACCGGCCCTCGACCACGCTGATCTATCCCCAGCTCACGCCCGAGATCCTGGGCAAGATCGTCGCGCTCTACGAGCACCGGGTCTTCGTCGAGGGTGCCATCCTCGGCATCAACTCCTTCGACCAATGGGGGGTGGAGCTGGGCAAGGAACTGGCCTCGTCGCTGGGCCCCGTGGTCACCGGCGAGGCCTCGGCCGAGGGCAAGGACGGCTCGACCCGACAGCTGGTCTCCTACGTGCTCCGGCACCGCGGGCACTGACCTCCCGCGTCGCAAGTTCCATGCCGGAAATGGAATTTTTCCGTCCTCCGGGCTGGAACGCCGCGGCGTGAGCGCCGTTGTGAAGGCAGACACGACGACGAAAGGAGTTCTGTTATGAACCGCATTCTGACCTCCGCCCTCGCGCTCACCCTGGCCGGCGGCGTCGCCTGGGCCGACAATCACGGCGACACCGAGCAGATGGCCGAGACCGAGACCGAGACGCAGATGCAGGACGACGGCATGGCGATGGACAGCGCCAACCTGATCCGCAGCCGCGACATCACCGGCGGCGCCGTCTACGCGATCGATTCCGAGGCCGACGACGTCGACTGGGATCTTGACGCAACCTACGACGCGGTCGACGAAAACTGGGACCGCGTCGGCGAGATCGAGGACATCGTGCTCGGCACCGACGGCCAGATGAAGGGCATCGTGGCCGAGGTCGGCGGCTTCCTCGACATCGGCGACAAGCACGTGATGATCGAAATGCAGGACGTGAAGCTGGTGCCGGTCGACGACCGCAGCTACGCGGTGGTCACGCCGATGACCGAAGAGCGTCTGGAAAGCATGGAAAACCTCGATGAAGGCTTCTGGAACTAAGCGTTCCGATGCCGCGCGAGAGGGGGCCGGGCAGCGATGCCCGGCCTTTTGCGTTCAGCCAGGAGACCGGAGGAGACGTCATGGCGAAATATGACCGGAACAGCGGCGAGGACTGGAGCGACGCGGAGGTGCAGACGCTGCGCGATCTCGCCGCCGAGAACACGCCGACGCGGGTGATCGGCCTCAAGCTCGGCAGGACCGAAGACGCGGTCTATGCCAAGGCCTCGGAGGAGGGGATCAGCCTGAAGCCGTCCAACCAGAGCCTATACAGCCGGCAGGACGATTGACCGCGGCCGCGACCGCGCGGTCGCGGTGCAGATAGGGGGCGCGCGCCGACGAGCGCGCGCCTTAACCTCGTCCTGCGAGCCTGAGGCCCCGGCACTCGGCCGCGCAGGAGGTGACGCCCATGCCCATACCCGATCCGCGCCGCATCGCGGAGGAGATCGTCTCGCGCGAGGGCGGCTATGTCGACGACCCGGACGACCCGGGCGGCGCCACGAATTTCGGCGTCACGCTGGGCACCCTGACGCGGCTCGGCGGCGATCTCGACGGCGACGGCCGTGTCACCAAGGACGATGTCCGGCGCCTGACCCGCGACCAGGCCGTCGACATCTTTCTGACGCATTATTACGAGCGACCCGGCATCGCGTCGCTGCCGGAGCCGGTGCGGGCCTCGGTCTTCGATATGTATGTCAATGCCGGGGCCAATGCGGTGAAGATCCTGCAGCGGCTGCTGCGCGATATGGGCTGGCCGGTTGCGGTGGACGGCATCATCGGACCCGAGACCCGGCGCGCGGCCCGCGCGGCGCAGGCCGCGGCGCCCGACCACTTCGCCGATGCCTACGGCATCGCGCGGCGCGACTACTACTTCGCCATCGCCGACCGGCGGCCGGCCTCGCGCAAATACGCGCGGAGCCGCGCGGGCGGGAAGGGCGGCTGGATCCGGCGCGCCGAGAGCTTCATCTCGCCGCGCTTCCATCTCTCGCAAGAGGAATTCGACCGGAGGGTAGCGGCATGGGGATGATTCAGCGGGCCATGGACATGGTTTTCGGGTCGGGGCGCAACGTCATCGCGGAGACCGCCGAGGTGTTCCGCGTCAACGCCGAGGCCCAGGCGCGGCGCGACGCCGACGCGCGCAGCGAGGCGCTGGCGCAGTTCGGGGACGAGTTCCTCGCCGGCGAGCGGTCGCGGTTCGACGCGGTGATGGACGGGCTGAACCGGGTGCCGCGCCCGGCCATGGCGCTGGGCACGCTGGGCCTGTTCGGCGCGGCGATGGTCGATCCGGACTGGTTCGCCGCGCGCATGGCGGGGCTGGCGCTGGTTCCGGAACCGCTCTGGTGGCTGCTGGCGGCGGTGGTGAGCTTCTATTTCGGCGCCCGGCACCAGGCCAAGGGCCAGGATTTCCAGCGCCAGCTCGCCCTGGCCTTCGCCGCCTCGGCCGGTCGGCCGGGGCGCACCGCATCCCCCGAGGCGGCGCCTCCGCCGCCCTTGGACGCCCCGCGCGGGGCGCCGCAACCCGGGGCCGGCGCGGGCAACGCGGCGCTCGCCGAGTGGCGCCGCCGGCGCGATTCGGAGTGAGTGCAAGATCGGCCTTGCGGAATCGCCGGCTTCGCCGCTGCAGCACCGACGGCCCCGCCGTCAAGATGCGGAAATCGCACCGAAAGCCGCGCATTTCCGCAGCGGAGTGACGTATTGCCCCTTCCGCTGCGGGCGCCGCGAAGCTAACGTGCGCTGCACTTGCGAACCGCGCCCGGGGATAGAGGCGTGGCCGCTACCAACACCATGGGAGGAAGTACATGGACCGTCGGTCTTTCCTGAGAACGTCCGCGCTTGGCGGCTCGGCCGCAGCCGCCACGACCCTGGCCGCACCGGCCTATGCCCAGGGCAACCGCACCCTGACGCTGGTCACCACCTGGGGCCGCGGGCTGGCCGGCGTGCATGACGCAGCGCAGCGCGCCGCCGACACCATCACCGCGATGACCGACGGCCAGCTGACCGTCGATCTGAAGGCCGCGGGCGAACTGGTCGGCGCCTTCGAGGTGTTCGACGCCGTGACCTCCGGCCAGGCCGACATGTATCACGGCGCCGACTACTACTTCGTCAACCAGCACCCGGCCTATGCCTTCTTCACCGCCGTGCCCTTCGGCATGACGGCGCAGGAGCTGACCAACTGGTATTACCATGACGGCGGCCAGGAGCTGCACGACGAGCTGGGCCAGATCTTCGGCCTGAAATCCTTCCTCGCCGGCAATACCGGCGCCCAGGCCGGCGGCTGGTTCCGCAACGAGATCTCCGCACCGGAGGATTTCAACGGCCTCAAGTTCCGCATGCCGGGCCTCGGCGGCCAGGCCCTGGGCAAGCTCGGCGCCAGCGTGCAGAACATTCCCGGCGGCGAGGTCTACCAGGCGCTCTCCTCCGGCGCCATCGACGGCACCGAGTGGATCGGCCCCTGGGCCGACGAGAAGGCCGGCTTCCAGGAAATCACCAAGATCTACTACACCGCCGGCTTCCACGAGCCCGGCGCCGGCCTGTCGCTCGCGACCAACCGCGACGTCTTCGAGAGCCTGACCCCGGCGCAGCAGAAGATCATCGAGATCGCCTCGGCCGAGGCGCATCAGTGGAACCTGGCGCAGTTCCTGACCGAGAACGGCGCGGCGCTGCAGCGCCTGCAATCGGGCGGCGTGACGCTGCGCGAATTCCCCGACAGCGTCTGGGACGCCTTCGGCCAGGCCAGCCAGGAGGTCCACGACGAGAACATGGGCGACGAGCTCTACAAGCGCGTCTACGACAGCGCCATGGCCTCGATGAAGTCCTCCTCGGCCTGGCTCGAGACCTCGTCCGGCACCTACACCCAGCAGCGCGACCGGGTGCTCGGCAACTCGTGATCGCGACAGGGCGGCGGGCTCCGGCCCGCCGCCGTTCCGGCGCGCGGCGGCGAAGACGGCTCGAAGGGGAGCGGGCATGCAAGAGGACGGCGCGGCCGCGGGGGGCTTCTGGCTCTTCGACGGCCTTTGGTACGTGATCAAGAACATCGTCCTGGCGTTCTGGAATCTCGGCTACGCGCTGAGCCATCCGGGACAATGGCTCGACTGGTCCGACAACGAGGCGGTGATGCGCGTGGTGCATTACGGCGCCTCGGCGGAGCTGCTGTTCGTCGCGCTGACGGTGTTTTTGGTGATCGGCTCGGTCGGCGTCTGGAACAACCGCTTCCTCTGGGGCGTGGTGCGCGGCCTCGAGGGCTTCCACAACACGTTGGGGCGCTTCTTCGCCTGGGCCGGCCTGCTGATGGTGATCCAGCAGGTGGTCATCGTCTTCATGCAGCGCATCTTCGCGCGCTCCTCGATCTCGCTGGGCTTCGGCATCCCGGTGGAGTTCGACATCTCGTGGTGGGCCGAGGAGCTGAAGCTCTACAACGCCCTCGTGGTGGCGCTGTGCCTGGCCTACACCTTCGTGCAGCAGGGCCATGTGCGCGTCGACCTGGTCTATTCGGCGGTCAGCTTCCGCACCAAGCGGGTGATCGACATGATCGGCAGCCTGCTCTTCATGCTGCCGATGGCGGTGCTGGTCTGGCGCTATTCGTGGTTCTTCCTGTGGCGTCACCTGATCGTGCCCAACCCGTCGAGCTCGGACGGCTACGACCGGCTGATGATGAAGGCCCGGGCGCTGCGCTGGAACGTCGAGACCATCGGCTTCAGCCCGAACGGCTTCTCGGCCTACTTCCTGTTCAAGATCCTGCTGGTGGTGCTCACCGGGCTGATCTTCCTGCAGGCCTGGACCTTCTTCTTCCGCTCGTACCTGGAATGGCGCGAAGGTCCGGCCTCCGAGGACAAGTATCTCGACAAGGACGTGCTCGATCCCGGGGGGCCGATCCCCGAACACGGCGAAATCTGACGACAAGCAACGGACCGGACCAGACAACCGGCGGGGACAGCGGACATGCTCTTCGGACTTGATGGTGTCGAGCTCGGGCTCATCATCGTCTTCATCACCCTTTTCGCGGCGATCCTGTCGGGCTTCCCGGTGGCCTTCGCCATCGGCGG
Organism: Roseivivax sp. CAU 1761; assembly: GCF_054482755.1. Taxonomy (NCBI): domain Bacteria; kingdom Pseudomonadati; phylum Pseudomonadota; class Alphaproteobacteria; order Rhodobacterales; family Roseobacteraceae; genus Roseivivax; species Roseivivax sp. CAU 1761. Next base: position 20,406 of record NZ_JBTLRM010000032.1, read on the forward strand.
CGCCGGCGTCATCTCCTTCGCCATCATCGCGGCGATGGACAGCGCCGGGCTGCTGATCCACCAGGCCATCGACCAGGGGTCGGCGGAATACAACGCGCTGATCGCCGACGGGGTGCGGGCCGAGACGATCTCCAAGTTCCGCTACCCCGACCTGCCGCGGGTGGCGGAATCGGTCTTCCCGCTGGGCTGGGAGACGGCGATGGAGCGCAACGTCTCCTTCATCGTCAACCGGATCAACGAACGCGTCCTGGCCGGCCCCTCGATCGAGACCCTGCTGGCGGTGCTGATGTTCGTGCTGATGGGCATCGTGCTCGAGCGCTCGCGCATCGCCGACGACCTGCTGACCACCATGGCGCGGGTCTTCGGCCCGCTGCCGGGCGGGCTCGCGGTCTCCATCGTGGTGGTCGGCGCCTTCCTCGCCGCCTCGACCGGCATCGTCGGCGCCACCGTGGTGACGATGGGCCTCTTGGCGCTGCCGACGATGCTCAGGAACAATTACTCGACCGAGCTCTCGACCGGGGTGATCGCGGCCTCCGGCACGCTCGGCCAGATCATCCCGCCCTCGATCGTCATCGTGCTGCTCGGCACGCTGGCGGGCGACCTCTACTCCGCCAGCCAGGAGGAGCGGGCGCAGCTCGCCGGCTGTTCGGACGCGCTGACCTATCTGGGCGAGCCGGCGGTGGTCTCGGTGGGCACGCTGTTCCAGGCGGCGCTGCTGCCGGGCATCCTGCTGGCGCTGCTCTATGCCGGCTACGCCTTCGGCTTCGCGCTGCTGAACCCGCAGAAGGCGCCGCCGGTGGCCTTCGCCGACCGCGCCGGGGGCGAGGTGGTGACCCGCGGCGAGGCGCTGACCTGGTTCCTCTTCGTGCCCGCGGCGCTGATCGCCGGCACCATGCTGCTGGGCCAGGTCAACCTGGTCGGCTCGCAATCGGTGACGGTCGACCGCTTCTCCGAGGCCGGCCAGACCGCGTCGCTGCGCACCAACGTGCCGCCGGCCTGCCAGGAGGCGATGATCGAGCTGCACGGACAGGCGGCCTGGGACCGCGCGGTGGGCGAACAGCAGATCATCGACAAGGCCGGCGGCGTGACCGCCTCGGAGCGGCTCAGCGACGAGCGCATCGAGGAGCTGCGGCTGCGCAAGATCGCCAATGCCGCCCCCGTGGGCACCGGCATCGCGACCTTCGCGCTGGTCTTCGCGCTGCTCTTCGCCTTCGCCCGCGGCATGGCGCCGAGCGCCGATCCGAAGCCGCTGATCGCCGGCGCCGCCGGGGTGCTGCTGCTGCTGCTGGTCGATGTCCTGTTTATCGGCCCGCTGACCTCGGCCGGGGCCACGGTGCTGTGGATCCTGCTGCCCCTGGCGCTGGCGCTCTGGGCCGCCAGGCACGCCGCCGCGCGGCTCGCCCGGAACGAGCTGATCCGGGTGATCTTCCCGCCGCTGGTGCTGATCATCGCGGTGCTGGGCTCGATCCTCGGCGGCATCACCAACCCGACGCCGGCCGCGGCCCTGGGCGCCGCCGGCGCGATCATGCTGGCGGCCTACCGCAAGCTGCGCGAGGAGGGGCGCGATCCCTGGATCGTCACCTGGGCGACGCTGGCGGTGGCGCTGATGATCATCGTGGGGGTGAATTTCGACGTGCGGGTGAACCTGCCGGAGGTGTCCTTCGAATCCTGGATCGCCTTTCTGGTGGCCTACGGCGCCTTCCTGTTCGCGCTGTTCGGCCTGCTCTATGCCTGCTGGGTGCTGCTGCGCTCGCGGGTGCTGACGCCGGCGGTGCGCGAGACCGCCAAGGTGACCTCGATGGTCTTCACCATCCTGATCGCCAGCCAGCTCTTGAACCTCGTGGTGATCTCCTTCGGCGGTGAACACTACATCCAGCAGTTCCTGCGCAGCTTCGACGACGAGTACAAGGTCTTCCTGATCGTGATGCTGGTGCTCTTCGTGCTGGGCTTCGTGCTCGACTTCCTGGAGATCATCTACATCGTGGTGCCGATCGTCGGCCCGGTGATCTACGGCGGCGGCTTCGATCCGAAATGGGTCACCATCATGATCGCGGTGAACCTGCAGACCTCGTTCCTGACCCCGCCCTTCGGCTTCGCGCTGTTCTACCTGCGCGGCGTGGCGCCGGCGACGGTGACGACCGGGCAGATCTACCGCGGCGTGGTGCCCTTCGTGCTGATCCAGGTGCTGGGCCTGGCGATCCTGTGGTTCTTCCCCGGCATCGTCACCATCGTGCCCGACCTGATCCCGAACTGACCCCCTGCGGGGCGCGCGGGCCGAGGCCCCCCGCGCGCCCCGCGCGCCGCTTCTTCTGAGCCGAAATATCCCGGGGGAGGCCTCGCAGAGGCCGGGGGCAGCGCCCCCATCCAGGCCCTCCCGCCGCGCCCGCGCCCTCGGGCCGGGGCGCAGGCCAGAAACTGCCGCTCAGGCCCGGCTGTCGGGCAGCGAGATGTTGGCGACCTGTTCGGCGATCGGGTCGGTGGAGAGCGGATGGGTCTCGGACGAATAATCGTCGCGCGCCACCATCTTCTGCCAGGCGCCGCCGCGAAACAGCTCGAGCCCGGCGAAATTGGCCTTGTAACCCATCTTCGGCGAGCCCGGCACCCAGTAGCCCAGATAGACGTAGGGCAGGCCGGCCTCGCGGGCGATCTCGACATGGTCGAGGATCATCCAGGTGCCGAGCGAGCGCTGCGGCGCCTCGGGGCGGTAGAAGGAATAGACCATCGACAGCCCGTCATCGAGCATGTCGGTTAGGCACACCGCCTCGAGCGCGCGGCTGTCGCGGTCGAGATATTCGATGACCCGGCTGCGGATCGGCGTCTCCTCGATCATCGCGGCGAATTCGAACACGTCCATGTCGGCCATGCCGCCATCGGCGTGGCGCTGGTCGAGATAGTTGCGGAACAGGCCGTATTGCTCCTCGGTGGCCCAGGGCGAGGTGGCGTGCCGCTCGAGATGCGCGTTGCGGTTCAGGGTCCGGCGCTGGCTCTTCGAGGGCTTGAAATCGGCCACCGAGATGCGCGCCGAGAGGCAGGCGGCGCAATCCGAGCAGGACGGGCGGTAGAGCACGTTCTGCGAGCGCCGGAAGCCCTGCTTGGAGAGCGCGTCGTTGAGCCTCTCGGCCTGGTCGCCCTGCAGCGCGGTGAACAGCTTGCGCTCCATCCGGCCCGGCAGGTAGGGGCAGGGCTGCGGCGCCGTCACGTAGAATTGCGGCGCGAGAGGGAGCGAGTGGCGCATGGATGTCCTACCGAGGGGCCGATCGCGAAAAACCTAGCAACGAAACCCCCCCTCGCCAAGCCCCGCCGCGGGACATTGCGGCCGCGGCCGGGACTGGCGAACAATGCGCCCGCATCCGCGGCACTGCGCCGGGGCCGGGGCGAGGTCCCGGCGGCGGACCGGCGAGGCGGCGCGCGGCTCAGGCGCGCCGGTTGACCATCACGGTGCCGAGCATCAGGTCGCTCAGCCCCTGGCCGCGCTCGGTCGCGCACATCAGGAGCGCCGAGCCCAGCTGCACGATGGCGGTGCTGATGGCGAAGGCGTAGCCGGCGGTGTGCAGGAAGGCGGTGCCGGCATCGAGCCGCCGGCCATGGGCGTCGCGCAGCTCGATCGCCATCAGCCGCATGCCCCAGGTGGCCGAGGAGTTGGCGATGGTCACCCAGCGGTAGACGAAGCCCACGCCGAGCATCAGCATCGGCAGGAAGAACAGCCCCACGAAGGCGGTGAGCACGACCACCGGGACCACCATGAGCAGGACCAGGACCACGTCCACGACCCAGGCCACGGCGCGTTTCAGCGTCACGCCGTCGTAGAATTCGGGCTGCAGGGCCGGGTCGGGCAACTGGCCGGAAAGCGTCGTCTGCATGGTCATCTCCTGGGTCGGGCGTCGCGATCGGAGTCTGGGATCGGGCCGAAAGGCGTGGCCAAGGCGGCCCGGATCCGCGATCCGGGCCGCTTCGGGTCTCAGTCGCGCTCCCCGGGCTCGGGGCCGGTGTCCTCCTTGCGGGCGCGGTCGGCCATGAACTGGTCGAACTCGGCCTTGTCGCGGGCCTCGCGCAGGCGCTTCAGGAAGGCCTCGAAATCCTTCTGTTCCTGCTCGAGCCGGCGCAGCGTGTCGGACTTGTAGGCGTCGAAGGCGGCGTTGCCCGAGGGTTTCATCGCGGCCAAGCCGGCGGGCGCCCAGCTCTTGCGGGCGGAATGCGAGCATCCGAACATGCGCTTGCTCCAGATCATGTAGGCGAGGAGGGCCAGCCCCAGCGGCCAGAACAGGATGAAGCCCGCGATGGTGGCGACGATCCAGGCGGCCTTGCCGCGGGCGTCGAGCCAAGCCTCGCCGCGCGCCAGCCAGCCCGGGCGGGCCGGCAGGGCGGAGGATGAAGTTGCATCGATCATGGACGGACCTCCGTTGGGGGTGTGGGTTATGTGAATGTCTTTCACATTAACCCAGATCGGCATTGCCGGGCGCCGGTTCAAGGGCGATGTGAAAACTTTTCACATCACGCCGCCGCCGCCGGCCGGACGAAGTCCGCCACCGCCGCGCCGGTCAGCTCGGGCAGCCGCGCCGGGTCGATGCGGAAGACGTGGCGCGGCGTCCCGGCGGCGGCCCAGACCGCGTCGAAGTCCAGAAGCCGCGGGTCGAGCCAGGCGCGGATCGGCGACAGGTGGCCCACCGGGGCGACGCCGCCGATGGCAAAGCCGGTCTGCGCCCGGATCAGCGCCGCGTCGGCTTTGCCGAGGGGCGCCCCGGCCAGTTCCGCGGCGCGGGCATCGTCGACCCGGTTGCCGCCGGCGGTCAAAAACAGCACGGCGCGGTCCGTCACCGGGTCGTGGTAGATGATCGACTTGGCGATCTGGTCGAGCGCGCAGCCCACCGAGGCCGCGGCCTCCGCCGCGGTGCGCGCGGCGCCGACCTCGCGGATATCCACCGCCACGCCGGCCGCCGCGAGCGCCCGTTCCACCCGTTTCAGGCTCTTGCTCATGCGTGTCTCCCGTCCTTCTGCCTGCCGGGCCGGTGCGGACGGCCCGGGCAAGAGGTCGCCATTGCAGCGGGCGAATGCAACGGGCATCAACGGCGCATGAGCATTTCCGATCGCATGACGCGCAGCCCGCGCCCCTTCGATGCCGAGCGCGGCCGCGATGCCAGCGCCGCCTGCAGCTGGGCGGATGGCCCGGTGGCCGAGCTTCTGGAGGGCGCGGCCGGCAGCAGTCCCTACCTCGCCGGGCTGATCGGCCGCGAGGCGGACTGGCTCGAGGCCGCGATGGCCGATCCCGAGGCGGCGCGCCTCGGGCTCCATGCCGAGCTCTCGGACATCGCCCCGGCCGACACGCCGGCGGCGCTGCGCCGCGCCAAGCGCCGGCTGGCGCTGCTGGTGGCGCTGGCCGATCTCGCCGGGGTCTGGCCGCTCGAGACGGTGACCCAGGCGCTCACCGAGTTCGGCGATCTGGCGGTGGACCGGGCGATGCGCGCGGCCCTGGCGCGCGAGACCCGGCGCGGGAGGCTGCCCGGCATCGCCGAGGACGCGCCGCTCGAGGCGGCGGGACTGGTGGCGCTGGCGATGGGCAAGATGGGCGCGGGGGAGCTCAATTACTCCTCCGACATCGACCTGATCTGCCTCTTCGACGAGACCCGCTATGACGAGGCCGATTACGACGAGGCCCGCATGGCGCTGGTCAGGGCGACCCGGCAGATGTCGCAGATGCTCAACGAGCAGAGCGCCGAGGGCTACGTCTTCCGCACCGATCTGCGGCTCCGGCCCGACCCCGCGGTGACCCCGGTCTGTCTGTCGATGGAGGCGGCCGAGCGCTATTACGAGAGCGTCGGGCGGACCTGGGAGCGCGCGGCCTATGTCAAGGCGCGGCCGGCGGCGGGCGATCTCGAGGCCGGGGCGCGCTTTCTCTCCGACATCTCGCCCTTCGTCTGGCGCCGCCATCTCGACTTCGCGGCGATCCGCGACGCGCATGACATGCGGCTCAAGATCCGTGCCCACAAGGGGTTGGGCGGGCCGATCACGCTGCCCGGGCACAACATGAAGCTCGGCCGGGGCGGCATCCGCGAGATCGAGTTCTTCACCCAGACCCGGCAGATCATCGCCGGCGGCCGCGACCCCGATCTGCGCGTCCGCGGCACCGTGGCGGGGCTGCGGGTGCTGGCCCGGAAGGGCTGGGTGCCCGAGGACGTGGCCGAGACCCTGGCCGAGCATTACCGCGCCCACCGCGAGGTCGAGCACCGTGTGCAGATGATCGCCGACGCCCAGACCCACGAACTGCCGGGCTCGCCCGAGGGGTTCGAGCGGCTGGCCTGCCTGATGGGGGTGGCGCGCGCCGATCTGGAGCGCGACCTGAAGCGGCGGCTGGAGGAGGTGCACGAGATCTCGGAGCGTTTCTTCGCCCAGTCGCGGGGCCCGCAGGACGGCGAGGACGTGGCGGAGGTCGAGGACGATTTCGGCGCCGACATCCTCGCCCGCTGGCCCGGCTACCCGGCGCTGCGCTCGGCCCGGGCGGTGGAGATCTTCGATCGCCTGAAGCCCGGCATCCTGGCCCGGCTGCAGGACTCGGCCAAGCCCGAGGAGGCGCTGGCCGCCTTCGACGGTTTCCTCGCCGGGCTGCCCGCCGGGGTGCAGGTCTTCTCGCTCTTCGAGGCCAACCCGCAGCTCGTCGACCTGCTGATCGACATCGTCTCGGTCTCCGAGGACCTGGCGCGCTACCTGTCGCGCAACGCCGCCGTCTTCGACGCGGTGATCGGCGGAGATTTCTTCGCCGACTGGCCGGGCCGGGAGCGGCTGCAGGCCGAGCTCGAGGACATCCTGGCGCGCGAGGACGATTACGAGCGCAAGCTCGACGCGGCGCGCCGCTGGGCGCGGGAATGGCGGTTCCGCACCGGGGTGCATTTCCTGCGCGGGCTGATCGACCCGGACGAGGCGGGGCGGCAATATGCCGACCGGGCCGAGGCGGTGATGCGAGCGATCTGGCCGGCGGTGATCGCCGAGTTCGCGCGCAAGCACGGCGCCCCGCCGGGCCGCGGCGCGGCGGTGGTGGGGATGGGCTCGCTGGGCGCCGGGCGGCTGCATGCGCGCTCCGATCTCGACGTCATCGTGATCTACGACGCCGACGGGGTCGAGGGCTCGGACGGGCGCCGCCCGCTCGCCTCGCGGACCTATTACGCGCGCCTGACCCAGGCGCTGATCACCGCGCTCAGCGCGCCGATGGCCGAGGGCCGGCTCTATGAGGTCGACATGCGGCTGCGGCCCTCGGGGCACCAGGGACCGGTGGCCACCAGCCTCGCAGCGTTCCGCGACTACCAGCACGGCGAGGCGTGGCTCTGGGAGCATCTGGCGCTGACCCGGGCGCGCTGCGTGGCCGGCGATGCGACGCTCTGCGAGGAGGTGGCCGAGGTGCGCCGCGAGGTGCTGAGCACGCCGCGCGACCGCGCCGAGGCGCTGGCCCGGCTGGCCGAGATGCGCGAGCGCATCGCCGCCGCCAAGGGCGTGGCGCCGATCTGGGAGCCCAAGGTGGGCCGCGGCCGGATGCAGGAGATCGAGCTGGTGGCCCAGGCCGGGGCGCTGCTGGGCGAGGGCGCGCCGCAGGGCCTGCGCGCCGGGCTCGAGGCGGGCGCGGCCTGCGGCTGGCTCAGCGCGGAGGATGCCGCGGCGCTCGACGCCACCTGGCGCATGCTCTGGGCGGTGCAGGTGGTGGCCCGGTTGATGAGCGACGCGCCGCTCGACCCCGAGGGGCTCGGCGCCGGGGAGCGGGCGCTGCTGCTGCGGGTGACCGGGGAAGAGACGCTGGAGGCGCTGGCCGGCACGCTGGGCGAGGCCACCGAGGAGGCCGGCGCGATCATCGACCGCGCCCTCGCCGCCGCCGGCTGACCGGCGCCACGGCGGCCGGCATCCGGGATCGGCCGCAGGGCGTGCGCCCGGCCCCGGGGCGGCTCAGCGCGGCAGCGCTGCGGCCTCCTCGGCCAGGGCGCGGATGGCGTCCCAGTCGCCCGCCGCCACGCGGTCCTTGGGGGCCACCCAGGAGCCGCCGACGCAGAGCGTGTTGGAGAGGCCCAGATAATCGCCGGCATTCTTCAGCGACACGCCGCCGGTCGGGCAGAACCGCACCTGCGGCAATGGCGCGCCGATCGCCTTGAGCGCCGGGGCGCCGCCATTGGCCTCGGCCGGGAAGAACTTCTGCACCGTGTAGCCGCGCTCGAGCAGGCGCATCACCTCGGACGAGGTGGCGGCCCCCGGCAGCAGCGGCAGCCCGGCTTCCTCGCAGGCGTCGAGCACCCGGTCGGTGGCGCCGGGCGAGACGCCGAAGGTCGCGCCCGCCGCCACCGCCGCCTCGACATCCGCGGGGGTGAGCAGGGTGCCGGCGCCGACCCGGCCGCCGGGCACCTGCGCCATCTCGCGGATCACGTCGAGCGCCGCCGGCGTGCGCAGCGTCACCTCGAGCACCGGCAGGCCGCCGGCCACCAGCGCCTCGGCCAGCGGTCGGGCCAGGCCCGCGTCGTCGATGACCAGCACCGGGATCACGGGCGCCAGGCGGCAGAGTTCCTCGGAGCGCGCGCTCGCCTCTTGCGGTGTCATGTCTTGTTCCCTCGTGGTTCTGGGGACCGGCGGCGGCCGGCCCGGTTCCATGCTCTCCTGACGGCGCCGTGACGGCGCGTCAACCGGTCATGCGGCAAGGTCCGGCGGCCGGGTCAGACCACCACCGCGGCGCCGTTCGAGGCCAGCCCGACATTGCGGCGGAACACCTCGAAGATTTCGCGCCCGACGCCGTGGCCGTTGCCGGCGAGATCGGCCTCGACCGGGCTGCGCGCCGCGAAATCCTCGGCCAGGCAGGCGATCTCGCCCTTGACCGCGTCGACCCGCACCAGGTCGCCGTCGCGGAGCCGCGCCAGCGGCCCGCCCTTGGCGGCCTCGGGCGCGATGTGGATGGCCGAGGGCACCTTGCCCGAGGCGCCCGACATGCGGCCGTCGGTGACCAGCGCCACCTTCAGCCCGCGATCCTGCAGCACCGCCAGCACCGGGGTCAGCGAATGCAGTTCCGGCATGCCGTTGGCCGAGGGCCCCTGGAAGCGCACCACCACCACCGTGTCCTCGGTGAACTCGCCGGCCTTGAAGGCGGTCTTGACGGCGTCCTGGTCGTGGAAGATCCGCGCCTTGGCCTCGATCACGTGGCGCGAGGGATCGACCGCGGAGGTCTTCATCATGCCGTGGCCGAGATTGCCGCGCAGCTGCTGCAGGCCGCCGGTCTTCTGGAACGGGTCGCTGGCCGGGCGCAGGATCTTGTCGTTCTGGGTGATGCCCGCGCCGGGGCCGTAGACCACGCGGCCGGCCTCGATCTTGGGCTCCTGCGTGTAGCGCGACAGCCCGTCGCCGGCGACCGTCTTGACGTCCTCGTGCAGCAGGCCGGCGCCCAGCAGCTCGCCGATCATGTAGCCGAGCCCGCCGGCGGCGTGGAAATGGTTCACGTCGGCAAGACCGTTGGGATAGACCTTGGCCATCAGCGGCGTGACGTTGGAGATCTCGTCGAAATCCTCGAGTTCCAGCAGCACGCCGGCGGCCCGCGCCATGGCCGGCAGGTGCAGCACCAGATTGGTCGAGCCGCCGGTCGCCATCAGCCCGACGATGCCGTTGACGAAGGCGCGCGCGTCCAGCACGTCGCAGACCGGGCGGTAATCGTTGCCGAGCCCGGTGATCTCCAGCGCGCGCTCGGTGCCGGCCACGGTCAGCGCGTCGCGCAGCGGCGTGTTCGGGTTCACGAAGGAGGCGCCCGGCAGGTGCAGCCCCATGAATTCCATCAGCATCTGGTTGGAATTGGCGGTGCCGTAGAAGGTGCAGGTGCCGGGGCCGTGATAACTTTCCATCTCGGCCTGCATCAGCGCGTCGCGGCCGACCTCGCCGGCGGCGAATTGCTGGCGCACCTTGGCCTTCTGGTCATTCGGCAGCCCCGAGGTCATGGGCCCGGCGGGGATGAAGATGCCGGGGATGTAGCCGAAGGTCGCCGCGGCGATGACGAGGCCCGGCACGATCTTGTCGCAGACCCCGAGATAGAGCGCCGAATCGAAGGTGTTGTGCGACAGCGCCACGCCGGCGGCCAGCGCGATGACGTCGCGGCTGAACAGCGACAGTTCCATGCCGACCTGGCCCTGGGTCACCCCGTCGCACATCGCCGGCACGCCGCCGGCGACCTGCGCGGTGCCGCCGCGCGCCCGCGCCGCGTCGCGGATCAGCTGCGGGAACCGCTCGAAGGGCTGATGCGCCGAAAGCATGTCGTTGTAGGCGGTGACGATGCCGATATTGGGGGCGCGTCCGGTGGCCAGCGCGTCCTTGTCCTCGCCCATCGCGGCATAGGCATGGGCCTGGTTGCCGCAGGTCAGGTGGGCGCGCCGCGGCCCGTCCTCGGCGGCGCGGCGCATGCGGTCGAGATAGGTGGCGCGGCTCTGCTCGGAGCGCGCCTCGATGCGCTCGGTGACGCGGGCGATGGTGGCGTTCAGGGTCATGGACTGGCTCCTCGTCGCTGGGTGCCGGCCGGTCCGGGGGGCGGGATCGGCCGGGGCACGGGGCGTTGCCGCCTATGTAGTGAAGTTAGCGCTAACAGTAAAGCCGCTCGCCGCATCCTTTGCGCAGGCGGTCCCGCCCGGAAGGGTAGGGCGCGCGGCGGCGCTGTCGCGGCCCGTCGCCGCCGAGGCGGTCGGCCGGCGCGCGGCGCGGCGCGCGGTTGAGGGCGCTTCCCCCGGCCGGTGCGAGCCGCTATGAGCGCCGCCATGACCCATGCCCCCGAACTCCCCGTGATCCGCCTCATGCCCAAGGCCAATGCCCGCGCGATCCGCCGCGGCTTTCCCTGGGTTTTCGCCAACGAACTGGTCACCGACCGGCGCACCCGGGCGCTGGCCCCGGGCGCGCTGGCGCAGCTCGAGGATGGCGAGCGGCGGCCGCTCGGCGTCGTCGGGGTGAACCCGGGCTCCAAGATCATCGCCCGGATGCTCGACCGCGACGCCGAGGCCCGCATCGACCGGGCCTGGCTGACGGCCCGCATCGCGCGGGCGCTGGATCTGCGCGAGCGGCTTTACGATGCGCCGTTCTACCGCCTGATCCATGCCGAGGCCGACGGGTTGCCGGGCGTCGTGGTGGACCGCTTCGGCGACCGCCTCGTGGTGCAGCCCAACGCCGCCTGGGCCGAAACGCTGCTGCCCGACCTGGCCGCGGCGCTGGTCGAGGTGACCGGCGCCGGCACGGTGCTGAAGAATGCCGGCGGCCGCGGCCGCGCGCTGGAGGGGCTGAACGATGTCGACGCGGTGCTGGCCGGCAACGCGCCCGAGGCGCCGGTGGAGGTCGCGATGAACGGCGCGACCTATCTGGCCGACCTCACCGGCGGGCAGAAGACCGGGCTGTTCTACGACCAGCGTCCGAACCACGCCTTCGCGGCCCGGCTGGCCCGCGGCCGGGCGGTGCTCGACGTGTTCAGCCATGTCGGCGGCTTCGCGCTGGCGGCGCTGGCCGGCGGGGCGCGCTCGGCGCTGGCGGTCGATGGCTCGCGCCCGGCGCTCGACCTGGCCGAGGGCGGGGCGAAAGCCGCGGGCATGAGTGACCGCTTCGAGACCCGGCAGGGCGACGCCTTCGAGGTGCTGACGGCGCTGGGAGAGGAGGGTGCGCGCTTCGGGCTGGTGGTCTGCGACCCGCCGGCCTTCGCGCCCGCCAAGCCGGCGCTCGAGGCCGGGCTGCGGGCCTATGAACGCATCGCCCGGCTGGCCGCGCCGCTGGTCGAGGAGGGCGGCGCGCTGGTGCTCTGCTCGTGCTCGCACGCCGCCGACCTCGCGGCCTTCCAGGGCGCCTGCCTGCGCGGCATCGGCCGGGCCGGGCGGCGGGCGCAGCTGCTCTATACCGGCGGCGCCGGGCCGGACCATCCGCTGCTGCCGCAGCTGGCGGAGTCGGGCTACCTGAAGGCGCTGGTCTTCCGCCTGTGAAGGTGCTGATCGACGCCTGCGTGCTCTACCCCACGGTGATGCGCGAGGTGATGCTGGGGGTCGCCGCCGGCGGCGCCTACACGCCGCTCTGGTCGGCCCGTCTGCTCGAGGAATGGGCGCGGGCGGCGCGCCGGCTCGGCCCAGAGGGCGAGGCCAGTGCCCGGGCCGAGATCGCGCAGCTGCGCGCCGACTGGCCCGAGGCCGAGATCGTCTGGCCGCCCTCGCTCGAGGCGCGGCTCTGGCTGCCCGACCCCAACGACGTCCACGTCCTGGCCGCCGCGGTGGCGGGCTCGGCCGATGCCATCGTCACGGTCAACGCCAAGGATTTCCCGCGCGGCACGCTGGCCGAGGAGGGTCTGCTCCGGATCGACCCCGACGCCTTCCTGATGGCCCGCTGGCAGGCGCAGCCGGACCTCGTGGCGGCGGTCTGCGACGCGGTGCTCGACAAGGCGCGGCGCCTGTCCTCGGGCAGCTGGGAGATGCGCCCGCTGCTCAAGAAGGCGCGGCTGCCGCGGCTGGCCCGGGCGGTCGGATGAGCGCTGGCCGCGACGCGCCCCGCGGCGCCGGTGCGAGACCGCGGCTTGCGGCGCGCCGGCGGGCCTGCTACGGGCAAAACCCGAGAACTTCGCTTGGATAGCGGCAGGTGAGACCCGAGACCTTGAACGCCCCCGCCCCGCGGTTGGAAATCCGCAATCTGATCCGGCGCTTCGACGGCAAGACCGTGGTGGACGACGTGTCGCTTGCGATCCGCCCCGGCGACGTCACCTGCCTGCTCGGCCCGTCGGGCTGCGGCAAGTCGACGACGTTGCGGATGATCGCCGGGGTCGACCGGCAGGATTCCGGCACCATCCATGTCGATGGGCGGCTGATCTGCGACACCGTCTTCCGGGTTCCGCCCGAGCGCCGGTCAATCGGGCTGATGTTCCAGGATTTCGCGCTCTTTCCGCATCTCAGCGTCGGCCAGAACGTGGCCTTCGGCCTGAAGGGGCCGCGGGCCGAGCGCGAGGCGCGGGTGCGCCGCCTGCTCGACCGCGTGGGGCTCGGCCATTTCGTCGATGCCTGGCCGCATGAGCTGTCCGGCGGCGAACAGCAGCGCGTCGCGCTGGCCCGGGCATTGGCGCCCAAGCCGCGCATCATGCTGATGGACGAACCCTTCTCGGGGCTCGACAACCGGCTGCGCGACGGCATCCGCGACGAGACCCTGGCGCTGCTCAAGGAGGAGGGGACCAGCGTGCTGCTGGTCACCCACGAGCCCGAGGAGGCGATGCGCATGGCCGACGAGATCGCGCTGATGCGCGGCGGCCGCATCGTCCAGCACGGCGCGCCCTACAACATCTACAACGCGCCCGTCGACAAGGCCGCGGTGGCCTTCTTCAGCGACGTCAACGTCATCGAGGGGCGGGTCCACGGCGCGCTGGTCGATACCCCCTTTGGGGATTTCCTGGCGCCCGGCCATCCCGACGGCGCCCGGGTCGAGATCGTCTTCCGCCCGCAGCATGTCTCGATCGATTTCGACCGCTCGGGCCGCGGACCGGCGCCCAGCACGCGGCAGGGCGCCCCGGCCCGCGGCCATGTCGAACGCGCGCGCTTCCTGGGCTCGGAGAGCCTGGTGGAGTTCCGCATGGAGCATGACGGCGAGGTGCTGCGCGCCACCGTGCCGAACGTCTTCCTGCCCAACCCGGGCACGCCGATGTGGCTCTCGGTGCGGCGCGACCGCTGCTTCGTCTTCCCGGCCTGACCGCGTCCGACATTCGGGATGCCGCGCCGCAGCGCAACCGCCCGCCGCCGGGGCTGGCCTGCCGTTGCCCGAAGAGCGGACAAAAAAAGGCCGAGCACAAGGCTCGGCCGAAGTCCAACAGGGAGGTATGAAGATGATGCGCTGGTGAGCGCCGCATCGTTCGAAAGATGAATTAATGGTCGGTTACGAGTCGATCAAGGAATTCCATGCCGCAGGTGCAACATTTCCGATATGCAATCCGCGCATGACGGCACCGGTCAATCGGCGCCCATCGCCTTGCGGCTGGCGCGGTGGGCCATGATCTCATCCTGCACGAAATCGCGGAAAGCGGCTATGCGTTTGGAATGCCGCAACTCTTCCGGGTAGGCGAGAAACACCGGCACCTCGTTGGATTCGACGCCCGGGAGCACCCGCACCATCCGCGGGAAATCCTCGATGATGTAATCCGGCAACACCCCGATTCCGAGGTTCGAGATCACCGCCTGCAGCACGCCGAAATAGTTGTTGACGGTCAGCATGCCCTGGATGTCGTTGGTCATCAGCGTCTGGACCAGCTGCAGGCCCGAGGCGACCTGCGCCGAACGCGGGTTTTGGCAGATCAGGCGATGGCCCTTCAATTCGTTCAGGTCCTTCGGCTCGCCGTTCTGCTCGAGATATTCCGGCGAGGCGTAGAGCCGCATGCGGATGTTCATCAGCCGCTTGCGGATCAGGTCGGCCTGGCTCGGCTCCTTCATGCGGATCGCCACATCGGCCTCGCGCATCGGCAGGTCGAGCACCCGCTCCTCCAGCATCAGGTCGATGTTGAGCTGGGGATATTTCTCGTAGAGCTTGGACAGCCGCGGCGCCAGCCACATCGTGCCGAAGCCGGTGGTGGTGGTCACCCGGAGCTCCCCGAAGACCTCTTCCTCGCTGTCGCGGATGCGCGCCGTCGCCGCCTCGATGCGCTTCACCATGGCCACCGTGGCGTCGAACAGCAGCTCGCCCTGTTCGGTGAGAATCAGGCCCCGGGCATGGCGGTGGAACAGCGTGGTGTTCAGCGATTCCTCGAGCGCCCGGACCTGGCGGGACACCGCCGATTGCGAGAGATGCAGGATGTCGCCGGCATGGGTCAGGCTGCCGGCATCGGCGACGGCGTGAAATATTCTGAGCTTGTCCCAGTCCATCAGGTCCACTTTCGCACTGTTTGGGCATTGGTACACGAAATATCGAATATGTGCCCGCCGATCTTCGCTGCAATGCAGCATGGACCGGAATTTTCCTGTTCAGGTCAGCTATTTTGACCTATTATCGAGAGTATGCACCGTCATTGGCGTGGGGAGGCGCGACGATGAGCAAACAGGACATTTCCCTGACCGATCGCTTCGATCTGGGCAAGGATGAAGTGCTGCTGAACGGCACGCAGGCGCTGGTGCGCCTGATGCTGACCCAGCATCACCGCGACCGGAAGGCCGGGCTCGACACGGCCGGTTTCGTCACCGGCTACCGCGGCTCGCCGCTGGGCGCGGTCGACCTCCAGATGAAGAAGGCCGACCGCTGGCTCAAGGCCGCCAACGTGCTGTTCCAGGAGGGCCTGAACGAGGACCTGGCCGCCACCGCGCTGTGGGGCAGCCAGCAGGCCGAGCTGCGCGGCGAGGGCAAGCATGACGGCGTCTTCGGCCTCTGGTACGGCAAGGGGCCCGGCGTCGACCGCACCGGCGACGTGATGCGCCACGCCAACATGGCCGGCACCTCGCGGCATGGCGGCGTGCTGATGGCGATGGGCGACGACCATACCGGGGAAAGCTCCACCGTCCTGCACCAGTCGGAATGGGCCCTGGTCGATGCCTACATGCCGGTCGTCTCCCCGGCGGGCGTGCAGGAGATCCTCGATTACGGCATCTACGGCTACGCCTTGTCGCGCTATTCCGGGCTCTGGGTCGGTCTCAAGACGATGAAGGACACGATCGAGGCGACCGCCGTGGTGGACGGGCGCCCCGACCGCATGCAACTTCTCGAGCCGGCGAATTTCGCCATGCCCGAGGGCGGGCTGAACATCCGGCTGGGCGACACGCCGCATGCCCAGGAAGCGCGGATGATCGACTTCAAGCGCTACGCCGCCGAGGCCTTCAGCCATGCCAACCGCATGGACCGGAGGGTCTGGGGCAAGCCGGGCGCCAAGATCGGCTTCGTGGCCGCAGGCAAGAACTGGCTCGACCTCGTGCACGCGCTCGACATTCTCGGCATCGACGCCGCCGAGGCCGAGCGGCTGGGCCTCACCACCTACAAGATCGGCCAGACCTTCCCGCTCGACATGCAGGGCTTCCACGACTGGGCCGAGGATCTCGACCTGATCGTCATCGTCGAGGAAAAGCGCAAGCTGATCGAGGTGCAGGTCAAGGAGGCGATCTTCGACGACCGGCAGGGCCGCCGGGTCTATGGCTGGTACAAGGGCGGCGCCGGCGGCATGCACCGCGAGGAGCTGTTTCCGACCCGCGGCGCGCTCGACCCGATCTGGATCGCGGAGAAGCTGGGCGGCATCCTCATCGAGGAGGGCCGCGGCACGGATCGCGTGAAGGCCGGCCTGCAAATGATTGCCGAGGCGCGGAAATCCGACAATGCACCCGAGATCGCGGCACGGCTGCCCTATTACTGCGCCGGCTGCCCGCACAACACCTCCACCAAGGTGCCCGAGGGCAGCCGCGGCTATGCCGGGATCGGCTGCCACTACATGGTGCAGTGGATGGACCGCAACACCACCGGCTTCACCCATATGGGCGGCGAGGGGGCGAACTGGATCGGCGAGGCGCCGTTCTCCAAGACTCCCCATATTTTCCAGAACCTTGGCGACGGAACCTACAACCATTCCGGGGTTCAGGCGATCCGCGCGGCGCTCGCCGCGGGCACCAACATCACCTACAAGATCCTCTACAACGACGCCGTGGCGATGACCGGCGGGCAGCCCAACGAGGGCGGCCTGACGCCCGACCGCATCGCCCAGGAACTCCACGCCATGGGCGTGAAGAAAATCTCGGTTGTCTATGACGAGAAAGAAGAACCCCGGCGCGAGGACTTTCCCGCCTCGGTCGATTGGCGGCCCCGCGAGGAGATGGACAACGTCCAGAAGGAGTTGCGCGAGGTGCCGGGCGTCTCGGCCATCATCTACGTGCAGACCTGCGCCGCCGAGAAGCGCCGCCGCCGCAAGAAGGGCGCCTTTCCCGATCCCGACACGCGGGTCTTCATCAACGAGGCGGTCTGCGAGGGCTGCGGCGATTGCGGCGTGCAGTCGAACTGCGTCGCGGTGGTGCCGCTGGAGACCGAGCTGGGCCGCAAGCGGGCCATCGACCAATCCGCCTGCAACAAGGATTATTCCTGCCTCAAGGGCTTCTGCCCGTCCTTCGTGACGCTCGACGGCGCCAAGCCGCGCAAGGGGGCCACCGCGGAGCTGACGCTGCCCGACATGCCCGAGCCCGCGCTGCCGGCGATCGACAAGACCTGGAACATGGTGATCACCGGCGTCGGCGGCACCGGCGTGGTCACCATCGGTGCGGTGCTGGCGCAAGCGGCGCAGATCGCCGGCAAGGGCGCGGCGATGATGGAGATGGCGGGTCTGGCCCAGAAGGGCGGCGCGGTGCATGTCCATCTGCGGCTGGCCGAGACGCCCGCGGACATCGACGCCGTCCGGGTGGCGATCGGCGAGGCCGATGCGCTGATCGGCGGCGACCTGGTGGTCAGCGCCGGCGCCAAGACCCTGGGCCTGCTGCGCGAGGGCCGCAGCGGCGCCGTGGTCAACAGCCACGAGATCATCACCGGAGAGTTCACCCGCAACACCGAATTCACCTTGCCGATCGACCAGTTGAAGCTCGCTCTTGAGAAACGACTGAAAGAGCGGCTGAGCCTCTTCGACGCTTCCGAACTGGCCCGCGCGGTGATGGGCGACTCGATCTTCTCGAACATGATGATCCTCGGCGCGGCCTGGCAGAACGGCCTGGTGCCGCTGCCGCACGCCGCCATCGCGGATGCGGTGCGGCTCAACGGCGCCGCGGTCGAGCGCAATCTGCGCGCCTTCGAGATCGGCCGCTGGGCGGCGCTCGAGCCCGAGGCGGCGGCGCGGCTGGCCGAGCCCCGCGTGGTCGCCAAGCCGAAGAGCCTCGAGGAGCGCATCCGCTTCCGCGAGGAGCACCTGACCGCCTATCAGAACCGCGCCCTGGCCCGCCGCTACCGCGCCCTGGTCGACCGCGTCGCCGATCCCGAGCTCCGCGAGGCGGTGGCCAAGGGCTATCACAAGCTCCTGTCCTACAAGGACGAATACGAGGTGGCGCGGTTGCATCTTGAGACCCGCGAGAAGGCCCGCGCGGCCTTCGAGGGGGAGTTCAAGATGCATTTCCACCTGGCGCCGCCGATGATCTCCAAGCAGGGGCCGGACGGCCGACCGAAGAAGCGCGTCTTCGGCGAGCGGCTGGAGCGTGCCTTCGGGCTGCTGGCGCGGCTGAAGGGCTTGCGCGGCACCGCCTTCGACCCGTTCGGCCGCACCGAGGAGCGCCGCATGGAGCGCGCGCTGATCGCCCAGTACGAGGCCGACATGGCGGAATGGCTGCCGCGCCACGATGCCGCCCGCCACGCCGCGCTGGTGGCGCTGGCCGAGCTGCCGCTCGCGATCCGCGGGTTCGGCCCGGTGAAGATGGCCAATGCCGCCACGGCCGAGAAGCGCCGCGAGGAATTGCTGGCGGCGCTGCGCGACGGCGGCGCCGGGATGAAGCGCGCCGCGGAATGACGCATCGGCGCGCGGCGGATGGATCTCCGCCCCGCGCCGCACTATGAGCAGTCCCGCGAGGGGGCGCATGGCGCGCCCCCGTTCCTTTGCAGACGGCGCGGGCGATGCCCGCGACAGGGAGGCGGGCGAGCATGGCGGTCGGCATCTTCGATTCGGGTCTGGGCGGTCTCACGGTGCTCGACCGGGTGGCGAAACGGCTGCCCGAGGTGCCCTTCGTCTATTTCGGTGACAATGCCAACGCGCCCTACGGCGTGCGCACCGCCGACGACATCTACCAGCTCACCACCAGCGCCGTGGAGCGGCTCTGGGCCGAGGGGTGCGACCTGGTCATCCTGGCCTGCAACACCGCCAGCGCCGCCGCGCTGCGCCGCATGCAGGAGGCCTGGGTGCCGCGCGACAAGCGCGTGCTCGGCGTCTTCGTGCCGCTGATCGAGGCCCTGACCGAGCGCAACTGGGGCGACAACTCGCCGCCGCGCGAGGTCGCGGTCAACCACGTCGCGCTGTTCGCGACGCCCGCCACCGTGCGCAGCCGTGCCTTCCAGCGCGAACTGGCCTTCCGCGCCATCGGCGTCGATGTCGAGGCGCAGGCCTGCGGCGGGCTGGTCGACGCCATCGAGGAGGGCGACATGATCCTCGCCGAGGCGCTGGTGCGCTCCCATGTCGACGCCCTCAAGCGCAAGATGCCGGAGCCGCAGGCGGCGATGCTGGGCTGCACGCATTATCCGCTGATGGAGGACGTCTTCCGCGACGCGCTGGGGCCGGGGGTGGAGGTCTATTCGCAGGCCGGCATCGTCGCCGAGAGCCTTGCCGACTACCTCGAGCGTCATCCCGGCATGCGCGGGCCGGGGCGCGCGGCGAAGTTCCTGACCACCGGCGATCCGCGCAAGGTCTCGGTCCAGGCCACGCAGTTCCTGCGCCGCGAGATCCGCTTCGAGAAGGCCTGACCCGGTCCGCCTTGCGGAGCCCGCGCCGGGGGCGCTAGACCGGCGGCATCCCTTGCGACGGAGACAGGCATGAGCAAACAGATCGCGATCATCGGCGCCAGCGGCTATACCGGGGCCGAATTGCTGCGCCTGATCGCCACCCATCCGGGCCTCGAGGTCGCGGCGCTGGCGGCCAATTCCAAGGCCGGCCAGGAGATGGCGCAGGTTTTCCCGCATCTGCGCCACCTCGACCTGCCGAAGCTGGTGACCTGGGAGGAGATCGATTTCTCCGGCATCGACCTGTGCTTCTGCGCGCTGCCCCACAAGACCAGCCAGGAGGTCATCCGCGAACTCCCGCGGCACCTCAAGATCGTCGATCTCTCGGCCGATTTCCGGCTCCGCGACCCGGCGGACTACCAACGCTGGTACGGCAATCCCCATGCCGCCCTCGAAATGCAGCAGGAGGCGGTCTACGGCCTCACCGAATTCTACCGGGACGCCATCCGGGAGGCGCGGCTGGTGGCCGGGACCGGCTGCAACGCCGCCACCGGGCAATACGTGCTGCGGCCGCTGATCGCCGGCGGAGCGATCGGGCTCGACGACATCATCCTTGACCTGAAATGCGGCGTCTCGGGCGCCGGCCGGTCGCTCAAGGAGAACCTGCTCCATGCCGAGCTCTCCGAGGGCAGCAATGCCTACGCGGTGGGCGGCACGCACCGTCACCTGGGCGAGTTCGACCAGGAATTCTCGGCCCTGGCGGGGCGCGAGGTGAAGGTGCAGTTCACCCCCCACCTGCTGCCGATGAATCGCGGCATTCTCGCCACCGCCTATGTCTCGGGCGATCCGGGCACCGTGCACCGGACGCTGGCCGAGGCTTATGCCGCCGAGCCCTTCCTCGAGGTGCTGCCCTTCGGCGAGACGCCGTCCACGCACCACGTGCGCGGCTCGAACTTCTGCCATCTCGGCGTCACCGGCGACCGCATCGCCGGACGCGCCATCGTGGTCGCGGCGCTCGACAACCTGACCAAGGGCTCGTCGGGGCAGGCGGTGCAGAACGCGAATGTGATGCTCGGCCTGCCGGAGACCCAGGGCCTGATGCTTGCGCCCTGTTTTCCCTGAGCGCAGGATCCGGCCCGGCGGGGTTGCGACATCGGTCCGCCTCGCGCGGCCCGCGCGGGCCCTCTAGACTGCGCCGCGGTCGAGCTTGCGGAGGACATGAATGGCCCTGACATCCCTGAAGAAGAAGCGCCGCATCCAGGTGGTGACGCTGGCCGCGGTGGCGCTGATCGGCGCCACCGGGCTGATCGGCTATGCCATGCGCGACGGCATCAACTTCTTCCGCTCGCCCTCCCAGGTGGTCGAGGCGCCGCCGCCGCCCGACGAGGTGTTCCGCATCGGCGGGCTGGTCGAAGAGGGCAGCCTGAAGCGCGGCCAGGGCGAGCAGATCGCCTTCCGGGTGACCGATGGCGGCGCCAGCGTGCCGGTGGTCTTCACCGGCGTGCTGCCCGACCTGTTCGAGGAGAACCAGGGCATGGTCGGCACCGGCCGTTTCGTCGACGGCACCTTCGAGGCGCACGAGATCCTCGCCAAGCACGACGAAACCTACATGCCCAAGGAAGTGCTCGACGCGCTGAAGGAACAGGGCGTGTACCAGGAGACGTCGGACGCCGGCAGCTGAGCGGCGCGCCACGCGACACGCTGCCGCCACGGCGAGCCGCCGGTCCCCGCGTGCCGCGGCGCCCATCGAGGGCAGCGCGGCTGGTGCGGTCGGGGCAGCGCGCCCGGCGTGGCACGGGTCGCGCCGTCGAAGCCTCCGGCGGGGATATTTTCGCTCAGAAAAAGGCCGGAGGCGCGCCCGGCACTTCGAGCGTCCTGTCCTTCTTCTGAGAGAAATATCCCGGGGAGCGCGAGGGGCTGGCCCCTCGCTGCGCCGGTGGCGGTCGCGGCCCCGACCGGGATTATTCCGTGGTCTCGACGATCACCAGATCGCGTTCGGAGGCGCCGCGGGCATGATCCAGCGCCTCCTGGTATTCCGGCGAGCGGTAGCAGGCCTCGGCCGCCTCGAGCGACGGGAACTTCGCCACCACGTTGCGGGCGCGGTCGGTGCCCTCGAGCTGCACGTAGCGCCCGCCGCGGGCGATGAAGGCGCCGCCATGCGCCGCGATGGCCGGTCCGGCGAGCTTGGCGTAGCGGCCATAGGCCTCGTCGTCGGTCACCGTGACATGGGCGATCCAGAGTGCGGGCATGGTCTTATCCTCCGATCACGGCTTCCGCCGCCTTGATGGCCTCGGGGGCCGCCTCCGCCGAGGCGCCGCCGCCCTGCGCCATGTCGGGCCGGCCGCCGCCGCCCTTGCCGCCGAGCGCCGCCACCGCGGCCTTTACCAGATCGACCGCCGAGACCTTGCCGGTCAGGTCGTCGGTGACCCCGGCCGCCACCGCCGCCTTGCCGCCGGTATCGGCGATCAGCAGCACCGCGCCCGATCCCATCCGCGCCTTGTGCTCGTCGATCAGCGGCGGCAGGTCCTTGCCCGAGACGCCCGACAGCACCTGCGCGAGGAACGGTACGCCGGCGACCTCGCGGGCCTCGGGCGCGGCGGCGGCGCCGCCCGACATGGCCAGCTCGCGGCGCAGCTGCGCCACCTCGTTCGACAGCGCCCGGCGCTCCTCGGCCAGGGTGCGCACCCGCTCGGCGAGATCGCCGGGCGACGTCTTCAGATCCTGCGCCAGCTGCGCCACCAGACGGTCCTGGCGGCGCAGATGCTCGAAGGCCGCCTTGCCGGTCAGCGCCTCGATGCGCCGCACCCCGGCCGAGGAGGCGCTGTCGGAGACCAGCACGCAGAGGCCGATATCGCCGGTCTGCCGCACATGGGTGCCGCCGCAGAGCTCGATCGAGTAGGTGGCGCCGTCGGCGCCCTTGCCCGACCCGTCCTGCCGGCCCATCGACACGACCCGCACCTCGTCGCCGTATTTTTCCCCGAAGAGCGCCTGCGCGCCGATGGCGCGGGCATCGTCGGGGGTCATGATCCGGGTCTCGACGGGATCGTTGCGGCGGATGTAGCCGTTGACCTCGTCCTCGACCGCCTTCAGCTCCTCCGGGCTCAGCGCCTTGGCGTGGGAGAAGTCGAAGCGCAGCCGGTCCGGCGCGTTCAGCGAGCCGCGCTGCGCCACGTGATCGCCCAGCGTGCGGCGCAGCGCCTCGTGGATCAGGTGGGTCGCGGAATGGTGGCCGCGGATCGCCGAACGGCGGTCGGTGTCGACCTCGAGCTTGGCGGCCTCGCCGGCGGCGATCTCGCCCGTCTCGATCTCGGCGAAATGGATGAAGACGCCGGCGCTCTTGCGGGTGTCGGTGACCCGCGCCCGGCCGCCCTCGGTGCGGATCACACCGGTATCACCGATCTGGCCGCCGGCCTCGGCGTAGAACGGCGTCTGGTTGAGCACGATCTGCACGCTGTCTCCGGCCGCGGCCGAGCGGGTCTCGGCGCCGTCCTTGACCAGCGTCAGCACCACGCCCTCGGCGCTTTCCGTCTCGTAGCCCAGGAAGTCGGTGGCGCCGTGCGCATCGGCCACGTCGAACCAGATCGCCTGGTCGGCGGCCTCGCCGGTGCCGGACCAGGCGGCGCGGGCCTTGGCCTTCTGCTCGGCCATGGCGGCGTCGAAGCCGGCCTGGTCGACGGCCCGGCCGCGCTCGCGCAGCGCGTCCTGGGTCAGGTCGAGCGGGAAGCCGTAGGTGTCGTAGAGCTTGAACGCCGAGGCGCCGGGCAGGGCGGCATCCTCGGGCAGCCCGGCAAGCTCGTCGTCGAGCAGCTTCAGCCCGCGGTCGAGCGTCGCCTTGAAGCGGGTCTCCTCGAGCTTCAGGGTCTCCTGGATCAGCGCCTGGGCACGGCCGAGCTCGGGATAGGCGCCGCCCATCTTGGCCACCAGCGCCGGCACCAGCCGGTGCATCAGCGGGTCCTTGGCGCCCAGCAGATGGGCGTGGCGCATGGCGCGGCGCATGATCCGGCGCAGCACGTAGCCGCGGCCGTCATTCGACGGCATCACCCCGTCGGCGATCAGGAACGAGGTCGAGCGCAGGTGGTCGGCGATCACCCGGTGATGGGTCTCGCCGGGCCCGTCCGGATCGGTCGAGCTGGCATCGGCCGAGGCCTCGATCAGCGCCCGCATCAGGTCGGTGGCGTAATTGTCGTTGGTGCCCTGCAGCAGCGCCGCGACCCGCTCGATCCCCATGCCGGTGTCGATCGACTGGGCGTCGAGCTCGCGCATCGTGCCGTCCTCGAACAGCTCGTTCTGCATGAACACGATGTTCCAGATCTCGACGAAGCGGTCGCCGTCCTCCTCCGGGCTGCCCGGAGGGCCGCCCCAGTATTTCTCGCCATGGTCGAAGAAGATCTCCGAGCACGGCCCGCAGGGGCCGGTGGGGCCCATCTGCCAGAAATTGTCCGAGGTCGGGATGCGCAGGATGCGCTCGTCGGGCAGGCCCGCGACCTTCTTCCAGATCGCCGCCGCCTCGTCATCTGTGTGGTAGACGGTGACCAGCAGCCGCTTGGCGTCGATGCCGAGCTCCTTGGTGACCATCTCCCAGGCGAAGGGGATCGCCTCTTGCTTGAAGTAGTCGCCGAAGGAGAAATTGCCGAGCATCTCGAAGAAGGTGTGGTGCCGGCGGGTGTAGCCGACATTGTCGAGGTCGTTGTGCTTGCCGCCGGCGCGGACGCATTTCTGCGCCGTGGTGGCGCGGGTGTAGTCGCGGCTCTCGACCCCGGTGAACAGGTTCTTGAACTGCACCATGCCGGAATTGGCGAACATCAGCGTGGGATCGTTGCGCGGCACCAGCGGCGAGGAGGGCACCACGCGGTGGCCCTGCTTCTCGAAGTAGGTCAGGAAGGCGGACCGGATCTCGTTCAGGCTCGGCATGAAGGCTCTTTCGGCGGATGTGGCGATGACTTGGGCAGCAGATGTATCGCCCGCCGCCGGGGGTGTAAACTCGCCCCGCGCGGCCCGCTCCCCCTTCTTCTGAGCGCAAATATCCCGGGGGTGCGGGGGCGGCGCCCCCGCCGCGGCGCCCGCCCGCAAGGCGCTGCGGTCGCGC
>NZ_JBTLRM010000033.1:0-43383 GCF_054482755.1 Roseivivax sp. CAU 1761
GGGCTGCCCGGCCTGCCGCCGGGCGCACCGGATGACAAGGGCACCGCGCTGCTCCGGTCGGGAAGAGTCGCAGGTACGGCCCGCGCTTCGGGCGACCGGCGGAGCGGCGGGACCGCCGGGCGCGCCGGATGACGAGGGCAGCACGCCGCCGCACCCGACGGCACCCGGCGCCGCTCCGCATTGCGCCCGCTGGCGCAGACTGGAACACTGCCCGCGGCCATCCCCGGCCGCGGACCTTTGGGAGGAGGTTTCATGGATTTCGCGCTGAACGAGGAACAGACGGCGATCTTCGACATGGCCCGTGCCTTCGGCGCCGAGCACATCGCCCCGCAGGCCCGCGCCTGGGAGGCCGAGGGCACGATTCCCCGCGATCTCTGGCCCAGGCTGGCCGAGCTGGGCTTCGGCGGTCTCTTCGTCTCCGAGGAGGAAGGCGGCGCCGGGCTCGGTCGGCTCGACGGCACGCTGGTCTTCGAGGCGCTGTCGATGGCCTGCCCTTCGGTGGCGGCCTTCCTGTCGATCCACAACATGTGCGCCGCGATGATCGACCGCTTCGGCAGCGACGACCTCAAGGCGCGGCTCCTGCCCGGCTCGGTGGCGATGGAGACCATCCTCTCCTACTGCCTGACCGAGCCGGGCTCGGGCTCGGACGCCGCCGCGCTGAAGACCCGCGCCGAGCGCACCAACGAGGGCTGGCGCCTCACCGGGACCAAGGCCTTCATCTCGGGCGGCGGCTATTCCGACGCCTATGTGGTGATGGCGCGCTCGGGCGGCGACGGCCCCAGGGGCGTCTCGGCCTATATCGTCGAGGACGGCGCCGAGGGGCTCAGCTTCGGCGGCCTCGAGGACAAGATGGGCTGGCGCGCGCAGCCGACGCGGCAGGTGCAGTTCGACGATTGCCCGATCCCCGCCGACAACCTCCTGGGCGAGGAAGGCGCGGGCTTCCGCTACGCCATGATCGGCCTCGACGGCGGCCGGCTCAACATCGGCGCCTGCTCGATCGGCGCCGCGCAGGCGGCGCTCGACGCGACGCTGGCCTATATGGGCGAGCGCCGCGCCTTCGGACAGAGCCTCGACCAGTTCCAGGCCCTGCAATTCCGCCTCGCCGACATGGAGATCGAGCTCGAGGCCGCGCGCACCTTCCTGCGCCAGGCCGCCTGGGCGCTGGACGAAAAGCGCCCCGACGCCACCAAGCGCTGCGCCATGGCCAAGAAGTTCGCCACCGAGGCCGGCTCGCGCATCGCCGACCAGTGCCTGCAACTGCATGGCGGCTACGGCTACCTCGCCGATTACGGCGTCGAGAAGATCGTCCGCGACCTTCGCGTGCACCAGATCCTCGAAGGCACCAACGAAGTCATGCGCCTGATCGTGGCGCGCAAGATGCTGGAGGAGCGGGCATGAGCGACGTCTCGATCCGGACCGAGGGCCGCGCCGGCCGCATCACCCTGACCCGGCCCAAGGCGCTCAATGCGCTGACTCACCAGATGTGCCTGGACATCGAGCGCGCGCTGCTCGACTGGGCCGACGACGACGCGGTGGCGCTGGTGTTGATCGACGCCGAGGGCGACAAGGCGTTCTGCGCCGGCGGCGACATCGCGGCGATGTATCACGCCGGCAAGGCCGGCGATTACGGCACCGCGCAGGCCTTCTGGCGCGACGAATACCGCATGAACGCCCTGATCGCGGAATATCCCAAGCCGATCGTCAGCTTCCTGCACGGCTTTGTCATGGGCGGCGGCGTCGGGCTTGGCGGGCATTGCGCGCACCGCGTGGCCGGCGAAAGCACCCAGATCGCCATGCCGGAATGCGGCATCGGGCTGGTGCCGGATGTCGGCGGTTCGCTGCTGCTGGCGCGGGCGCCGGGGCGGCTCGGCGAGTATCTCGGCCTGACCGGGGCGCGGATGGGCCCCGGCGACGCGCTGCATGCGGGCTTTGCCGATGTCTTCGTGCCCGAGGCCCGGTGGGAGGCGCTGAAGGCCGCGCTTTGCGAGACCGGCGACGCGGCGCGGATCGAGGGGCAGCCCGCCCCGGACAGCCCGCTCGCCGCGCGCCAGGCCGAGATCGACGCGCTGATGGGCGGCGAGACCCTGCGCGACGTGCTGAACGCGCTGCGCGCCGCCGAGGGCGAGTTCGCCGCCAAGACACTGGCCAAGATGGAGGCGTCCTCGCCGCTCTCCATGGGCGTCACGCTGGACCTGGTGCACCGGCTGCGCGCCAGGGGGGCGGACATCCGCCGGGCGCTCGACCACGAATACCGCTTCACCCATCGCAGCCTCGAGCATGGCGACCTGATCGAGGGCGTGCGCGCCCAGATCATCGACAAGGACCGCACCCCGTCCTGGCGCCACGCCCCCGACGCGCTGCCGCTGGCCGACGTGGCCCGGATGCTGCAGCCGGTGCCCGAGGTGCGGCTCGACTTCCACGACCGAAAGGAAACGGCATGAAGATCGCATTCATCGGCCTCGGCAACATGGGCGGCCCGATGGCCGCCAACCTCGCCAAGGCGGGCCACGAGGTCACCGGCTATGACGCCGCCGGCGTCACCGTCGAGGGCGTGACCGCCGCCGACAGCGCCGCTGCCGCCGCGCGGGACGCCGAGGTCGCGATCACCATGCTGCCCAACGGCGACATCCTGCGCCGCGTCGCCGACGAGATCATCCCGGCGCTGCCCAAGGGGGCGGTCTTCCTCGATTGCTCGACCGTCGACGTGGCCTCGGCCCGCGCGGTGGCCGAACAGGCCCAGGCGGCCGGTCTCTCGGCGCTCGACGCGCCGGTCTCGGGCGGCATCGGCGGCGCCCAGGGCGGCACCCTGACCTTCATGGTCGGCGGCGACTCGGCGGGCTTCGAAACGGCCAGGCCGCTTTTCGACATCATGGGTCAGAAGGCGGTGCATTGCGGCCCCTCGGGCAACGGTCAGGCGGCGAAGATCTGCAACAACATGATCCTCGGCGCGACGATGATCGTCACCTGCGAGGCCTTCGCCCTGGCCGACAAGCTCGGTCTCGACCGCCAGGCGATGTTCGACGTGGTCTCGACCTCCTCGGGGTCGTCCTGGTCGATGAACACCTATTGCCCGGCGCCGGGCGTCGGGCCCAAGACGCCGGCGGACAACGATTACAAGCCGGGCTTCGCGGCCGACCTGATGCTGAAGGATCTGCGGCTCGCCATGGAAGCGGCCGCCCAGGCCGATGCCGACACGCCGCTGGGCCGCGCCGCGACCGAGATCTACCGCGCCTTCGTCGAGGAGGAGGACGGCCGGGGCCGCGACTTCTCCGCCATGCTGCCGCGGCTGGTGGCACGCGGGCACGGCTGAGCCTGGCGCCATCGCTCACGTTGCGGTGAAGGAAGCCCTCCCGATGCGGGAGGGCTTTCGCGTTCTGCGTCAATCGCGGCGGGCAAGTCTCTCGGATACGGGACGTTTCCCCGGCGGGCCCGGCGCGGCCCCGGGCCGGGCCGCACCGGCGCACGGGGCCGAGACGAGGATTGCCGGAAGGCCAAATCTCCTTAGGATGCGGAACGTTGCATATATCCTTTTCGCGGGAGATTAGAATGTTGCGTTCCACCCTCGTCGTCGCCGCCCTCGCACTGGCCGTTCCGGCCACCGCGCAGGAGGATTTCTCCGCCCAGCTCAAGGCGCGCCAGGGCCAGTTCCGCATCCTCGCGCTGAACCTCGGCATCCTCGGCGGCATGGCCAAGGGCGAGATCGACTACGATTCGGAGACGGCGCAATCCGCCGCCGATTCCATCGCCGCGGTGACCGGCATTCACCAGCCCATTCTCTGGCCCGAGGGCAGCAGCAATCTCGACCGCGAGGGGACCCGGGCACTGCCGGAAATCTGGGACGATTTCAGTGACTTCCAGTCCAAGTTTGCGGCACTGGGTGAACAGGCGGAGGCGATGCAGCAGGTCGCGGCCACCGGTCAGGAGGCGCTCGGGCCGGCCATGGGCCAGTTGGGCAATGCCTGCAAGAACTGCCACGACACTTACCGCCAGCCGCAATAGGCCCGGGATGCGCAAGCTGCTGCCACCGCTCGGTGCACTGGCTGTCCTTGCGGTGGCGGCCGGGCTCTGGCTGACCCGGGCCGTGCCGGCCTCGGAATCCGTCTATGACGGGCTCGAGGGCGATGCCGGGCGCGGCGAGACGCTGTTTCTCGCCGCCGGCTGCGCCTCCTGTCACCATGCGCCCGAGGCCGAGGGCGCGGACCGGCTGGTCCTGGCGGGGGGACAGCGCTTCCCCTCGCCCTTCGGCACCTTCGTCGCGCCCAACATCTCGACCGATCCCGAGGCCGGCATCGGCGCCTGGACGCTGAGCGACCTCGCCGGGGCGCTCAGGCGCGGCGTCTCGCCCGAGGGGCGGCACTACTACCCGGCCTTTCCCTACACCGCCTACAGCCGCATGACGCCCGAGCAGGTCGCCGATCTCTGGGCCTATCTCCAGACCCTGCCCGCCGATGCCACGCCGAGCCAGCCGCACGAGGTCGGCTTTCCGTTCAACATCCGCCGCGGGCTGGGCCTCTGGAAGGCGCTCTACCTCGACGACGCCTGGGTGATGACCGGCGATCTCGACCCGGAACTGGCGCGCGGCCGCGAACTGGTCGAGGCGCTCGCGCATTGCGGCGAATGCCACACCCCGCGCGGGCGGCTCGGCGCGCTCGACCGCGAGGCCTGGCTCGCCGGCGCGCCGAACCCCTCGGGCGAGGGCCGCATCCCGACGCTGCGTCCCGAGGCGCTGGACTGGTCTGCGACCGACATCGCCTATTACCTCGAGACCGGCTTCACCCCGGACTTCGACAGCGCCGGCGGCCACATGGTGGCGGTGATCGAGAACTTCAAACAGCTCAGCGCCGAGGACCGGCAGGCGGTGGCGGCCTATCTCAAGGCGCTGCCCGAGACCTGAGCCGCCCCGGCCTCAGGTCCGTGCTGCCGCCGCCAGCCGTGCCTCGCGCGCCGCGCGCAGGCGGGCGAAATCGTCGCCGGCATGGTAGGAGGAGCGGGTCAGCGGCGTCGAGGACACCATCAGGAAGCCCTTGCCGCGCGCCGCGGTCTCGTAGCCCGCGAATTCCTCCGGCGTCACGAAGCGGTCGATCCGGTGATGCTTGGAGGTGGGCTGGAGATACTGGCCGATGGTCATGAAATCGACATCGGCCGAGCGCAGGTCGTCCATCACCTGCAGCACCTGCGGCCGGGTTTCGCCCAGGCCGACCATGATGCCCGACTTGGTGAAGATCGACGGGTCGAGCTCCTTGACCCGCTGCAGCAGCCGCAGCGAATAGAAGTAGCGCGCCCCGGGCCGCACCTCGGGATAGAGGCCAGGCACCGTCTCGAGGTTGTGGTTGAAGACGTCCGGCCGCGCCGCCACCACCACCTCGAGCGCCTCGGGCGCGCATTTCAGGAAATCGGGCGTCAGGATCTCGATCGTGGTGCCCGGCGCGCGGTGGCGCACGGCGCGGATGGTCTGCGCGAAATGCTCCGCCCCGCCATCGTCGAGATCGTCGCGGTCGACCGAGGTGATCACGACGTGGTTCAGCCCGAGCTTCTGCACCGCATCGGCGACCCGGCCCGGCTCGAAGGCGTCGAGTGCGTCGGGCCGGCCGGTGGCGACGTTGCAGAAGGTGCAGCCGCGGGTGCAGATCTCGCCCATGATCATCATGGTGGCGTGACCCTGGCTCCAGCATTCGCCGACATTGGGGCAGCCGGCCTCCTCGCAGACCGTGGTGAGCTTGTGCTCGCGCATGATCTTGCGGGTATCGGCATAGCCCTGCCCGCCCGGGGCCCGCACGCGGATCCAGGACGGTTTCTTCGGCTGCGCGCTGTCGGGCCGGCGGGCCTTCTCCGGGTGCCGCTGGTCCGGGATCTTGAGATCGCGCATGGCGGTTGCCCCCAATATCTTAAGCCATTCGGCGCAGAATAGGGAATCGCAGGAGGCTCCGCCAGCCCCGCAACGTCCTGCATGGCTGCCATGCAGGCTGCGCGGCACCCGGCTGCGGTCGGCCTCCTGCACCGCTCGGCGTGGCCGGCCGGGCCGCCGCGCGGCGTCTCAGCCGATCATGCCGCGGCCCTCGGGACCCTGCTGCTCGTAATGGCGGCGCAGCCGCTGCAGCGCGATGCGCAGAACGATCTTGCCGGAGCGCGCCGACCAGCCCAGCCGCTTCTCGGTGGCCTCGAGCCCCTCGTGCAGGCAGCAGCAGCGCAGCGCCATGTCGCCCAGGCCGGGGCCGAGATCGGTGAGGGCGCGCGCCAGCCGGACCTTGGCGGCCTCGGGGCCGAACCCGGCCGCCACGGCGAGCTCCGGCATCGGCGCGTCGCCGCGCAGCACCGCCGACCAGTCCGGCGGCGCCGCGTCATCGAGCCGCGACAGGTCGTAATCATCGCACAGCCGCTCGCCGGCCACCACCAGCGCCCGGGTCAGGAACGGCTTGCCGGACTTCTCGCGGCGCCGCGCCAGCGTCTGCAGCGGCGTCTCGCCATGCGGCGGCCGCGGGCGCAGCGCCTCGGGCCCCTCGGGTTCGGCGGCGGCGGGCCGGAACATCGCCGCCGCCTCGGCCATGCCCGGCGCCGGGGCGTCGCGGCGCAGCCGGTCGAGCGCGGCGCGCCCCTTGGCGGTGATGCGGTAGCGCGACACCCGGCCCGGGGCGTCGCAGGCGATCCAGGATTGCAGCGCCAGCGCCTGCGCCAGCGCCGCGTCGACCACCGCGGTGCGGGCGGTCTCGCCGCAGGCCAGTTCCCGCACCACCACCGCCTTCTCCATGTCCTGGGCCACCGCCAGAGCGGCGCCGGCCTCGCAGAGGCGGCGCAGCACCGCCCCGCCCTCGCGCGCCAGCGTGGCCTCGTCGGGGGCCTCTGCAGCGTTCAGATTGCGTCCGGTCATCGCGCGCTCCCTTCCGTTCTGCCTGGGGCGTGCGCCCCGCCTGATCCCGCCGAGCCGCCGCAGCGCCGCATCGACCAGCGGATCGTCGCGGCGAATCTCCAGCTTTCGCACCTGGCGCAGCACGGTCGAGGGATGGCAGCCCGTGGCCCGCGCCAGCGCCCGCAACGAGGCGCCGCCCTCGACATGCGCGATGTAGCGGCGAGCATCGTCGGGCACCCAGCCCGGCAATCCTGCGGACGGACCCTTGCGTCGGCTCTCCAGCACTCCGTTTGTCCCCATGGTTTTCCCCGGTTCTGTCCCCAAACCCGTTCCCCCGTCGCAACAACCGTTGGTTGCAATTATTGAACGAACCTTAACGGGCTCGCTGCCGGGCAGTTTTGTCTCAAATCCATAAACTTATGAAATGGCTGCGTTCGCTGCGCGGGGCGCCGCGGCAACGCCGGTCCGGACTGTGACAGGCTCGCGTGATCCGTGTCGCAGAGGAGCGCCGTCATGCACAATATCGCCCACATCTCGGAGACCCTGCGCCGGCCGCGCCTGCTGGTGCGGGCGGCCCGCATGGGCGCCGAGGGCTACCGCCGCGACACCGACCTGCCGCGGCTCCTGGGATCGCTGCCCGCCGGGCTCGAGGCCGCCCTCGACCGCCTGATCGAGATCGAGGCCGATCTCGATCAGGCGCGCCGCGGCGCCCGCGCCGGCTACCCCCCGGCCCGCCATGTCGCGGTCCTGGCCCGCCGCGCCTGGGCCGCCGCCGCCGCCCCCTGGTGACGGCCGGCGCCGCCCCGGCCACGTGCCGGGCCGGGGCCGGACCCGCCGGGTGGCCCCCCGGGCGCGCCCCGGCCGGAGCCGGAACGCTGGCGCCTTGCGCCGGGCGCGGCTTGCGCCTAATGCGCTGTGCCATGACCCAGCATGACCGCCTGCTCATCATCGATTTCGGCTCCCAGGTGACGCAGCTCATCGCGCGTCGCCTGCGCGAACTGAACGTCTATTGCGAAATCCACCCCTACCAGAACGTCACCGACGCCTTCCTCTCGGAGTTCGCGCCGAAGGCGGTGATCTTCTCGGGCGGGCCGGACAGCGTCACCCGCGAGGGCTCGCCCCGGCCGCCGGCCTCGGTCTACCGGCTCGGCGTGCCGATCCTCGGCATTTGCTACGGCCAGCAGGCGATGATGGCCGATCTCGGCGGCACCGTGGAGGCCGGCGACGGCACCGCGGAATTCGGCCGCGCCTGGGTCACGCCCAAGGAGGAGCGGATCGACCTGCTGACCGGCTGGTTCATGGACGGCTCGGGCCGCGAACAGGTCTGGATGAGCCATGGCGACCACGTCTCCAAGCTGGCCCCGGGCTTCGCGGTCTACGGCACCTCGCCGGGCGCGCCCTTCGCGGTGACCGCCGATCTGGAGCGGCGCTTCTACGCCGTGCAGTTCCACCCGGAGGTGCACCACACCCCGAACGGCCGGACGCTCTACGAGAACTTCATCCGCGATGCCGGCTTCACCGGCGACTGGACCATGGGGGCCTACCGCGAGGAGGCGATCCGCAAGATCCGCGAACAGGTCGGCGACGCCAAGGTGATCTGCGGCCTCTCCGGCGGCGTCGACAGCTCGGTCGCCGCGGTGCTGATCCACGAGGCGATCGGCGACCAGCTGACCTGCGTCTTCGTCGATCACGGCCTGCTGCGCCAGGGCGAGGCCGACGAGGTCGTGTCGATGTTCCGCGACCATTACAACATTCCGCTGATCCATGCCGAGGAGGCCGACCTGTTCCTCGGCGAGCTCGAGGGCGTCTCCGACCCCGAGATTAAGCGCAAGACCATCGGCCGGCTGTTCATCGACGTCTTCCAGAAGCACGCCGACCGCATCGAGGGCGCGGCCTTCCTGGCCCAGGGCACGCTCTATCCGGACGTGATCGAGAGCGTGTCGTTCTCCGGCGGCCCCTCGGTCACCATCAAGAGCCACCACAATGTCGGCGGCCTGCCCGAGAAGATGGGCCTGAAGCTGGTCGAGCCGCTGCGCGAGCTGTTCAAGGACGAGGTGCGTGCGCTCGGGCGCGAGCTCGGCCTGCCCGACAGCTTCATCGGCCGTCATCCCTTCCCCGGGCCCGGCCTCGCCATCCGCTGCCCGGGCGAGATCACCCGCGAGAAGCTCGACATCCTGCGCAAGGCCGATGCGATCTTCATCGACCAGATCCGCCGCCACGGTCTCTACGACGAGATCTGGCAGGCCTTCGTGGCGATCCTGCCGGTGCGCACCGTCGGCGTGATGGGCGACGGGCGGACCTACGATTTCGCCTGCGCGCTGCGCGCCGTCACCTCGGTCGACGGCATGACCGCGGATTACTACCCGTTCTCCCACGATTTCCTCGGCGAGACCGCGACGCGGATCATCAACGAGGTGCGCGGCATCAACCGCGTCACCTACGACGTGACCTCGAAGCCGCCGGGCACCATCGAATGGGAATGACCGCCCGCCCCTGATCTTCGGAGAGCCGATGACCGCCGCCGCCCAGCCCGCCATGCCGGCCCGCGCCACGCTCCGCGCGAGCCTCTGGATGATCGGCGCCATCGTCTCCTTCAGCTCGATGGCGGTGGCCGGCCGCGCCGTCAGCCTCGAGCTCGACACCTTCGAGATCATGCTGTTCCGCAGCCTTCTGGGCATCGCCATCGTGACCCTGGCGGCGCGCGCCGCCGGCCGCCTGGCCGAGATCCGCGCCCGCCGGATGGGGCTGCACACGCTGCGCAACCTGAGCCATTTCGCCGGCCAGAACCTGTGGTTCTACGCCATCACCGCGGCGCCGCTGGCGCAGGTCTTCGCGCTCGAATTCACCTCGCCGCTCTGGGTCGTGGCGCTGTCGCCCCTGATCCTCGGCGAGCGCCTGACCCGCAGCCGGGCGATCGCCGCCGCGGTGGGCTTCGCCGGCATCCTGATCGTCGCCCGGCCCTCGCCCGACAGTTTCGAGCCCGGCCTGCTGGCGGCGGCGCTGGCGGCGATCGGCTTCGCGGGCTCGGCGGTCTTCACCCGGCGCCTGGCGCGCAGCGAGAGCGTGGTGTCGATCCTGTTCTGGCTCACGGTGATGCAATCGGTCTTCGGGCTGGTCTGCGCCGGCATCGACGGCGACATCGCCTGGCCCGGCGCCTCCTCCTGGCCGTGGATCGCGCTGATCGCCTGCGCCGGTCTGGTGGCGCATTACTGCCTGACCACGGCGCTGTCGCTGGCCCCCGCGGCGGTCGTCATGCCGATGGATTTCAGCCGCCTGCCGGTGATCGCGGTGGTGGGCATGCTGGTCTATGCCGAACCGCTCGACCCGTGGGTCTTTGCCGGCGCCGCGGTGATCTTCGGCGCCAATTACTACAACATCTGGCGCGAGACCCGGGGACCCGCGGCGCGCGTTACAAAAAAGTGACGTTGCGGCGCCGCCCCAGTCGTGACGTCCCGTCAAAATTGACCGTTCCATTCCCTCTTTCTAGCAATCTACCTTGAGGAGACTTCCGCTTCGGAATGAGGGAATATTCATGAACCACCTGCGTATCGGGGGGGCAGCGGTGGCGCTGTCGCTCGCGGCCACCGCTGGACAGGCCGCGGGCATCGACCGCTCCTACCAGAGCATCCTGCCGATCTTTGCGCCCGACGATTCCGGCAGCGTCGCCATGGGCCTGGTGATGCCCAGCGTCACCGGCGAGGACAATGGCGGCACCGATTACGATGTCGGCGAGAACTACACCGTCACGACGATGAGCTACACCAACGCGGTGGGCCCGAGATTCAACTACTCGGTGATCTTCGACCAGCCCTACGGCGTCGATGTGAGCTACGACGCCGACCCGGCCACCAGCCTGCTGGGCGGCACCGGCGCGGCGCTCGATGCCGAGGCGGCGACGGTGCTCGGACGCTACAAGATCAGCGACCGCTTCAGCGTCTTCGCCGGCATCAAGGCGGAGCGCGTCTCGGCGCGGGTGAACCTCAACGGCCTGGCCTACCAGGGCGCCATCTCCACCGCCGCCGTGGCGCGCGGCGCGGGCGTCGATGCCGGCACGCTCGGCGCCGCGCTGCGCGGCGATCCGGCCGCCGTGGCGGCGCTGGGCGGCCCCGCCACGGTCGGCGCGCTGGGCGCCCAGGTCGGCGCGCAATCCGCGGCCTTCGCGGCCGGCGACGGCTACCAGTTCGACATGAAGCGCGACACCAAGCCGGGCTACGTGCTGGGCGCGGCCTACGAGATCCCCGACATCGCGCTGCGCGTCTCGGGCGCCTACAGCTTCGAGATCGAGCACGACGGCGAGATCCGCGAGCGCCTCTTCGGCGGCACCTTCGACAGCGACATCGAGTACGTCACCCCGGCCTCGTTCAACCTCGACTTCCAGACCGGGATCGCCGCCGACACGCTGCTGCTGGCCTCCTACCGCTGGACCGATTTCTCCGCCGTCGACGTGATCCCCACCGTGCTGAACAGCGACCTCGTCAACCTCGAGGACGGGCACCGCTACTCGCTGGGTCTGGGCCGCCGCTTCAGCGAGGATCTCGCCGGATCGGTGACCTTCATCTACGAGCCCTCGAACGACGACGGGCTGGTGTCACCGCTGGCGCCGACCGACGGGCTGTTCGGCGTGACCCTGGGCAGCCAGTACAATCACGGCCCCGTCACCTTCTCGGGCGGGGTGAACTATTCCTGGCTCGGCGATGCCGATATCGGCGTCGCCAACACCCAGGTGGCGAGCTTCGAGGACAACCACGTCTGGGGCGTGGGCTTCCGGGCCGAAATGTCCTTCTGATCTCCCCCTCGGAGGGACATGCGGCGGGGCGTCCCACGGGGCGCCCCGTCCGCGTTCGGGCTCTCCGAAGCCGCAGGTTCCGGGTCGCCCGGCCCGCCGCCCCGCGCCAAGATCACCGCCATGACACCGCAGACCTCGCTCCCCGACCGCGCCTGGGCGGAACTCGCCCTCCTCGCCCTGATCTGGGGCGCCTCCTTCCTTGCCATCCGCACCGCGCTCGACGAGATCGGGCCGCTGACCGTGGTCGCCTGGCGGGTGGCGCCGGCGGCGCTGGCGCTCTGGGCCTGGGCGCTCTGGCGCGGCCGGGCGCTGCCGCGCGCGCCCCGGCTCTGGGCCGCGCTGCTGGTGATGGGCGCGCTCAACAACGTCATCCCGTTCACCCTGATGGCCTGGGGGCAGCTGCACATCACCACCGGGCTGACCTCGATCCTGAACGCCGCCACGGCGCTCTGGGGCGTGCTGGTGGCGGCGCTGGTGTTTGCCGACGAACGGCTGACCCTGCGCCGGGCCGCCGGCGTCGGGCTGGGCTTCGCCGGCGTCGCCACCGCCATCGGCTGGGGCGCGCTGGCCGAGCTCGACATCACCGCGCTGGCGCAGCTCGCGGTGATCGGCGGCACGCTGTCCTACGCACTGGCCGGCGCCTGGGCGCGGGCCCGGCTGGGCGGTCTGGCGCCCGAGGTGGCGGCGGCCGGCATGCTCACCGGGGCGACCGCGCTGGCGCTGCCGCTGGCCTGGCTCGTCGAGGGCCCGCCCAGCCTGAACCTGGCCGCGCCCACCGTGGTTGCGGTGGGCTATTACGCGCTGATCGGCACCGCCGGGGCCTATCTCCTCTATTACCGCATCCTCGCCATGGCGGGCAGCGGCAACCTGCTGCTGGTCACCCTGCTGATCCCGCCGGTGGCGATCACGCTGGGCGCGCTGGTGCGCGACGAGGCGCTCGGCCCGTCGGCCTGGTGGGGCTTCGCGATGCTGGCCGCGGGATTGGCGATCCTCGACGGCCGCCTGCTGCGGCTGGTCAGGCCGCGGGCCCGCCGGAGGGTTTGACGCGCCGCCCGGCTCTGGCTAGGCATCGCCG
Source organism: Roseivivax sp. CAU 1761 (assembly GCF_054482755.1). NCBI lineage: Bacteria > Pseudomonadati > Pseudomonadota > Alphaproteobacteria > Rhodobacterales > Roseobacteraceae > Roseivivax > Roseivivax sp. CAU 1761. The sequence continues at coordinate 12,706 of NZ_JBTLRM010000033.1, forward strand.
GCAGCACAGAAGGAACGGGCCGCCGCAATGATCTACCAGACCGCCGGGGAGTGGCGCGCGGCGCCGAAGAAACGCGTGGTGCTGTTCGCCATGTCGGGGCTGGGCAAGACTCATGTCTCGTCGCTGCTGCGGCAGTCCGGCGAGTGGTTCCATTATTCCATCGATTACCGCATCGGCACCCGCTACATGGGCGAATACATCGCCGACAACGCCAAGCGCGAGGCGATGAAGGTGCCGTTCCTGCGCGACCTGCTGATGTCCGATTCGATCTATATCGGCTCCAACATCACCTTCGAGAACCTGTCGCCGGTCTCGGCCTATCTCGGCAAGCCGGGCGACCGCGAGCGCGGCGGCCTGCCGATCGCCGATTACCAGCGCCGCCAGGACCAGTTCGCCCGGGCCGAGACCCAGGCGCTGCTCGATACCGGCTATTTCATCGACCGGGCGGAGGCGATCTACGGCTACCCGCATTTCGTCTGCGACACCGGCGGGTCGATCTGCGAATGGGTCGATCCCGAGAACCCCGAGGATCCGATCCTGCGGGAATTGTCGCGCCATTGCCTGATGGTCTGGATCGAGGGCAGCGCCGCCCATACCGAGGAGCTGATCCGGCGCTTCGACCGCGATCCCAAGCCGATGGCCTACCGACCCGATTTCCTCGTCCGGGTCTGGCACGATTACCTGGCGCAGATGGGCGTGGCCGAGGACAAGGTCGACCCCGACGCCTTCATCCGCTGGACCTACGCCCAGGCGCTGGCGCACCGCCAGCCGATCTACGAGGCGATGGCCCGGCGCTGGGGCGTCACCGTCCCGGCCGAGGCGATGGCGGCGGTGAAGAGCCCCGCGGATTTCGAGGACGTCATCGCCGCCGCCCTGCCGGGCTGAACCGGCCTCAGCAGCCGGCGATCACCTGCCCCAGCGCCCGGCCCGAGCCGGCGAGCGGCAGGTCGAGCAGCGTCCGGCCGTCATCCCCCGTGACCCGCACCCGGCGCCCGCTGCGCAGCGCCGCGAGCAGCGCCGCGCCCGGCGCCAGCGCCGCCTCGGCATGCCCGCCGGCGGCGCGGAAGCCAGGGCGGTGGGCCCGGCCGTCGACCTCGACAACGGCGCCGCCGGCCGCCGGCAACCCGACGAGACGCAGGGTGCCGCGGCCGCCGCGGCAGAGATAGTAGAGCCCGGTCCGCCCGGCGGCGCCGTCGATCCCGGCAAAGCCGGTGCCGTCCGAGGACCGCCCGGCCTGCCAGGCGGCGGTCGGGTCGGCCGGGGCCGGGCGGCTCTGCGCCGGCGCGGCGGGCCGGGTGCCGGGGCTGCACTGGCGTTCCACGCATTGGTGATAGGCGGGGTTCTCGGCCGGGCCGAACCCGGCGAGGCAGCGCCAGACGCAGCGCTGCAATTCGTCGTCGGACATCTGGGCGCCGGCCATCCCGGCGCCCGCCAGAAGCGCCGCAATCGCGGCGGGGAACGAAACGCGCATGCTGAAATCTCCTGAATCAAAAGACGCCCGGCCCGGGGCCGGCGCGCCTTCCCATGCTGCGCCTCGTGCAACGGTCGGTCAATCGCCCGCCGCGCCGGCTTGAGCCCATGAGCGGAACCGCCTATCTCGGCATTTCGACTGTCCAGGAAAGCCGCCCATGCCGATCCGCCTGCCCGCCGACCTGCCGGCCTTCGATGTTCTGAACCGCGAAGGCGTCATGGTGATTTCCGAGGAACTCGCCGAGAAGCAGGACATCCGGCCGCTGCATATCGGGCTGCTGAACCTGATGCCGAAGAAGATCCAGACCGAGAACCAGTTCGCCCGGCTGATCGGCGCCACGCCGCTGCAGATCGAGCTGTCGCTGATCCGGATGACCAGCCACGAGACCAAGAACACCGCCGCCGAGCACATGGAGAGCTTCTACCGGCCCTTCGAGGAGGTCGCGGCCTCGGGCCAGAAATTCGACGGGCTGATCATCACCGGCGCCCCGATCGAGCATCTGCCCTATGACGAGGTGACCTACTGGGACGAGCTTACCCAGGTCTTCGACTGGACCCAGAGCCACGTCCATTCGACCTTCGCGGTGTGCTGGGGCGCCATGGCGATGATCAACCACTTCCACGGCGTGCCCAAGCATTCGCTGGCGGCCAAGGCCTTCGGTTGCGTGCGCCACGTCAACCGCCAGCCGGCCTCGCCCTACCTGCGCGGGTTCTCCGACGACATGGTGATCCCGGTGTCGCGCTGGACCGAGATCCGCCGCGCCGATGTCGAACGCGCGGGCCTGCCGATCCTCATCGACAGCGACGAGACCGGGCCCTGCCTGGTCGAAGATCCGGGCCGCAACGCGCTCTACATCTTCAACCACCTGGAATACGATTCCGGCACCCTGAAGGAAGAATACGATCGCGACGTGGCCGCCGGCCAGCCGATCAACGTGCCGGGCAATTACTACCCCGACGACGATCCCAGCCGGATGCCGCAGAACCGCTGGCGCAGCCATGCCCACCTTCTCTATGGCAACTGGATTTCCGAGATCTACCTGACGACTCCCTACGATTTCACCCGCATCGGGGCCGACCGCACCGATCTGAGAAAGTGATGCCGCGATGATCCTGTGCGCATGGTCCTGAAAGCCGCGCTTGCCCTCGTTTTCGTGCTGCTGACGGCCTGCGCGGTGGCGGTGGACCGCCGGGCGGAGAGCCAGAGCGACGCCGCCGAGGCCACGACCCCGCCTCTGGGCCGCTTCGTCGAGGTCGATGGCCGCAGGGTGCATGCCTGGGTCTCCGGCAGCGGACCGGACCTGGTGCTCGTCCACGGCGCGTCGGGCAACCTGCGCGACTTCACCTTCGACCTCGCCCGGCGGCTCGACGACCGCTACCGGGTGATCGCCTTCGACCGGCCCGGCATGGGCTATACCGACCGCGCGAGCCCGGCCTACGAGGGCACCTTCAACGCCGCCGGCGAAAGCCCGGCTGTGCGGGCGGCGCTGTTGTCGCGCGCCGCCGCCAAGCTCGGCGCCGAGCGGCCGCTGGTGCTGGGCCATTCCTATGGCGGCGCGGTGGCCATGGCCTGGGGGCTCGACCGGCCGGCATCGGGGCTCGTCATCCTCGCCGGCGCGACGATGCCCTGGCCCGGCGATCTGGGGCTGCAATACACCCTGCTCGGCTCGTCGGTCGGCGGCGGGCTGCTGGCGCCGGTGGTCTCGGCCACGGCCGGGCGCGGCACCGTGGAAGGCGCCACCGAGTCGATCTTCGCGCCGCAGCCGGTGCCGCCGGGCTACCTCGCGCATCTCGGGCCGGACCTGACCCTGCGGCCGGGGTCGCTGCGCGCCAATGCCCGTCAGGTCAACACGCTCCGCCCGCATGTCGTAGCGATGGCGGAGCGCTATCCGGGTCTGACGCTGCCGGTCGAACTGCTGCACGGCACCGCCGACACGATCGTCCCGCCCGAGGTGCATTCCCGCCGGCTCGTCGGGCTTCTGCCCAATGCCCGCCTGACGCTGCTGGACGGGATCGGCCACATGCCGCACCACGCAGCCCCCGGGGCGGTGATCGCGGCCATCGACCGGGCCGCGCGGCGCGCCGGGCTGCGCTGAGATTTGCGCCGCCCGGCCCCGCATTCCATAGTGCGGTGCACCCGCAAGCGAGGAGGATTCCGGTGACCCTGCCCTTCGACGGCGCGATCAGCGCCTTTCACGAGTCGCAGGCGCCCGAAGAGCTCCGCGCGGCGATCCGGGGCGCCGGCAAGAACGACCTCATCACGCCGAGCTACCCCTATGCCGAGCGCTTGGACCGCAAGGACTACGCGCGCGCGCTCGAGGCCCTGCAGATCGAGCTGGTGAAGCTGCAATCCTGGGTCAAGGAGACCGGCGCCCGGGTCGTGGTGCTGTTCGAGGGCCGCGACGCCGCCGGCAAGGGCGGCACGATCAAGCGCTTCCGCGAGAACCTCAACCCGCGCGGCGCCCGCGTCGTGGCGCTGTCGAAGCCCTCGGAGACCGAGGCCGGGCAATGGTATTTCCAGCGCTACGCCGCCGAACTGCCGGCGGCGGGCGAGATCGTGCTCTTCGACCGCTCCTGGTACAATCGCGGCGTCGTCGAACACGTCTTCGGCTTCACCGACGCGCCGGCGCGCGAACGCTTCTTTGCCCAGGCGCCGGAATTCGAGCACATGCTGGTGGAGGACGGCATCCACCTGTTCAAGCTGTGGCTCAATGTCGGCCACGCCGAGCAGTTGCGGCGTTTCCTCGCCCGCGAGCGCGATCCCCTGAAGCAGTGGAAGCTGTCCTGGATCGACGTCGAGGGGCTGAAGCGCTGGGACGCCTATTCCGCCGCCATCGCCGAGACGCTCAGGCGCAGCCACACCGATTACGCGCCCTGGACGGTGGTGCGCTCCGACGACAAGCGGCGGGCCCGGCTGGCGGCGATCCGGCGGGTGCTCTGCGCGCTCGATTACGACGGCAAGGATGCCGCGGCGCTCGGCACGCCCGACCCGGCGATCTGCGGCGGCCCGGATCTCTGGCATGGCTAAGCGCGGCTACCATCACGGCAACCTGCGTCAGGCCCTGGTCGAGGCGGCGCTGGCGCTGATCGAGGAGAAGGGCCCGACCGGCTTCACCCTGTCGGAGGCGGCCAAGCGCGCCGGGGTCACGCCGGCCGCGGTCTACCGCCATTTCGAGGGCCGCGACGACCTGATCGCCGAGGCCGCGCGGCAGGGCTACGAGATCTTCTGCGACGACATGGAGCGCGCCTACCGGTCGGGACAACCCTCGGCGCTGGCGGCCTTCGAGGCGACCGGCCGGGCCTATCTGGCCTTCGCACGGGCCCATCCCGGGCATTACATCTCGATGTTCGAAAGCGGCATCTCGGTCAACCGCTCGCCCGACCTCGCGGCGGTGGCGCACCGCGCCTGGGGGGTGCTGGAGCGCGCGGCGGAGGATCTGTCGCGCCACATCCCGCCCGACCGGCGGCCGCCGGGTTCGATGTTCTCGGCGCATATCTGGGCCATGTGCCACGGCGTGGTGGAGCTGTTCGCGCGGAACTCGCCGGGCAACCGGTCGCCGTTTCCGCCCGAGGATCTGCTCGAGACCGGGATCGGGGTCTACCTGCGCGGCCTCGGGCTGATCCCGCCGGACCGCTGATGCCCGGCCCGCGCGCGCGGGCCGGGCGGCGGGCTCATTCCTTGCGGCGGCCGGTCTCGTTCAGTTCGGCGTCGAGCTCGATGTCGTACTGACCGTCGGCGCAGAACACGTCGTCAAGCTCGTAGCCGTCCTCCTCGACCTCGATGTTCTCCGGCTCGACCTCGCACTGCATGTCGGCGAGCATGGTCATGATCCGCTCCTCGACCTCGGCCGAGACCTCGCCCTCCATCGCGCCGTGGCCATCGGCCAGGGCAAGCTGCGGCACCGCGATGAGCGCGGCGTAGAACGTTGTCCGAAGCATCGGAACCTCCCTTTCGTGTCTGCTGCTACTGGATCTGGAACGTGACGCTCTGCGCCTCGCCGCTGGATCCGGGGATCGACAGCGTGTGGGCGCCGGGCTTGATCGCGATGAAGGAGATGCTGGCGCTGCCCGCGGCGTCGAATTCCAGGCTGTCCACCGCCATCGGGCGGATCTCGATATCGTTGATGACGATCTCGTTGATCCAGATCGCGCGGAAGAAGTCGGGCCCCGACACGGCCAGCTCCGCGGTGCCGTCGGCGGTGATCTCGAGCACGTAATACGCCCCCGATTGCAGCATCACCGGGCCGTCGCCCTCGTGCAGCGGCTTGCCCGAGGACAGCGTCAGCGCGACCGGTTCGCCGCGGTTGCACTTGGCCAGCAGCCCGGCAAAGCCGAACTCGTCGCAGAGCGGGGCGGCGGCGGCCGGAGCGGCCATCAGCGCGGCGAGCGCCGCGGCGGCGAGACGTGTCAGCAAATCTTGGTCCTCCCAGTGGTCGGCGTGTCCGGGGCCGTCTGCGGGCCCTCCTGCCGTCTTCGCAATCGCGGCCAGTATGGAGACCGCGGCCGACCTGCCTATCGCGACGTTCGTCTCACCCGGACGCGCGGGCGCCGCGCCGGCCGCGTCATGGGTGCCGGGGCTGGACTCGCGCGCCGCGATGCCGTGCACTCGGCCCGCAGCATGCCCGGATCCCGGAGGTCGCCGATGACAGCCCCGCTCGCCGTATTCACCACGCTCGACGATGCCGAGGCCGCCGCCGAGCTGGCCCGCCGCGCGGTCAGCGACGGCCTGGCCGCCTGCGTCCAGCGCGAGGAGATCGACTCCATCTACACCTGGCAGGGCGCGGTCCAGACCGACCGCGAGATCCGGCTGCTCTTCAAGACCACCGAGGCCGCCTACGACGCGCTCGCCACGCTGATCCTGTCCGCGCATCCCTACGACGAGCCGGCGCTCTGGGCCTACCGGATCGAGCGCGGCAGCCCGGGCTATCTCGACTGGATCGCCGCGAATGCTCGGCCGCGGCCCTGAGCCGGGCTTGCCAAAAACCCCGCGCCGCGCTCTAAGCCGGCCATGCTCTCCTACCAGCACGCCTATCACGCCGGGAATCTCGCGGACGTCCACAAGCACGCGCTTCTGGCGTGGATGCTCGCCTATCTGACCCGCAAGCCGAAGCCGCTGAGCTATATCGAGACCCATGCCGGGCGGGGCCTCTACGACCTCGAGGGCGCGGCGGCGCGGCGCACCGGCGAGGCCGCGCAGGGCGTTCTGCGGCTGGGCGCGCGCTTTGCGGTTGACCACCCCTATCCCCGGGCGCTGGCCGCCGCCCGCGCGGCGCACGGGCCCGCCGCCTATCCCGGATCGCCGCTGATCGCCGAGAGCCTGCTGCGGCCCGGCGACCGGCTGCACCTCGCCGAACTGCATCCCGCCGAGAACGCCGCGCTGCGCGACGGCCTGCGCGAACGTCCCGACGGCCCCGGGCTCCGCATTTACCGCCAGGACGGGTTCGAACTTGCCCAGAGCCTGGTGCCGCCCGATCCACGGCGGGGCCTGCTGCTCTGCGATCCGTCCTGGGAGGTGAAATCCGACTATGCCCGGCTGCCGCGGATCTTTGAGAGCCTGAACCGGGCCTGGAATGTCGGCATCCTGGCGCTCTGGTATCCGATCCTCGCCGATGCCCGGCACCGCGACATGACCGATGCGCTGGCCCGGGCCTTCCCCGAAGCGCTGTCGTCCGAGGTGCGCTTCCCGCCGGCCCGCGAGGGGCACGGCATGGTGGGCTCCGGGCTCTTCGTGGTGAACCCGCCCTGGGGACTGGCCGAGGAAGCGGCACGGCTGCGCGGCCTCTTCGCGGGGCGCTGAACGCCGCCCCCGCGCCGCGCGCCGGCGGCGCCCGGCCGGCGCGAGGCGATTGCCGGCAGGGAGCACTGGCCGCGGCCCGCGGACGGGATATATTCGCGCCATGTTCGCAGATTTCCTCAGGCGTCTCAGCGCCCCCGAAACCGACCCCCTCTCCGAGGACGACGCGCGCCTCGCGCTGACCGCACTGCTGGTGCGGGTCGCCTGCTCGGACGGGACCTTCGATCCGGCCGAACGCGACCGCATCGACCGTATCGTCGCGACGCGCTACCGGTTGGGCCCGGACGCCGCCGCGGAGCTCCGGGCGGAGGCCGAACTGCTCGAGGGCCAGGCCCCCGACACGGTGCGTTTCACCCGCGCCATCAAGGACGCCGTGCCGTACGAGGAGCGCATGGGCGTGATCGAGGCGCTGTGGTCGGTGGTGCTTGCCGACGGGGTGCGCGACCCGGAGGAGGATTCGCTCCTGCGCCTGGTCTCCAACCTCCTCGGCATCACCGACCGCGACAGCGCGCTGGCCCGGCAGCGGGTGGCCAGCCGGGACTGACCGGGGCCTGTCCCGGCCCTGCGGCGGGACCGGCCGGACCGGGCGGGCGGGCGCCTCCGAAACGGAATGACGCGCCGTCACCTTGGCGGTTTCGGCGGCCATTGATCCGTTTTGGCCGTTGCAAACACCGCTTCATCTGCGACATTCTCGCCCGAACCTCGCACCTGTCCCTGGACGAAGGCCGCCTGCCGCCCGTGACCGCCTCCGACGCCCCCGTCATCGCCATCCGCGACCTGCACAAGAGCTACGGATCGCTCGAAGTCCTCAAGGGCGTCGACGTCACCGCCCGACGCGGCGACGTGGTGTCGCTGATCGGCTCCTCGGGATCGGGCAAGTCGACGTTGCTGCGCTGTGCCAACCTGCTCGAGGACAGCCAGCAGGGCGACATCGTCTTCAAGGGCGAGCCGGTGGCCTGGCGCGGCGCCGGGATGGAGCGCCGCCCGGCCGATGCCCGGCAGGTCATCCGCATCCGCACGCGGCTCTCGATGGTGTTCCAGCAGTTCAACCTGTGGTCGCACCTGACCATCCTCGAAAACGTCAGCGAGGCGCCGGTCACGGTGCTGGGCCACGACCGCGCCGAGGTCGAGGCGCGCGCCCGCGGCTATCTCGACAAGGTGGGCATCGCCGACAAGGCCGATGCCTATCCGGCGCAGCTCTCCGGCGGCCAGCAGCAGCGCGCGGCGATCGCCCGGGCGCTCGCCATGGAGCCCGAGGCGATCCTTTTCGACGAACCGACCTCGGCGCTCGACCCCGAACTCGAGCAGGAGGTCGTCCGGGTCATCCAGGCGCTGGCCGAGGAGGGCCGCACCATGATCCTCGTCACCCACGACATGCGCATGGCGCGCGACATCTCCGACCACGTGGTGTTCCTGCACCAGGGCCGGATCGAGGAGGAAGGCGCGCCCGCGGCGCTGTTCGACGCCCCGCGCTCCGAGCGCCTGCGCGGGTTCCTGAGTTCTACCCAAGCCGGGTGAGGCCGAAAACGGTCCGCCCCATCGCCCATCGTCAATCAGGGAGACATGACGATATGAAACCGATCCTTCTTGGCGCCGCCACGCTGGCGCTCACCGCCTCCGCCGCCTTCGCGCAGGACACCGTCCGCCTGGGCACCGAAGGCGCCTACCCCCCGTACAACTTCATCAACGATTCCGGCGCCGTTGACGGCTTCGAGATCGAGCTCGGCAACGAGCTCTGCACCCGCGCCGAGCTGACCTGCGAATGGGTCACCAACGAATGGGATTCGATCATCCCGAACCTCGTCTCCGGCAACTACGACACGATCATGGCCGGCATGTCGATCACCGACGAGCGTGACGAGGTCATCGACTTCACCCAGGATTACTACCCGCCGACCGAGAGCGCCTATGTCGCCGCCTCCGAGGAGGCCGACTGGCAGACCGGCGTGGTCGCGGCGCAGGCCACCACCATCCAGGCCGCGCATGTCGCCGAGGGCGATGCCGCGCTGATCGAGTTCGCCACCCCTGAGGAGACCGTGGCGGCGGTGCGCAACGGCGAGGCCGACGCGGTCTTCGCCGATTACGACTACCTCAAGCCGCTGGTCGAGAGCTCGGGCGGCGAACTGGTTTTCGTCGGCGATCCGGTGCCGCTCGGCAAGGGCATCGGCATGGGCCTGCGCGAGAGCGACGCCGAACTGCGCGAGACCTTCGACGCCGCGATCACCTCGATGAAGGAAGACGGCACGCTGAACGAGATGCTGGTGAAGTGGTTCGGCGAAGAGATCGGCACCTACTGATCCCCTGACGACGATCCGGGACGGGGGCTTCGGCACCCCGTCCCGCGGAGACTTCCCGGATGTTCGCATTCTGCGCCGATCCCGCCGCGCTCGACGGCCTCGCCTGGCTGGCCTGCTACCTGACCACCGGCAAGCATCTGGCCTTCTATGCGGCCTTCGGGACCGTGCTGCTGCTGCTCGCGATCACCGCGCCGCTGGCGCTTGGCATGGGCTTCCTCGGCGCCGTCGCCGCACGGGCCCGGCTGGCGCCGGTCCGGCTTCTGGGCAAGGGCTACATCGCGGTGGTCCGCGGCGTGCCCGACATCGCCTTCTTCCTGTTCTTCGTGATCGCCCTCGACCAGGCCATCGAGTGGTTGCGCCACAAGGCCAAGTGCCCGGACTGGGACATGCCGGTGCGCCAGGGCTCGGATTTCGTGGTCTGCGCCGAGGCCAAGATGCCGCTTTCCTCGGCGCCGCAATGGCTGCACGAAAGCTACGGCTTCGGCCTCGCCGTGGTCACCTTCGCCATCGTCTTCGGCGCCTTCGCGGCCAACGTGCTCTACGGCGCCATGCGGGCGGTGCCGCGGGCCCAGATCGAGACCGCCGAGGCCTACGGCATGACCCCGCGCCAGACCTTCCGTCGCATTCTGGTGCCGCAGATGTGGGTCTACGCCCTGCCCGGCCTCTCCAACCTCTGGATGGTGCTGATCAAGGCGACGCCGCTGCTCTTCCTGCTCGGCGTCGAGGACATCGTCTACTGGGCGCGCGATCTCGGCGGCACCAAGACGCCGCAATTCACCGATTACCCGCACGGCGACTGGCGCATGTGGTACTTCCTCGCGCTGCTGGTGTTCTACCTGTGCTTCACCCGGGTTTCGGAGATCGTGCTCGACCGGATCATGGCGCGGCTGACCTACGGCCAGGCCACCGCCGGCGGCGAGGCGCAGCGGAAGGCCGGGGCATGACGGGTGACGCGATCACTATGGGCGTGCGGGCCTTCCGGCCGGTCGGTCCGGGCGCGACCCAGGCCTTCGACGACGTGCCGAGTGCCTCCCCCGGATGCGGCTGGGGCCGACGCCCCCGCCCGGCGGGGCGGTCGGGGGTTGCGCGGCCTGCGGCCGGGCAGGACGAGGCTTCGACGCCGAAACCGGCCGCATATGTCAGGCGGGCCCGGGCGGTCTTCATGGCCCTAAGCACAGAGGGCAGTTCCCGGCCGGGGGCGGGGGTAAACCCCCCGCCCGGGGGGGCGGTCGGGGCCTGCCCGGCCTGCGGCCGGGCGGGGCATTCGGACGGAGCCGGCGGCCCCCGCGACCTTGCGCGCCGCAGCACTTTCCATACGGGCGCGCGGCTTGACCTCGGGGATCGCCGGCCCGCAACGCGGCCCGGCTTGCGGCCGGGCGCTGCACCCGCTGCGCGGCGCCGTCACGGGGCCGGCCGCGCTCACCGCATCCCGACCGGAGCCTGCTGATGTCTTGCTGGGAGACCATCGCCGATTACGCCTTCCGCAGCCTCGGCTTCGGCGAACGGCTGCTGCCGCGCTCGGATTTCACGCTGTGCCAGCAGGTGGTGCTGATCGGCTCGGGCATGCTGTGGAACATCTATTTCGGCACCATTGCGCTGCTCTCGGGCTTCGCGCTCGCCACCGCGGTGGCGCTCGGCAAGGCCGCGCAGAGCCGCTGGCTGCGCAAACCCTCGGAATGGTTCATCTTCCTGTTCCGCGGCTCGCCGCTCTTCATCCAGTTCTTCTTCGCCTATTTCGCTTTCCTGAGCCTGAAATCGGTCTACCCGGTCTTCGACCCCTTCACCGCGGCCTGGCTCGGCGCGACGATCGTGCTGTTTCTCAACACCGCCGCCTATTCGGGCGAGATCTTCTACGGCGCGCTGCTGTCGGTCCCGAAGGGCGACATGGAGGCGGCCGATGCCTACGGGCTGACCGGCTGGCGGCGCTTCCGGCGCATCACCTGGCCGACCATGCTGCGGCTGGCCTGGCCGGCCTACACCAACGAGGCGATCTTCCTCTTCCACGCCACCGCGCTGGTCTTCTTCTCGGGCTTTCCGGCGCGCCAGCAGAAGGGCGACGCGCTCTATTACGCCAATTACTTCGCCGACAAGACTTTCAACCCGTTCGTGCCCTACCCGATCCTGGCCGGCTACTTCATCCTGCTGACGCTGGCGATCATCGCGATCTTCGGCGCCGTCAACGCCCGCCTGAACCGGCACCTGCCGCAGCCCGCGCGGCCGCGCCTCCGGTTCCGCCCGGTGCTGATCCGCTGACCCCCCGGGGCCGCCGGGCCGGGGCTGCCGGACCGCGTCGGCCGGCTTCGCCGACGGCAAGGCTTGCCAGACCCCGCACCGGCACTGTATCCATAATTTGATCAAATTTACTGCGAGCAGCGAGAGCGATCGATGGCCGCCCCCGGATACATGAAGAACTTCCTGCGCAAGAACCCGCAGATCCGCACCATCCGCGTCGCCGCGGCCGACCTGAACGCGCAGCCGCGCGGCAAGCGCATCCCGTCGCGCTTTGCCGACAAGGTGCTGGAGGACGGCACCCGCTTCCCGCTCTCCGCGCTCAACCTCGACATCTGGGGCGAGGACATCGACGACAGCCCGCTGGTCTTCGAGAGCGGCGACCGCGACGGCATCCTGTGGCCCACCGAACGCGGCTTCCTGCCGATGCCCTGGCTCGAGGGCGCCACCGCGCTCCTGCCGATCTGGATGTTTCGCGAGGACGGCCGGCCCTATGACGGCGACCCGCGCCACGCGCTGCGCGCGGTGCTCGACCGCTATTCCGAGAAGGGCCTGCGCCCGGTGGTGGCCTGCGAGCTGGAATTCTTCCTGATCGACGATTCGGGCCGCAACCTCGAAGTGCCGATCAGCCCGCGCTCGGGCAAGCGGCGCAAGGCGGCCGAGACCCTGTCGATCCGCGCCCTCGACCAGTTCGACCAGTTCTTCACCGACCTCTACGACGCCTGCGAAGCGATGGACATTCCCGCCGACACGGCGATCTCGGAGGCCGGGCTGGGGCAGTTCGAGATCAACATGATGCACAGCGACGACGCGCTGCGCGCCGCCGACGATGCCTGGCTGTTCAAGCTGCTGGTCAAGGGCATGGCGCGGCGCCACGGCTTCGCCGCCTCGTTCATGGCCAAGCCCTACGAGGATTACCCGGGATCGGGGCTGCACACGCATTTCTCGGTGCTCGACCGGGACGGCACCAACATCTTCGACGATGGCGGCCCGCGCGGCAACGCCACGCTGCGCCACGCCATCGCCGGCTGCCTCAACGCGATGCACGATTCGGCGCTGATCTTCGCGCCGCATCTCAATTCCTACGACCGGCTGGTGCCCGACAGCCACGCCCCCACCGGCATCTGCTGGGCCTACGAGAACCGCACCGCGGCGATCCGCGTGCCCTCGGGCAACCCCAAGGCGCGGCGCATCGAGCACCGCGTCGCCGGCGGCGACGTGAACCCCTACCTGCTTCTGGCGGCGATCCTCGGCGCGGCGCTGAACGGCATCGAGGACGGCGCCGAGCCGCCCGAGCCGATCTCGGGCAACGCCTACGCGCTCGACCTCGAACAGATGCCGGCGGACTGGTCCTCGGCCATCGCGGCCTTCGAGGACAGCGACGTGATCCCGCGCATCTTCGCCCCCGAACTGATCCGCAACCTGCTGCTGACAAAGAAGCAGGAGGTGTACTACATGAACGAGCTGAGCCCGCAGGAGCAGGTGACCATCTACCTCGACACGGTCTGACCGGCGGAGCGCGGCTCTTCGTTCCGGCCCGGGAAACCGGGCCCGCATTGACAATCGGTGATCCATGAAGATCGGCATTCTCCAGACCGGCCACGTGCCCGACAGCCTCGCCGCGCGCTTCGGCGAGTATCCCGACATGTTCGAGCGCCTGCTGGCCGGGCACGGCTTCGACTTCGCCCGCTGGGCGGTCGATCACGGCGTGTTTCCCGACGGCCCCGGGGATGCCGACGGCTGGCTGATCACCGGCTCGCGCCACGGCGCCTACGAGGACCACGCCTGGATCCCGCCGCTGGAGGATCTGATCCGTGCCATCGATGCCGCCGGCCGGCCGCTGGTGGGGGTCTGCTTCGGCCACCAGATCATCGCCCAGGCGCTCGGCGGGCGGGTCGAGAAGTTCCCCGGCGGCTGGTCGATCGGCGCCCAGGCCTACACCTTTCCCGAGGGCCCGCTGACCATCAACGCCTGGCACCAGGACCAGGTGACGAGGCGCCCCGACCGGGCCGAGGTGGTGGCGCATTCGCCCTTCTGCGAGAACGCCGCGTTGCTTTACGGCGACCGCATCTACACTGTGCAGGCGCATCCGGAATTCGACGACGCCTACACCCGCGGCCTGATCGACGAGCGGGGCCGCGGCGTGGTGCCCGACGCCCAGCTCGACGACGCGCGGGCGCGGCTCGGCACGCCGCTCGACAGCGCCCGGATCGGTGCGCAGTTCGCCCGTTTCTTCCGCGAGGGACGCATCTCATGAGCGACACCGACTGGACCGAGGGCCTGCCCGAAGCGGCGCAGCTCTATCTCGAGAACCGCCGCCTCGACGAGGTCGAATGCATCATCTCCGACCTGCCCGGGATCGCCCGCGGCAAGGCGGTGCCGGCGTCGAAATTCGCCCGCCAGAAATACTTTCACCTGCCGGATTCAATCTTCTTCCAGACCATCACCGGCGATTGGGGCGAGGCCGCCGACAGCGAGGAAGGCTTCATCGAGCGCGACATGATCCTGCACCCGGACATGGGCACCGCCTCGGCCGCCCCCTGGACCGGCGACTGGACGCTGCAGGTCATCCACGACGCCTATGACCGCCGCGGGCGGCCGATCCCGATGGCGCCGCGCAACGTGCTGAAGCGCGTGGTCGAGCTCTATCACCAGAAGGGCTGGCAGCCGGTCGTGGCCCCCGAGATGGAGTTCTACCTCGTCGCCCGCAACATCGACCCGGCCAAGGACATCGAGCCGATGATGGGCCGCTCGGGCCGCCCGGCAGCGGCGCGGCAGGCCTATTCGATGACCGCGGTGGACGAGTTCGGCCCCGTCATCGACGACATCTACGACTTCGCCGAGGCCCAGGGCTTCGAGATCGACGGCATCACCCAGGAAGGCGGCGCCGGCCAGCTTGAGATCAACCTGCGCCACGGCGACCCGGTGCGGCTGGCCGATGAGGTGTTCTACTTCAAGCGGCTGATCCGCGAGGCGGCCCTGCGCCATGACTGCTTCGCCACCTTCATGGCCAAGCCGATCGCCGAGGAACCCGGCTCGGCGATGCACATCCATCACTCGATCAACGACATCCACACCGGCAAGTCGATCTTTTCGGGTCCGCAGGGCGGCGAGACCGACGCCTTCTTCCACTTCATCGGCGGGCTGCAGCGCCACCTGCCCAACGCCATCGCGGTGCTGGCGCCCTACGTCAATTCCTACCGCCGCTACGTCCGCGACCATGCCGCGCCGATCAACCTCGAATGGGGCCGCGACAACCGCACCACCGGAATCCGCATCCCGCTCTCCGGGCCGGAGAGCCGGCGCGTCGAGAACCGGCTGGCCGGCATGGATTGCAATCCCTATCTCGGCATCGCCGCCTCGCTGGCCTGCGGCTATCTCGGCCTGACTCAGGAATGCTGGCCGTCCAAGCAGTACAAGGGCGATGCCTATGAAGGCGAGGGCGACATCCCGCGGGTCCTCGGCCAGGCGCTCGACCTGTTCGACGGCGCCAAGGACCTGCACGAGGTGCTGGGAGCGGAATTCGCCCGGGTCTATTCCATCGTCAAGCGCACCGAATACGAGGAGTTCCTGCAGGTCATCTCCCCCTGGGAGCGCGAGCACCTGCTGCTGAACGTCTGAGACTGCCCATGAACCTGCTGTTTTCCAACGACCGCCCCGGCGAGTACCCGCGCAGCTGGTACGCCGCCACGGCGCGTCCGCTGACCCCCGCCCCCCGGCTCGACGGCGCGACCCGGGCCGATGTCTGCATCGTCGGCGGCGGCTATACCGGCCTCTCGGCGGCGCTGCACCTCGCGGAGGCCGGGCTCGACGTCGTGCTGCTCGAGGCGCATCGCGTGGGGTTCGGCGCGTCGGGGCGCAATGGCGGCCAGCTCGGCTCGGGCCAGCGGATGGGCCAGAAGGGGCTCGAGCGGGCGGTCGGGCGCGACGCCGCGCGGCAGCTGTGGGACCTGGCCGAGGAGGCTAAGGCGCTGGTCAAGGACCTGGTGGCGCGCCACGACATCGCCTGCCACCTGAAGCCCGGCGTGGCCGAGGCCGCCTCGTCGCGGCGGGGCTTTCACGACCTCACCGTCCATGCCCGCCATCTCGAGGACGATTACGGCTACCGGCACCTGGAGGTCCTGCGCGGCGACGATTGGCGCGCCGTCTGCCCGTCGCCGGATTATGTCGGCGGCGTGCTCGACAAAGACGCCGCGCATCTGCACCCGCTGGAGCTGGCCTTCGGGCTTGCCCGGGCGGCGCGTGGCGCCGGCGTGCGGCTCCACGAGGGCACGCATGTCCGGGAGGTGGTCCGCGGCAGCCCGGCCCGCGTCGTGACCGCGGGCGGCAGCGTCACCGCCGACCACGTCATCCTTGCCGCCAACGGCTATCTCGGCGGCCTCGCCCCGGCGGTGGCGCACCGGGTGATGCCGATCAACAATTTCATCGTCGCCACCGAACCGCTGGGCGAGCGCCGGGCCGAGGTGCTGCGCCGCGACATCGCGGTGGCCGACGACCGCTTCGTGGTGAACTATTTCCGCCTCAGCCATGACGGCCGGCTCTTGTTCGGCGGCGGCGAAAGCTACGGCTACCGCTTCCCCTCCGACATCCGCCGGGTGGTGAAGAAGCCGATGCTGAAGGTCTTCCCGTCGCTCCGCGACGTCCGGCTCGACCATGCCTGGGGCGGCACGCTGGCGATCACCATGAGCCGGATGCCGCATCTGGCGCGGCTGACGCCGAACGTCCTGACCGCCTCGGGCTATAGCGGCCACGGCGTCGGCACGGCGATCCATGCCGGCCGCCTGATGGCCGAGGCGGTGCGCGGCCAGGCCGCCGGGTTCGACGCCATGGCGGCGGTGCCCACGCCCTCCTTCCCGGGCGGCCGCCGGCTGCGCACGCCGCTCCTGGCCCTGGCGATGAGCTGGTACGCCATGCGGGACCGCATGGGGCTCTGAGCCGGCCCCGCCCGATAGTCCTTGGCGCACCGGGCGGCCCGTCTTACCAAGGGATCAGGTAAGAGAGCCGAGCGAGGAGCCTCGATGAGCCTGATCCCCGACCTGACCGCGGCCGCACCGATCCCCGAGGCCGCGCATGAGGAGGTCGCGGCGCTGCTGCGCTCGGGCGCGCTGTTCCGCTACGGCTCGGACGCGCCCAGCCCGGTGGCCCTGCTGGAGGCGGAATTCGCCGACCTGCTGGGCAGCCGCTTCGCGCTCGCCGTGTCGAGCTGCTCGGCCGCGCTGTTCCTGGCGCTCAAGGCGCTCGACCTGCCGGCAGGCGCGCGCGTGCTGGTGCCCGGCTTCACCTTCGCGGCGGTGCCCTCGGCGGTGCTGCATGCCGGTTGCCACCCGGTCTTCTGCGAGGTCGGCCGCGATTACCGGATCGACCTCGACTCCTTCGCGGCCGCGCTCGACGGAGTCGCAGCGGTGCTGGTGTCGCACATGCGCGGACATACCTCGGACATGGACCGGATCCGGGCGCTGGCCGCGGCGCAGGGCGTGCCGGTGGTCGAGGACGCCGCGCATTCGCTGGGCACCACCTGGCACGGCCGGCCGATCGGCACGCTGGGCGCCATCGGCTGCTTCAGCTTCCAGAGCTACAAGCTGCTCAATGCCGGCGAGGGCGGCATCCTCGTCACTGACGAGCCCGACCTGGCGGCGCGGGCGGTGATCATGTCGGGCGCCTACGAGCACAACTGGCGGCAGCATCCCGGCCTCGGCGCCGCGGTGGCGCGCTGGCAGAACCGCCTGCCCCTCTACAACACCCGGCTGTCGAACCTCTCGGCTGCAGTGATCCGGCCGCAGCTCGCCGCCCTGCCCGCGCGCGTGGCCAACGGCCGACGCAATCACGACCTCGTCGCGGCACGGCTCGCCGCATCGCCCTGGGTAACGGTGCCGGAGCCGCTGGAGCCCGAGGCCCGGGCGCCGGATTCGGTGCAATTCAACCTGCCGGAGTTCAGCCCGGCCGAACGCGCGGCCTTTGTCGCAGCGGCGGCGGAACGCGGCGTCGCGGTGCAGATCTTCGGCGACAGCCCGGACAATGCCCGTGCCTTCTGGAACTGGCAGTTCCTGCCCGAGATGCCGGATCTGCCGCAGACCCGCGCGATGCTGATGCAGGCCTGCGACCTGCGGCTGCCGGCGCACCTGGCACCCGAGACCTGCATCGCCGTGGCCGAGGCGCTGCTCTCGGCGCTCGATGCCGCCGCCCCGCG
This sequence comes from Roseivivax sp. CAU 1761, assembly GCF_054482755.1. Lineage (NCBI taxonomy): Bacteria > Pseudomonadati > Pseudomonadota > Alphaproteobacteria > Rhodobacterales > Roseobacteraceae > Roseivivax > Roseivivax sp. CAU 1761. The sequence continues at coordinate 30,683 of NZ_JBTLRM010000033.1, forward strand.
CCGCGCCTACGGCACCTGACCGGTACCGGCCCTCAGGGCCGGCCCCGGGGGCTCACTTGTTCATGCGGGCAAGCTTGTTCTGCAGCTCGGCGAGCTGCTTCTTGATGTCGTCCAGGTCCTCGCCGCCCTCGGCATCCTCGGGGCGGGGCCCGGTCGACCACGGCGTGCCGCCGCCGGTCATCGCCTTCATGAAGGCTTCCTGCTGCGCCTGCATCGCCTCGAACCCGGGCATCTTCGCCATCGGGTTCATCGAACTCATGTTCTCCACCCATTTCGACTGGCTGTCGCGGAACATCTCGAACGAGGCGGCGAGGAATTGCGGCACCATCGAGGTGGCCTGCGTGGTGTAGGAGCGCACCAAGTCGGTCAGCACATTGATCGGCAGCACGCTTTCACCGCGCGCCTCGTGCTCGGCGACGATCTGCAGCAGGTATTGCCGGGTCAGGTCGTCGCCCGACTTCAGGTCGATGATCTTCACGTCGCGGCCGTCGCGGATGAAACCGGCAATATCCTCCAGCGTCACGTAATCGCTGGTCTCGGTGTTGTAGAGCCGGCGGCTGGCGTAACGCTTGATGAGAAGCGGTTTTTCCGTCTGCGACACCCCGGGCGCCCTCCTGGCCATTAAGCACGTGCAGCATGCTAGGCCGGAGCCCGGGCCGGGCACAAGTCATCTTGTCGCGACCCATTGTCAGGACACGAAAAAAGGCGGGCTCGAAACGAGCCCGCCCAGCCATCTGCGCCGTCTTTGGGAGGAGGGTCTCGGCGCAGGCCGTGATCTTTATTTCGCGGCTGCAGCACCGGCGCTGGCGGTCTTCTTGGCGCCCGCCGCGGCGTCCGCGCCGGCCTTTTTCATGGCCGCGGTCGCGTCCTCGGAAAAGTCCTTGCCGGCCGCCATCATCAGCTCGACCGTGTCCATCTGGACCTTCTTGGCGATCTCGGCGAAGGCCGACATGTGCTCGGCGGTCATCTCGGCCTGGGCCGAGGCAAATTCGGTCATCGCCTTGGCGTAATCGGCGGGCTCGGTCTTGGCGCGCGAGATTTCCGAGAGCTTGGACAGGGTTTCCTTGGTCCACTTGGCCGACAGTTCGGTCGACTTCTCGGCCGCCTCGATGGCCACGCCGGAGAGCTTCTCGTTGAGCGTCGCAGTGGTCTTGAACGCGTCGTTCATCGCGGTCGTGTCGACCGGGAACGCGCCCATCATGTCCTTCATCATCGCGGCGAAATCTTGCTGCTTGTAAGCCATTCGATCACCTCTTGCTCTGACTGCGGCAGGACCACCCTGCCCGGTTCTCGGCTGTTGATCGAAATATGCTCGCTGCGCCGCAGCATTTCAAGGATTTTTTGCTGCGGCGCAGAAATTTCCGCTAGGTCAATGCTCTCCGCCGCGTGCCTTCACCTTCACGTAGCTCCCCGGCGCCGGCTCGATCGGCGGATGCTCCGAATCACCCACGTCGCGGGCTGGCACCATGTCGCCGGCATGCGCGCGCAGCCACTGCTCCCAGCGCGGCCACCACGAACCTTCGTGATAGGAGGCGCCGGAGAACCAGTCCTCGGCCTCCCCGGTCAGGTCGTCGTTGACGTAATGGCCGTACTTCTTCTTCGAAGGCGGATTGACGATGCCGGCGATATGGCCCGATTCCGACAGGATGAAGACGCGGTCCCGCGCTCCGGTCTTGGACATGCCGCGGTAGCAATCCTTCCAGGCGGCGATGTGGTCGGTCTCGCAGGACACGGCGCAAAGCGGCATCTCGACATCGCCGAGATGCAGCCGTTCGGCGCAGAACTCCACCCCGTCCTCGGCGAAGGCGTTGTCCTGGCAGAGCCGCCGCAGGTACTGCACCGCCATCTTGCCCGGCAGGTTCGAGCCGTCGCCGTTCCAGTAGAGCAGGTCGAAGGCCGGCGGCGTCTCGCCCATCATGTAGGATTTGATCGCCGGGCCGTAGACCAGGTCGTTGGAGCGCAGGAACGAGAAGGTGCGCGCCATGATGAAGGAGCGCAGCAGGCCGGTGCGTTCCACCTCGCTCTCGATGCCGTCGATGAAGTCGTTTTGCAGGAACGGCGTGAACTCGCCCTGGTCGCTGAAATCGGTGAGCGTGGTGAAGAAGGTGGCGGATTTCACCGAAGTGTCGCCGCGCTGCTTGAGCAACGACAGGGTGAGCGCCAGCGTGGTGCCGGCGATGCAGTAGCCGATGGCGTTGACCTGCTCCTCGCCGGTGATCTGCTTGACGTGGGCGATGGCCTCGAGGAAGCCCTCCTCGATATAGGTGTCGAGCCCGACATCGGCGTAGCTGTCATCGGGGTTGACCCAGCTCACCACGAACAGCGTGTAGCCCTGGTCGACGACCCAGCGGATGAAGCTGTTCTGCTCCTTCAGGTCGAGGATGTAGAACTTGTTGATCCAGGGCGGGAACAGCACGATCGGCGTGGCATGGACCTCGTCGGTGGTGGGGGCGTACTGGATCACCTCCATCATCCGGTTGCGGAACACCACGTCGCCCTTGGCGGTGGCGATGTTCTCGCCCAGCTTGAAGGCCTTCTCGTCGACCAGTCGCACCACCAGTTCGCCGTCATTGGCCTCGAGATCGGCGATCAGGTTCTCCAGCCCCTTCACCAGGCTCTCGCCGTCGGTCTCGATGGCCTTCTGCAGGGCGTCGGGATTGGTCTGCAGGAAATTGGTCGGTGCCAGCATGTCGATGATCTGACGCGCGAAATACTTCAGCCGACGCTTTTCGGTCGGGCTCATGTCATCGATGGCCGAGACCGCGGATTCGATCGCCTCGGCGTTGATCAGGTATTGCTGCTTGATGAAATTGAAATACGGATGCGTGTCCCAGAGGGGATTCTGGAAGCGCTTGTCGCGGGGCCCGGGATCGGCCGGCGCCTGCAGCTTGCCCTTGGCCAGCGCCTGCTGCGCCTCGACGAAGTGCGAGACCGATTTCGACCAGTATTCCACCTGGTGCTCGAGCACCCGAGTCGGGTTCTGAACCCAGGTCTGCAGGTAACCCGCGACGGCCTTGGCGTAGAGTTCCTGGCCGGGCCCCGTCAGGGCAGGGTTCGTGACCTTCTTCTGGGCCATCGCTGCCAAAAGGCGTTGCGACAACTCCTCGACCTTACGCAAATTTTCGTTCAGTCGGGTGACGTTGGGCTCTGCGCTCTTGGTCTCAGTTGTCATGAAACTGTTTCCCCCCTAGATTCGCTGCTGTGCAGAAATAGGTTCGCGCACATACAACGCAATGCGCGATGCAGGGCCAGGTTGTCCAGCGCCCCGCTTCGGTGAGAGGAGACAGCATGCGCTACATGGCGACCTACGACATGATGGAGACGGCCCGGAACACGTTCCAGTGGCTGGGCGCCTCGGCGCGGACCATGGCCTCCTACCCGCACCTCGCGGCCCTGCCGATCCCGGCGATCCAGTGGATGGCGGCCTGGGGCGAGGTGACCGAACGCAGCTTCGAACGCATGGTCGCCAAGCCCGACTGGGGCATCGACAGCGTGACCTGCGACGACGGGCGCGACCATCTCGTCAATGTCCGCACCGCGGTGAGCCGGCCGTTCGGCGATCTGCTGCATTTCGAGGTCACGGGCCGCGAGGAACAACCCCGCAAGATCCTTCTCGTGGCGCCGATGTCGGGGCATTATGCCACGCTCCTTCGCTCGACCGTGAAATCTCTTATCGTCAATTGTGAAGTCTATGTCACCGATTGGCACAATGCGAGAGACATTCCGGTCTCCGCCGGCAAGTTCGACGTCGAGGATTACACCCTCTATCTGGTCGATTTCATGCGCGAACTGGGCCCCGACACCCATGTCATCGCGGTCTGCCAGCCGGCGCCCCTGACGCTCGCCGCGACGGCCTACCTGGCCGAGGCCGATCCCGCCGCGCAGCCGCGCTCGATGACCCTGATCGGCGGCCCGATCGACCCCGACGCCACCCCGACCGACGTCACCGATTTCGGCTCCCGCGTGCACATGAACCAGCTCGAGGAGACGATGATCCAGCGCGTCGGCTTCAAGTATGCCGGCGTCGGCCGCAAGGTCTATCCGGGCCTGCTGCAGCTGACCTCCTTCATGTCGATGAACATGGACCGCCACGCCTCCGCCTTCAACGAGCAGATCCTGCGGGTGGCGCGCGGCGAGGCCTCCGACCACGACCCGCACAACCGCTTCTACGACGAATACCTGGCGGTCATGGACATGCCGGCGGAGTTCTACCTCTCCACGGTGGAGCGGGTCTTCAAGCACCGCGAGATCGCCCGGAACGCGTTCACCGTGAAGGGCAAGCCGGTCGATATCGGCAAGATCACCACGGTGGCGGTGAAGACCGTGGAAGGCGCCAATGACGACATCTCGGCCCCGGGCCAGTGCGTCGCCGCGCTCGACCTCTTGACCGGCGTGCCCGAGCACAAGAAGGCCAGCCACGTGGAGCCCAATGCCGGCCATTACGGCATCTTCGCGGGCCGCAGCTGGCGCAACAACATCCGGCCGCTGGTGCTCGACTTCATCGACCAGAATTCGCATGCGCCGGAGCCGGCGCACGGCGCCAACGGATCGACCAAGAACCTCTCCGTGGTGCGCTGACCCGGACGTCGCGCGCCCGGGCCCCCGCCCCGCCTCAGCCGGCCGCCTCCGCCGCCAGCAGCATGTCGGTCATGGCCTGCGTGCCGCGGGAGAATTCCAGCGGGCACGGATATGCGGCACCGTCCAGCGCCGCGGCCACGAAGGCTTCCACCTGCAGCACGTAGTGGTTGTCGGCGGGGAAGCGTTCCACCACCACCCGATTGCCGGCCTCGTGCAGCCGTATCTCGGCCTGCCCGTAAACCTGCGCGTTGAACGGCGCGGTCAGGCGCAGCACGCCGTCGCTGCCGTGGAACACCATCTCCTGGTAGGGCGCCATGCGGGTGGCGACGTAGCCGGTATAGAGGAAGGACGGAAAGCGCACAGTGGCGTGGGCGCGGACATCGACGCCGTTCTCGCGGGCAATGTCCACCGCCAGCACCGTCTCGGGCTCCGCCCCGGTGGCGAAGCGCACCGCGCCGTGGGTGTAGACGCCGATATCGGCGAGCCCGCCGCCGCCGGCATCGACGCGGTTGCGAATGTTGGCCGGGTCGGGATTGTTGTAGGAAAACGCCGCGTTGACCGCGATAAGCTCGCCCACCGCGCCGTCCTGCAAGAGTGCGCGGGCGCGCTGCCATTGCGGATGGTGCACGATCATGAAGGCCTCGGCGGCGACCAGCCTGCTGTGGTCGCGCGCCGCGATCAGGTCGTCGATCTCGGGCGCCGACATCGCCACCGGCTTCTCGCAGAGGACGTGTTTGCCGGCCTCGAGCGCGCGCCGGGTATAGGCGACGTGCAGGTGGTTGGGCAGCGGGATGTAGACCGCGTCGATCTCCGGATCGGCCAGCAGCGCGTCGTAGTCGTGATGCACCCGGAGCGCGCCGAACCGGGCCGCGAAGGGCGCGGCCTTTTCGGGATGCGAGGTCGCCAGCGCCGCGACCCGGCTGCGCCGCGCCGCATGCAAAGCCGGCCCCATGCGGGTCAGGGCGAAATGAGAGGCCCCGAGAATGCCCCAACGCAGGTCGTCGCTCATCTTCCGGTCCCTTTCCGCCAGATCCGCGCCATCCCACCCTGTTAGCGCAATCAGCTCGCGGGTGACAGCCCCGGGGACCGGCGTCCGGAACCCGGACCGGCACCGGGCGTTGGCTCGCAATGACCTGGATCGCCCTCGCGTTCGCCCTGCTCTTCGCGCTCGTCCACATCTTCATCGGCCGGCTTCACCTCCTCGACCGCACCCCGCGCAGCCGCTGGCTCTCGGCCGCCGGGGGCGTCGCGGTGGCCTATGTCTTCCTGCACATCCTGCCGGAACTGGCGGAGCACCGCGAGGTCCTGGCCGAAACCGAGGCGCTGCCGGGATTCCTCGCCGAGCCGATGGTGTTCCTGGTGGCGCTGGCCGGTCTCGTGGCGTTCTACGGGCTCAGCAAGCTTGCCGCGCATTGGCGGCGGCGCGCCGAGGACCCCGACAGCGAGACCGAGGGCGCGTTCTGGCTGCATCTCGGCTCCTTCGCGGTCTACAACCTGATCGTCGGCTACCTGCTGCTGCACCGCGAGGAGACCGGGCTGGGATCGCTGCTGATCTTCGGTGCGGTCATGTCGCTGCACTTCGTCACCGCCGATTTTGGCCTGCGCCACGACCACCGGCACCGTTACGATTCGGTGGCGCGCTGGATCCTCGCCGGCGCCGTGCTGGGGGGCTGGGCGCTCGGAACAGCCATCGAGGTGCCAGAATCGGGCGTGGCGGTCCTTTTCGCCTTCCTCGCCGGCGGCATGGTGCTCAACGTGCTGAAGGAGGAACTCCCGGAAGAGCGCGAGAGCAGCTTCCTGCCCTTCCTCAAGGGCACCGCCGGGTATTCCCTGCTTCTGCTCGCCCTCTGAGCACCCTATGTTGATAAAAGAATGCCGGCCCCGCGTCCGGGACCGGCATGCCTTCGTCGCGAACTGCAGGGGCTCACGCCGCCGGCAGCATGCCCCGCTCCCGGGCCAGATCCTGCATCCGCTTCTGCAGCTTCTCGAAGGCCCGGACCTCGATCTGGCGGATGCGTTCGCGGCTGACGTCGTATTCGCCGCTCAGATCCTCCAGCGTCAGCGGCTGGTCGGCCAGCCGGCGCTTGACCAGGATGTCGCGCTCGCGGTCGTTGAGCACGTCCATGGCGCTTTCCAGCATGGCGCGCCGCGCCTCAAGCTCGTCGCGAGCCTCGTAATCGCCAGCCTGGTCCGCGCCCTCGTCCTCGAGCCAGTCCTGCCACTGCATGGAGCTGTCGTCGTCCTGCCCCACCGTGGCGTTCAGCGACGCGTCGGAGCCCGCCATGCGGCGGTTCATCGAGATCACCTCGTCCTCGGTCACGCCGAGATCGGTGGCGATCTTCTCCACGTGTTCGGGCCGCAGGTCGCCGTCCTCAAGCGCGCCGATGCGGCTCTTGGCCTTGCGCAGGTTGAAGAACAGCTTCTTCTGCGCCGAGGTCGTGCCGAGCTTCACCAGGCTCCAGGAGCGCAGGATGTATTCCTGGATCGCCGCCCGGATCCACCACATCGCGTAGGTTGCGAGGCGGAAGCCCTTGTCCGGGTCGAAGCGCTTGACCGCCTGCATCAGGCCGACATTGGCCTCCGAGATGACCTCGGCCTGCGGCAGGCCGTAGCCGCGATAGCCCATGGCGATCTTGGCGGCGAGCCGTAGGTGGCTGGTCACCAGCTTGTGCGCCGCCTCGGTGTCCTGATCCTCGACCCAGCGCTTGGCCAGCATGAATTCCTCTTCCGGTTCCAGAAGCGGGAACTTCCGGATCTCCTGAAGATACCGGCTCAGCCCGGCTTCCGGCGACGGAGCGGGAAGATTGCCGTAGTTGCTCATTCCCATCCCTCCAATGTTTATGGGCTTAACATACCATCTGGGATGCCGCCCCACGGGTTTCAATCGCCAACGTGGCGTTAGCGTCCTTGTCTGTATAACGGGTTAAGGGCGGGGACGGATCCGAGAACTCCGTGCGTTCAAGCACTAGTGCTGTGTGTTTCAGTCCCGGCCCCGCCCCCCAGCAGGTCGATCAGCGCCGCCATGTCGGCGGGCAGCGGCGCGCGGAAATGCAGCCGCCCGCCGGCGGGATGCTCGAAGCCCAGCTCGGCCGCGTGCAGCGCCTGGCGGGGGAAGCCGCGCACCGCCTCGATGGCATTGGCCGGCAGCGCCTTGGGCGACGGCTTGCGGTTGCCGCCATAGACCGGATCCCCCACCAGCCCGTGGCCGGCATGCGCCATATGCACCCGGATCTGGTGCGTGCGCCCGGTTTCGAGCCGGCATTCCACCAGCGCCAGCGCCGCCGGCCGGCCGAAACTCTCGAGCAGCCGCGCGCGGGTGATGGCGTGACGCCCCTGGCCGAAATAGACCGCCTGGCGCTGGCGGTCGGTGCGGTGCCGGGCGAGCCCGGTGGTGATCTTCATCACCCCGCTCGATTCGAAGGACACGCCGCGCACGCCGCGGAGCCGCGGATCGCCGGCATCGGGGGCGCCGTGGCAGAGCGCCAGATAGGCCCGCTCGGCGCTGTGGGCGGCGAATTGCTCCGATAGGGCGTGATGGGCGCGGTCGGTCTTGGCCACCACCAGAAGGCCCGACGTGTCCTTGTCGATGCGGTGCACGATGCCCGGCCGCCTTTCGCCGCCGACCCCGGAGAGGCGGTCGCCGAAATGGTGCAGGAGCGCGTTGACCAGCGTGCCGTCCGGGCTGCCCGGCGCCGGGTGCACCACCAGCCCCGCGGGCTTGTTGACGACGCAGAGATCGTCGTCCTCGTGCAGGATGTCGAGCGGGATCGCCTGCGCCCGGGTCGCCACCTCGCCGGCTTCGGGGACGCGGATCTCGATCACGTCGCCCTCGGCCACCGTGGCCTTGGCGTCGAGGAGCACCTCGCCATTGCGGCTCACCGCGCCCCCGGCGATCAGCCGGGCGAGGCGGGTCCGCGACAGCGCCGCCTGCTCTGGCACATCGCGGGCCAGCGCCTTATCAAGACGCGCCGGCGGTGCGCTGCCGATGGTCACCGAAAGGAGCGTGGCGCTCATGGACGAGTCTCCCGAAGATCCGGCCCCCCCGCCGGAGATCCGTTTCATCAAATGGCTGGTGACGGTGCTGGCGGGCACGATGATCGCCGGGGTTCTACTGATCGTGATCCTGCTTGTCATCCGCCTGCGCGATCCGGGGCTCACTCTGCCCGAGGACCTCGCCCTGCCGGAGGGTGCGCGGGCCTCGGCCTATACCCAGGGCGAAGGCTGGGTGGCGGTGGTCACCGAGGCGCAGGAGATCCTGATCTTCGACGGCTTCACCGGCGCGCTGCGCCAGACCCTGCGAATCGCCCCCGGGCAATAGCGCGCGGCCGCCATGCGGCCCGCGGCGCGCCCACGTCAGCGATGTGAAATAAGGTGGTACCGCCTCCCCGGCTTGAACGGGGGACCTCTGGATCCACAATCCAGCGCTCTAACCAACTGAGCTAAGGCGGCCCGGTGAGCGGGGGAATAGCGCCGGTGGGGGAGCGATGCAACCCCGTTTGGCGCCCCGCCATGCGCGCGGGCAAAGATTGCTTTCGCGCGCCGCCCCGCCTATTGCCGCGCCAGACCCCGCGGCGCCGCGACGCCGCCCATCCAAGGACCGAGGCCATGGGAATCAACGACGAACGCGACATCGAGGCGAATCTTCAGATCGGCCCGACCGATCACGGCATGGTGCGGATCTTCGTGGCGGCCGGCGACATGGAGGTGCCGATGGATTTCGAGCCCCACGAGGCGCTGGAGATCGCCGAGGAAATCCGCGCCGCCGCCGAGGCCGCGCGCGGCGTCAAGCCGAAGTCCAGACGCTGACACCCTCCGGGTCGCGCAGGCCGTGCAGGCGGCGCGCGGCATGGAAGGCGATGCGCCGGATCAGGGCGTTGCGCCGGGCCCCGGCGAGCTTGTGCTCGGGGGCCATGCGCACGATCTCGGCGTCGTAGGCATCGGCGAGGATCAGACCGGTCCCCTCGGGCAGGAGCTCGGTCGGGAACGCCTCGTCGACGGCCCAGAAATAGCGGTCGCACCAATCGACATAGCCCTGCCACTTGTCGTCCGACAGGAAGTCGGCGCGGCACGACTTGCATTCGACGACCCAGATCTCGCCCTTGGGTCCGAGCCCCAGCACGTCGACGCGGCGGCCGCGCTTGGGCACGAATTCCTCCACCGTGGCGAAGCCCAGCGCGCCCGAGAGATGCCGGGCCACGCCCCGGGCGAGAAGCTGACCGGGCATCAGCGTGCGCTCGGGCCGGTCGAGGATCTGGGTCTTGTCGGTCATGCGGCCAAGTAAAGAACATTGCCCGAACACCCGCAACCCCGCTCCGTCCTCACGTTTGCGCGTGCCTCTTCCCGGCCGGCGGGCAAGGCCCTAGGCTCGGCCCGTGCCGCCCGCCCCGCCGTCATTCCGGACCCGCCATGCCCGACATTTCCGATTCCCGTCCCGAACCGCGCGGCATCGCCCATGCCCGCGAACTGAGCGGCCACCTGGCCTGGCTCGACACCTTCACCGGCACCGCGCTGGGGGTGCTGGCCACGGCCTCGGGCATCTACACCTATCTCGGCGTCTCCTCGCTGCTCGAGGATGACGGCGCCATGTCGGTCTTTGCCGCGATCGCCTATTCGGTGGCGGTCTCGGTCGGCATCTTCGTCTTCTGGTCCTACCTGATGCGGCTCTTCCCGGCGGTGCGCAGCGCCGGCGCCCGGATCGGCCTGCTGGCGGCGATGGGGCTCGGATCGCTGGCCATCATCGCCATGTCCTCCTGGCTCAACGCCGCGGCCCTGGCCGGCTCGGCGGCGGTCGAGCAGCACCTGGCCAAGACCGTGCAGGATTACCAGGCGAGCCTCGAGCGGGCGCACGAGGTGGCGCTTTCGGCGCAGGCGCTGGAGCGCGACGTGGCGCGGGTCCGGCAGAGCTTCGAGGACCTGTCGGAGCGCGAGGCCGCGGGGTCGCTGTCGGGCTTTGCCGGGCGCGGCGCGGTGTTCCGGGTGCTGAACCAGAAGGCCGACGAGCTGGCGGCGCTGGAGGCGCAGATCGCCGACCAGACGCCGCTGGTCGACCAGACCTTCGCGCAGGGCAACGCCATCCTGTCGCGGATGCGCGCGCTGACCGTGGAGCCCGGCCCGGTGGAGCCGCGTTCGGTGGAGTTCTCCGAGGCCGCGGTCGAGCTGCAGGGCCTGGTGACGCGGCTGCGCCAGTTGTCGGTGGCGCCCCTGGTGGAACGCGCGGCGCAGGATCTCGCGGCCTCGGTGGTGCTGCCCGAGCTCGACGGCGCCACCGAGGAGACGCGCGGATCGCAGCAGGCCACCATCGCCTCGGTGCTCGACGTGCTGTCGCAGCGCGCCACCACGCTGGCCCAGGCCGCGCAGGCCGTGCAGGCGCTGCGCCCGGCCCAGGACGTGACCTACACGCCGCTCTCCTCGGCCGATGCGGTGATCCTCTATGCCGGCAATTTCGTGCCCTCCTGGGCCGGCGCCATCGCCATCGACCTGCTGCCGGCGGTGCTGGTCTTCATCGTCGCGGTGACCCAGGCGGCAATCCGGCGCGGCCGCGACGGCGCCGAGCTGGCCGACACGCTGACCCTGGCCGAACTGCGCGGCGCGCTGGCGGCGCTGCGCGAGATGGAGGGCGGGCTCGAGGCAGTCCGCGGTCCCGCGGCAGCGCCCGCCGAATCCCCCGCGCCGGCGCGCGGCGGCCCGGCCGCGGCCGAGGACGCGCCGGTCCACGAGGCGGGCGACAACCAGGCCGGGCCGGCGCCGGGCATCACCCCGCTGACTGGGCGGCGCCCGTGACTGGGACGCCGGTCCGGCGCGCGCTCAAGGCGGCGCTCGGCCTGCAGATCGCGCTCGGGGCGGCGCTGGTCTGGGGCGACATGACGGCCACCCCCACCGGCGGGCTGCGGCTCCCGGGGGCGGCGCCGCGGCCGCCCGCCCTGACCGAGCCGGTGCGCCCCGGCGACCAGCGCCGGCGCTTCGATCCCGCCGCGCCGCGCCCCGCCACCCGGCCCGGCCGCGATCCCGGCGCCCTGCCCGACCGGCTGGTGCTGAGCCGCATCGACGCGGAGACCTGGCGGCTCGAGGGCGGCATCGGCGAAGGCGATGCCGAGCGCATCGCGGCCCGGCTCGGCGATCTGAAGCCCTTGCCGGAGACCCTGGTTCTGCAATCGCCCGGCGGCTCGGTGACCGACGCCCTGACGCTCGGGCGCGAGATCCGCCGCCTCGGGCTCGTCACGCGCATGCTGCCGGGGGAGTTCTGCTATTCCGCCTGCCCCTACCTGCTGGCCGCGGGAACCGCGCGCAGGGTGCCCGACGCCGCCGCGGTGGGCGTCCATCAGCATTATTTCGGCGAGAGCACCCTGCTGCCCGCCCGCTTCGCCATCGAGGACATCCAGCGCGGCCAGGCCGAGGTCATGGTCTACCTCGCCGAGATGGGCGTCGATCCCGCCATGACGCGCCACGCCATGGCCACGCCGCCCGACGAGATCTACCTGATGCTGCCCGGCGAGCTCGACGAATACGCCCTGCGGACGGCGGCGGAGTGACGGCGGCGCCGGCATCGGCGGGCCCCGCCGCGGCGCCGGTGGCGCATTTCCGTGCCCGCCCCCTTGTCAGCGCCCGCCCGGCGTCTTAGCTCCGTTCGAGACGGGCACTGCCCTTCCCGTGAAACGGTTGCATTCCGGTGGCCTTAAGCAATTCCGAGGGAGTTGGCTCTGATCGGGTCCTGGCCCGGTTACCTGACGCCCACCTGTACATACAGGTCCTCGGGAATGAGATAACCTCACGGTTGTGGCGGTCCCGTCGCTCGCCCTTCTCCGCACAGTCTTGCCGACCGTCAATGCCGGCGTGAAACCTTCCGGCAGGCTTTCCGTGTTTCTCTGTCAAACGCAGGCAGGGAGGGACAGGAGCATGACAATCGCCGCGCGACCCGGCGCTTCCCACGATGTCCTGGCAGGTGCCGACATCGAGGCGGCGGAATACCTTCTCGACCTGTTGCCCGAGCCCGACCGCCGCGCCTTCGTACAGGCGCTGGCGTCGGACGCCGCGCGGCGCCGCGCCCTGCATCGCTGGGCGGCGCGCCTCGGCCCGTTGCTGGCCGGGGCCGGTCACGGCCCGTTGCTGGCCGGGGCCGGCCACGC
>NZ_JBTLRM010000034.1:0-531 GCF_054482755.1 Roseivivax sp. CAU 1761
TCGCGCGACAGCGCCGCCGCCGAGGCCGCGGCCGCCGCCGCCCGCGCGCGCCACGAGGCGCTGAAGGCCCGGCTCGAGGATCTCGCCGGGGCCGACCGCGCCGCCCGCGAGGCGCGGCGCGACGCCGACCGGGCGGTGGCCGAGGCCTCGCGCGCCGCCTCCCGGGCCGAGGCCGACCGGGCGCTGGCCGAGAGCCGTCGCGACAGCGCCGAGATCGCCGTCGACCGCCATGCCGAGGAGGTCCGCGAGGCCGGGGAAAGGCTGGCCGAGGCCGAGCGCGCCCGCGCCGAGCTCGAGGAGCTGGGCACCGCGCGGGCCGAGATCGAGGATATCCGCCTGACCGTGGAGGCGGCGCGGATGACCATGATGGCGCGGCGCTCGGGCCATGACGAGCTGCGCCGCGAGGGCGAGGCGCGGCAGCGCCGGCTGGCCCAGCTCGACAAGGACTGCGCCACCTGGCGGCACCGGCTCGACACCGCCCAGACCAGCGGCGGCGAGCTGGCCGAACGCCGCGACGCCGCTGCCAAGGAA
>NZ_JBTLRM010000034.1:667-18603 GCF_054482755.1 Roseivivax sp. CAU 1761
CCGCGCCGGCACAGAGGCCAGCACCGAGGCCGCCGCGGCCGCCCGCACCGCCGCCGCCGAGCGCATCGCCGAGGAACAGGAGACGCGCCCCGAGGCGCTGCTCGACACCCTCGGCGTCGATCCCGCGGCGCTGCCGGCGGCGGCCGAGATCGAGGCCCGGGTGGAGCAGCTGAAGCGCCAGCGCGACGGGCTGGGCGCGGTCAACCTGCGCGCCGAGGAGGATGCCCGCGCGGTCGCCGAGGAGCATGACGGGCTGGCCGCCGAGAAGCGCGACCTCGAGGAGGCGGTGCGCACCCTGCGCACCGGCATTGCCGGGCTGAACCGCGAGGGGCGCGAGCGCCTGCTCGCCGCCTTCGAGCAGGTCAACGCCAATTTCTCCATGCTCTTCCGCCATCTCTTCAACGGCGGCGAGGCCAACCTCGTGATGGTCGAGAGCGACGATCCGCTGGAGGCCGGGCTCGAGATCATGTGTCAGCCGCCGGGCAAGAAGCTCTCCACCCTGTCGCTGCTCTCCGGCGGCGAGCAGACGCTGACCGCGCTGGCGCTGATCTTCGGCGTCTTCCTCGCCAACCCGGCGCCGATCTGCGTCCTCGACGAGGTCGACGCGCCGCTCGACGACGCCAACGTGACGCGGTTCTGCGACATGCTGGACGAGATGTGCCGCCGCACCGACACGCGGTTCCTGATCATCACCCACCACGCGGTGACGATGGCGCGGATGGACCGGCTGTTCGGCGTCACCATGCAGGAACAGGGCGTCAGCCAGTTGGTCTCGGTCGATCTCCGCCGCGCCGAGAAACTGGTCGCCTGACCGCACGCCCCCGCCCGGTCCGGAGCGCGCCCCGCGCCATCCGAGCCCCCCGGCCCCTGCCCATCTCCTGAGAAAAATATCCGCGGGGGTGAATTGCGCCCGCGCAAGAGGGGGCGGCAGCCCCCTGCCCCCCGCGCCGCCCGCGCGCCGCGTCGTCCCGCCGCCATGCCCGCCCCGGCTGCGCAGGCCCGTAGTCAAACCCGCCCGAACGCCCCCAGCACGGCCGCATGCCGGCACGAAAAAGGGCGCCCGCAGGCGCCCTCTCCCCGGTTGTCACATCGTCCGGCCGATCACTGGTCGGCGGCTTCCTTGGAGGCTTCCGGCGCTGCTTCCTTGCCGGTCTCCTGATCGACGACCTTCATCGACAGGCGGACCTTGCCGCGGTCGTCGAAGCCCAAGAGCTTGACCCAGACCTCCTGGCCCTCCTTGAGGACGTCGGACGGGTGGTTCAGGCGGCGGTTCTCGATCTGGGAGACGTGCACCAGCCCGTCGCGCTTGCCGAAGAAGTTCACGAAGGCGCCGAAATCGACGATCTTCACGACCTTGCCCTTGTAGATGCCGCCCTCTTCCGGCTCCGCCACGATCGAGTAGATCATGTCGTAGGCCTTCTGGATGGCGTCGCCGTTGGGCGAGGCGATCTTGATCACGCCGTCGTCGTTGATGTCGACCTTGGCGCCCGAGACCTCGACGATCTCGCGGATCACCTTGCCGCCCGAGCCGATCACTTCGCGGATCTTGTCGGTCGGGATCTGCATGGTCTCGATGCGCGGCGCGTGGACCGAGAAGGCGCCCACTTCCGACAGCGCCTTGTTCATCTCGGCCAGGATGTGCATCCGGCCGTCCTTGGCCTGGGCCAGCGCCTTCTGCATGATCTCGGGCGTGATGCCCGCGACCTTGATGTCCATCTGCAGCGAGGTGATGCCCTTCTCGGTGCCCGCGACCTTGAAGTCCATGTCGCCGAGATGGTCCTCGTCGCCGAGGATGTCGGTGAGGATGGCGTATTCACCGTCCTCCTCGAGCACCAGGCCCATGGCGACGCCGGCCACCGGCGCCTTCAGCGGCACGCCCGCATCCATCATCGACAGCGACCCGCCGCAGACCGAGGCCATGGACGAGGAGCCGTTCGATTCGGTGATCTCGGAGACCACGCGGATGGTGTAGGGGAAGTCGGTCGGCGCCGGCAGCACCGCCTGCAGCGCCCGCCAGGCGAGCTTGCCATGGCCGATCTCGCGGCGTCCCGGAGGGCCGACGCGGCCGGCTTCGCCGACCGAATAGGGCGGGAAGTTGTAGTGCAACAGGAAGTTCGAGCGGAAATTGCCGTGCAGGGCGTCGATGATCTGCTCGTCGTCGCCGGTGCCCAGCGTGGTCACGACCATCGCCTGGGTCTCGCCGCGGGTGAACAGCGCCGAGCCATGGGTACGCGGCAGGAAGCCGGTCTCGGCCTCGATGGCGCGGACCTTGTCGAGCGCCCGGCCGTCGATGCGGCGCGAATGCTTGACCACGTCGGCGCGCAGCACGGTCGATTCGAGCTTCTTCAGCGCGGAGCCGAGATTGGCGTCGGCCAGCTCGTCCTCGGAGAGCTGCTCCTTGATCGCCGCCTTGGCCTCGGCCACGGCGAGCTGGCGCTCCTGCTTGTCGAGGATGGCGTAGGCCGCGCGCATCTTCTCCTCGCCCAGACCCTTTACCTTCTCGTAGAGGGCGGAATAGTCCGGCGGGGTGAAGTCGAAGGGCTCCTTGGCGGCGTCCTCGGCGAGCTGGATGATCAGGTCGATCACCGGCTGGATCTGCTCGTGGGCGAAGTTGACCGCGCCCAGCATCTCCTCCTCGGAGAGCTCGTAGGCCTCCGATTCGACCATCATCACGGCGTTCTTGGTGCCGGCGACGACGAGGTCGAGACGCTGCTCGGGATTGTTGCGCAGGCCCTGCATGTCCTCGACATCGGGGTTCAGCACGTATTCGCCGTCGGCGTAGCCGACGCGGCAGCCGGCGATCGGGCCCATGAACGGCGCGCCCGAGATCGTCAGCGCGGCGGACGCCGCGATCATCGCCACCACGTCGGGGTCGTTGACCAGGTCGTGGCTCAGCACGGTGCACATGACCAGCACTTCGTTCTTGAAGCCGGGCACGAAGAGCGGGCGGATCGGACGGTCGATCAGGCGCGCGGTCAGCGTTTCCTTCTCGGTCGGCCGCGCCTCGCGCTTGAAGAAGCCGCCCGGGACCTTGCCGGCGGCATAGTATTTCTCCTGGTAATGGACGGTCAGGGGAAAGAAGTCCTGGCCTTCCTTGGGTGCCTTGGCAAAGGTCACGTTGGCCATCACCGAGGTCTCGCCCAGGGTGGCGATCACGGTTCCGTCGGCCTGACGGGCGACCTTGCCCGTCTCGAGGGTGAGGGTTTCCTCCCCCCACTGCATCGATTTCTTCGTCACGTTGAACATCAGCGTATCCTGTCTGGGAGCCCGCCCGGGCGTATCCCGGGTCTCCCGTTTGAATGGCGGCCCCATTGCCGCCGACCCCCTCATCATGCCCTCGAGCGCCGGGGTCCGGGCGCAACGTCTCAGATGGCTCCGCCCCTACAGCAAAACCGGCCCCGTGACCATGGGGGGCATTGCACCAGGCGTCGCGTCCGGGGCGACGCCGCGGCGCCGGCCGGGGCGCGCCTCTTGGCGCCGCACGCGCGGGCCTCGCCCGGCGGGGCTGGGGCGCCCGGCGGGGCCGGGGCGCCCGGCGCGCCGCCGCTGCGCCCAACGAAAAAGGCCGCCCCGGGGGCGGCCTTGCATCTTTTGGAACGCGACCGGTCTCAGCGGCGGATGCCGAGACGCTTGATCAGGTCCTGGTAACGCCCTTCGTTGCGCGACTTCAGATAGTCGAGCAGCTTGCGGCGCTGGGCCACCAGCTTGAGAAGGCCACGGCGCGAGTGGTTGTCCTTCTTGTGGGTCTTGAAATGCTCGGTCAGCGCGGTGATCCGCGTGGTCAGGATCGCAACCTGAACTTCCGGAGAGCCGGTGTCGCCCTCCTTGGTCGCGTAGTCCTTCATGACCTTCTGCTTGTCTTCCTGGGTGATCGACATCGGGGTCTCCTCGAATATGTCGTTGCGGTCATGGCACAAGCCGGGATGTCGTCCAGCAGGGCCCATGGAGGCCGCGGCCCCGGCGGGACCACGGATGCGGGCGTATAGGCGCAAACGCGTCGCGGCGAAAGGGGAAAGTCCGCGGCGTCGCGCCGCGCCCCTGCAGGCGCCGGCTCAGACCGGGGCCTGGCTCTGCGGCACCAGCGCGATGTCGGCCAGATCCGGCAGCGCCGCAACCGGCAGCACCGCCACGACCGCGCCGCCAAGCCGGATGCGGCCGAGATCGGGATGATCGGGATCGGCCTCGGCGACGATCTCGGGCGGCGGCCCGGCGCCGTCGTCGTAGAACACCACCAGGCGATCCTCGGCGGGGTCGAAATCCGCCAGCTCGGCCGCCGCGCCGCCCGCCGGCCAGGCGGTAAGCGTGAAGTCGTCCCGCCCGTCCGAGCCGGTCGCCACATCGCCGGCGCCCAGCACCAGCAGGTCGTCGCCGGCGCCGCCATTGACGAAATCCGGGGCCTGCGGCCCGGCCTCGGCGCCGATCACCAGATCGTCGCCGGCGCCGCCGAAGAGCGCATCCGCGCCGGCCCCGCCGCGCAGCGTGTCGGCGCCCTCGCGGCCATGCAGCGCGTCGTCGCCGGCGCCGCCGTCGAGGCGGTCGGCGCCGCGCCCGCCATGCAGCGTGTCGGCGCCGGCGCCGCCATGCAGCGCGCCGCTGCCGTCGTGGGCAAAGAGCTCGTCGGCCCCGGGCCCGCCGATCAGGGTGTCGGCCCCGGCCTCGCCGTGCAGCGTGTCGTTGCCGGCGCCGCCATCGAGCAGGTCGTCCCCGGCGCCGCCGATCAGTTCGTCATCGCCGCCGCCGCCCTCGATCCGGTCGGCCCCCTCGGCGCCGTAGATCTGATCGGTCATCGCGGTGCCGATCAGCACGTCCTCGCCCGGGGTGCCGGCGGCGATCAGGCCGCCGCCCGGCATCGCGCCGTCCCCCGCACCGTCCGACGCCGCCGACAGCGGGTCGAGCGGCAGGGCGGCCGCGGCGGCGCCGTCCCCGGCACCGCTCTCGGCCCCGTCCTCTTCCTCCTCCGCGGGCAGGGGCGCGGTGCCGATCACCGCGATCGACCCCAGCAGCATGGCCCCGATCAGGCCGGTCAGCAGGAACATCAGGCACGCCCTCCGAAAACCCGGCGCCGCGACGCGCGGCGACAGGGGGCGGACTATCGGCCAGTCCGGGGGCTCCGGACAACGGATTTCGCCCCGCAGGGTTAACCCCCGGTATAGCGCTCCGGGGCCGGCCAGGGCCGCGGCGCCACGGCATAGGCGACGTAGAGCGGGTGGCGCGGATGGCCGTCGCGGGTCAGGCCGAGATGGCTGGCCGCGCCCAGCCGCGCGGCGATCGCCGGCCCGCGCCCGGCCAGCGCGCCGTGCACGCCCCAGGCCGCCACGGTGCGCCCCGCCCGGCGGTGCCAGTCGAAGAGCAGCGCGTCGTTGTCGGGCCCCACCGGGTCGCCGGCGCGGCGCAGATCGGCGGGCCGGGTGGCGCGCCAGCCGAACAGGTTGGCGATCAGCACGCCGCCGGCGCCCGCCGCCCGCGCCCGCTGCTCGCAGCGGTGGATGGTCGGGTCGTTGGCCAGTTCGGTGGCCGTCGAGGGGTTCAGCATCACGAAGAGCTCGGGCGGCCGCGCCGCATCCCAGATCCGCGACAGCCCGTAGCGGTAGCGGTCGCAGGGCGAATAGACAGCCTCGGAGACGGTGCCGTCATGGATGTGGGAGCGGCGGATCATCGGCCCTCGATGCCAAAGCCCGCGGCGCGGGGCAAGCGGGTGACGTTTCGCCCCGGCGCCCCTAGATAGCCCCTGATGAGCGCCCTGCCCGCCCCCCTGCAAAGCTTCTTCGACCGCCGCGGCTGGGAGCTGCACCCGCATCAGCGCGCCATGCTCGACCGCGCCGGCGACCCGGCGCTGCTGCTGATCGCGCCGACCGGGGGCGGCAAGACGCTGGCGGGCTTCCTGCCCACCCTGGCGGAGCTGGCCCGCGACCCGCGCCCCGGCCTGCACACGCTCTATGTCAGCCCGCTCAAGGCGCTCGCCGCCGACATCCGGCGCAACCTCACCACCCCGGTCACCGAGGCGGGCCTGCCGATCCGCATCGAGGACCGCACCGGCGACACCTCGTCCTGGCAGAAGCGGCGGCAGCGCGCCGACCCGCCGCACATCCTGCTGACCACGCCGGAAAGCCTGGCGCTGCTGACCTCCTACGAGGACGCGCCGCGGATCTTCGCCGGCATCCAGCGCGTGGTGGTGGACGAGATCCACGCGCTCGCCGAATCGAAGCGCGGCGACCAGCTGCTGCTGGCGCTGGCGCGGCTGCAGGGCCTGGCGCCCGGGCTGCGCCGCGTCGGGCTCTCGGCCACCGTGGACGACCCCGAGGCGATCGCCCGGCTGCTGGCCCGGCACCCCGATCCCTGCGCCATCCTCGAGGCCGACCCGGGCCCCGATCCCGACATCTCCATGCTGGTCAGCGACACCCCGCCGCCCTGGTCGGGGGGCGGCGGCAGCTACGCCATCGCCGACGTGCTGGAGGCGGTGCGCCGCCACCGCACCACGCTGATCTTCCACAACACGCGGGCGCAGGCCGAGATCTTCTTCCACAACCTCTGGCTGGCCAACGACGAGGGCCTGCCGATCGGCATCCATCACGGCAGCCTCGACCGCACCCAGCGCGCCCGGGTCGAGGCCGCGATGGTGGCCGGCGAGCTGCGCGCCATCGTCGCCACCGGCAGCCTCGATCTCGGCATCGACTGGGGCGATGTCGACCTGGTGATCCAGGTCGGCGCGCCGAAGAACGTCAAGCGGCTGGTGCAGCGCATCGGCCGCGCCAACCACCGCTACAACGCGCCATCGAAGGCGCTGCTGGTGCCCGCCAACCGCTTCGAGGTGGTGGAATGCGTGGCCGCGCTGGAGGCGGTGCGGGCCCACGACCTCGACGGCGCGGCGCGCGGCCGCGGCCCGCGCGACGTGCTCTGCCAGCACATCCTGATCGCCGCCTGCGCCGGGCCCTTCGACGCCGATGCGCTCTATGCCGAGATGACCAGCGCCGGGCCCTTTGCCGACCTGAGCCGGGCGGAGTTCGACGATTGCCTCGATTTCTGCGCCACCGGCGGCTACGCGCTCCGCGCCTACGACCAGTGGCGGCGCATCCTGCAGCGCCCCGACGGGCTCTGGCAGCTGCGCGACCCGCGCTCGGCTTTGCGCATCCGGCAGAACATCGGCACCATCCAGGACACCGACACGCTCAAGGTGCGCTGGCGCGCCCGCGGCCGCGGCGGCGGCGCGCCGCTGGGCGAGATCGAGGAGGGCTTCGCCGCCTCGCTGAGCCACGGCGACACCTTCCTGATGGGCGGCCAGGTGGTGCGCTACGAGGGCCTGCGCGAGATGGTGGTGGAGGTCAGCCGTGACGCCGCCAAGAAGCCCCGCATCGCCACCTTCATGGGCACCAAGTTCGCCACCTCGACACAGCTCGCGGCGCGCATGGTGCGGCTCCTGCAGCGCGACGACGGCTGGCCCGGCCTGCCGCGCCACACCGCCGACTGGCTGCGGCTGCAGCGCGATGTTTCGCGGCTGCCGGAACCGGGGCGCCTGCTGATCGAGAGCTTTCCCCGCGACGGCCGCGAGAGCCTGGTGATCTACGGCTTCGCCGGGCGCAACGCGCAGCAGACGCTGGGCCTTTTGATCACCAAGCGGATGGAGGAGGAGGGGCTGGCGCCGATGGGCTTCGTGGCGACCGATTACGCCACGCTGATCTGGGGTCTCGATGCGGTGACCGACCCGCGTCCGCTCTTCGCGCTCGACCGGCTCGAGGCCGGGCTCGACCAGTGGCTGGCCGGCAACGCGGTGATGAAGCGGACCTTTCGCGCCGTGGCCAGCATCGCCGGGCTGATCGAGCGCCAGCAGGGCGGACGCCGCAAGTCCGGGCGCCAGGCCACGATGTCCTCGGACATCCTCTACGACACGCTGCGGCGCTACGATCCCGACCACCTGCTGCTGCGCATCACCCGCGAGGAGGCGATGCGCGGGCTGGTGGATTTCGACCGGGTGCGCGAATTGCTGCTGCGTGTTGGCGACCGCATGGACCTGGTGCGGCTCGACCGGGTGACGCCGCTCGCCGCGCCGCTGTTCCTGGAACAGGGCCGGGTGCCGATCGAGGGCGCCGCCACCGAGCGGCTGCTCGACGAGGAGGTCACCCGGCTGCTGGCGGAATCCGGCCTGGCGCAGGTCGATCCGGTCCCCGCCGCGCCGCGATAGCGCCAAACCGCCGGCATTCGCCGCGCCCGGTCCGCGGTTTTGCCGCCGCGCCGCCGCCATCGGGCGCGAAACCCGGGGCCTTGCCCCCGCGTTGCGGTCGGACCGACCCCGAGGAGCCTCATGCGATCCCTGCCCGACCGCCTGCGCCACGCCCTGAGCTTCGAACTGTCCGCCCTGGTGCTGCTGGTGGCCTTCGGCATGCTGACGCTGGGCCTGCCGGCCGACCGGATGGGCCTGCTGGGGGTGCTCGGCACCCTCCTCGCCACCGCCTGGACCTACCTGTTCAACCTGGGCTTCGACCGGGCGCTGATGCGCTGGCGCGGCAGCACCCGCAAGACGCCGGCGCTGCGGCTCGTGAACGCGGTGCTCTTCGAGGCCGGGCTGATGCTGCTCGGGGTGCCGCTGATCATGGCCTGCCTCGGCATCGGCTTCGCCGCGGCGCTGCTGCTCGACCTCGGCATGGCGGGCTTCTACCTGCTCTACGCGCTGGTCTTCAACTGGGCCTATGACCGGGTCTTCCCGCTGCCCGAATGGCAGGAGGCGCCGGCCTGACGGCGCGGCAGGGGCGCGCCGCCCCTTGCCTCGGGCGGCGATTCCCGGCAATGGGACAAAGCATGAACCGGCATCCCTTCACCTTCCACGGCGCGGCCCTCGAGGCGCTGCCCTCGGGCGGGCTCTACTGGCCCGCGCGCGACCTGCTGGTGGTCTCCGACCTGCATCTCGGCAAATGCGCGCGGCTCGCCGAACTGGGCGGCGCCGCGCTGCCGCCCTACGAGTCCCGCGAGACCCTGGCGCGGCTTGCCGCCGACCTGGCCGAGACTGGCGCCGGGCGGGTGATCTGCCTCGGCGACAGCATCGACAGCCCCGGCATCGGCAGCGCCCTGCCCGGTCCGGACCGGGCCCGCATCGCCGCCCTGCAAGAGGGCCGCGACTGGATCTGGATCGAGGGCAACCACGACCCCGCCCCGACCGATCTCGGCGGCCGCCACCTGCCGGAACTGGCGCTCGGGGCGCTGGTCTTCCGCCACATCGCCCGGCCCGGGAGCCGGGCCGAGGTGTCCGGCCACTACCACCCGAAGGCGCGGCTGGCGGTGCGCGGCCGCACCCTGTCGCGGCCCTGCTTCCTGGTCGATGCCGACCGGCTGATCCTGCCGGCCTACGGCGCCTATACCGGGGGGCTGCGCTGGGACAGCCCGACGCTGCTCGGGCTGATGGCCGCCGGGGCGCGCGCCATCCTCACCGGGCCGCGGCCGGTGGCGCTGCCGATGCCGCGCTAGGCCGGCCGGCCGCGCGGAAGCGGCTTGCGCCCGTCACCGCCGCGTGATCCTGTCGCCGCCATGAGCAGCATCGAAGACCGCGTCCGGGCCAGTTTCGACCGGCAGAACCTGATGAAGACCTTCGGCGCCCGCCTCGACGCGGTGGCGCGCGGCGAGGTCACGATTTCCGGTCCGGTGGCCGAGAACGCCCTGCAGCAGCAGGGCATCGGCCATGCCGGGCTGGCCTTCTCGCTGGGCGACAGCGCGGCCGGCTACGCGGCGCTGAGCGTGCTGCCCGACGATCACGAGGTCGTCACCTCGGAGATGAAGATCCACCTCCTCGCCCCGGCCGCCGGCGAGCGGCTGATCGCGCGCGGCCGCGTGGTCAAGCCGGGCCGCCGCCTGGTGGTGGTGATGGCCGAGGTGTTCGCGCTCAGGGACGGGGTCGAGAAGCAGATCGCGCTGATGACCGGAACCACGGTGCCGGTGCCGCTCTGAGCGGACCGCCCCGACGTGCCGCTCAGGCGCCGCCGCGCCAGGCGCGCTGATCGGGCAGGTGCAGGCTCAGCGCGTCGCCGATCGCCAGAACGCCCGGCCGCTCGACCCAGGCGGTGACGCCGCGCAGCCCCTCGGCGGCCTTGCGGAACCGCGCGCCCTGGCCCGGCAGGTCGCGCTCGATCTCGCGGCCGGGCAGCGCGCAGGGGCGGTTCTGCATGTCGACGACCAGCGTCGCGCCGGACGGCGCCTGCAACCGCGCCGAGGGCGGCAGATGGCTGAAATCGCCGATCCCCGCCACCACCAGCGAGGCGCCGAGCCAGCGCGGGTCGAGCCGCTCGATCCCCATGGCGCGGGCGATCTCGGCCATCTCCTCCTCGGCGACCAGGGCAAGCTGGCGGGTGTTGCGGATCTCGGTGCCCTTGGCGTGCTGCTGCGTCACCCGCGAACAGGAGGGCCGGTTGATGCCCTCGTGACGGTCGCCGGGAATGCCCGCCCAGCCCAGGTCGAGCCGGTCGCAGGCTTCCGCCCGGATGCCGCCGGTTGCCTCCGGAACCCGGCCCAGCCAGGCGATGCGGCCGCGATGCGGCGTGGCGGCGAGTGCCGGCATGGGCGGTCTCCGGAATGCGGGGCTCAGTCCCGTTGCAGGGTGAAGAAGAGGCGGCGGAACGGGAACAGCACGGTGCCCCGCGAATCGGTCGGGTAGGCCTTGCCGACCGAGGCCTCGTAGGCGGCGATCAGGCGCCGCCGTTCCGCCGCGTCGAGCGCCTGCAGAACGGGTCGGGCATAGGTCGCCTCGGTGAAGCGGCGCACCGGGTGGCCCTCACCGTCCGGCGCCAGTTCCTGGTAATATTCCGTCTCCCACAGCGTCAGGCGCCCGAGCGGCGCCAAAAGCCGGTGGTATTCGGCCGGCAGCATGACCTTGGGGCGGCGGGTGGATTCGACCCGGCCGGGGAACAGCTCCTCGCCGATCTGCACCCAGAGCCGGTGCGAGGGCGCGTTGTTCTGGTGCGGCATCTGCACCGCCAGCACGCCGCCCGGGGCCAGCATCTCGGCCAGCCGCACCATCAGGTCGGGGTGATCCTCGCACCAGTGCAGGGCCGCGTTGGAGAAGATCATCGCCGGCGGGCGTTCGGGCTGCCAGCGCGTCAGGTCGCCGTCATGAAGCCGGGAATAGACCCCGGTCAGCTTGGCCTGGGCCAGCATCTCGGGGCTGTCGTCGATGCCGATCAGCGGGCGGCGCAGCTGGTGCAGGGCCGGCCCCGCCGCGCCCGCGCCGCAGCCCAGGTCGACCACGTCGCCGGCCGGCAGCGGGCCCACCGCGCGCAGCAGATCGAGCGCCGGGCGCAAACGCAAGCCCCGGAACCTGTGATAGGCTCCGGGGCTCCAGTCGATATCGGTCCCCGCGCTCATGCGGTGGGTTCAGGCTCCAGACCACCCTCGCCCGCGGGCTTCGCCTTGGGCTTGGTCTTGGGGATCGCGGTGAGCGAAGGCTTGTCCTCTTCGGGGCTCGGGCTGCCGGCATCGTCGTCGCCGGCCTGCGGCGGCTCGCCCGCCATCACCCGCTTGATCTCGTCCCCGGTCAGGGTCTCGTATTCCAGCAGACCCTGGGCCAGCCGCTCCCATTCCTCGCGCCGCTCGGTGAGGATCTGGAAGGCGCGGTCATAGGCCTCCGAGATGAAGCGGCGCACCTCCTCTTCGATCAGCTCCTTGGTGTTGGCGCTGACCGAGAGACCCGCGGTGTTGCCCTGGTAGCCCTCATGCGCCTCGGCATAGTCGATGTTGCCGATCTTCTCGGACATGCCCCAGCGCAGCACCATGGCGCGGGCCAGCGCGCTGGCCTGCTGGATGTCGCCGGCCGGGCCGTTCGAGACGTTGGGCTCGCCGTACTTGATGATCTCGGCGGCCTTGCCGGCCATCGTCATGGCGAGCTTTTCCTCGCATTCCGACTTGTGCCAATTCAGCCGGTCGATCTCGGGCAGGCTCACCACCATGCCGAGCGCGCCGCCGCGCGGGATGATCGTCGCCTTGTAGACCGGATCGCATTGCGGCAGCGTCAGGCCGACCACGGCATGTCCGGCCTCGTGATAGGCGGTCTTCTCCTTCTGCTCGGGCGTCAGCACCATGGAGCGCCGCTCCGAGCCCATCATCACCTTGTCCTTGGCGTTCTCGAAATCGACCATGGTGACGAAGCGCCGGCCGACACGGGCGGCCATCAGCGCCGCCTCGTTGACGAGGTTGGCCAGATCGGCGCCCGAGAAGCCGGGCGTGCCGCGGGCGATGATCCGCAGGTCGACGTCGGGGCCCAGCGGGGTCTTGCGGGCATGCACGCCGAGGATCTTCTCGCGGCCCTTGATGTCCGGGTTCGGCACGGTGATCTGGCGGTCGAAGCGGCCGGGGCGCAGCAGCGCCGGGTCGAGCACGTCGCGCCGGTTGGTGGCGGCGATGATGATCACGCCCTCGTTGGCCTCGAAACCGTCCATCTCCACCAGCAGCTGGTTCAGCGTCTGCTCGCGCTCGTCGTTGCCGCCGCCATAGCCCGAACCGCGGTTGCGGCCCACGGCGTCGATCTCGTCGATGAAGACGATGCAGGGCGCGTTCTTCTTGGCCTGCTCGAACATGTCGCGCACGCGGCTGGCGCCGACGCCCACGAACATCTCGACGAAGTCGGAGCCCGAGATGGTGAAGAACGGCACGCCGGCCTCGCCCGCGATGGCGCGCGCCAGCAGCGTCTTACCGGTGCCCGGGGGGCCCACCAGCAGCGCGCCCTTCGGGATCTTGCCGCCCAGGCGCGAGAATTTCTGCGGGTTGCGCAGGAACTCGACGATCTCCTCGAGCTCCTCCTTGGCCTCGTCGATGCCGGCGACATCGTCGAAGGTGACGCGGCCGTGCTTCTCGGTCAGCATCTTGGCCTTGGACTTGCCGAAGCCCATGGCGCCGCCGCGGCCGCCGCCCTGCATCCGGTTCATGAAGTAGATCCAGACGCCGATCAGCAGCAGGAACGGCAGCAGCGAGATCAGGAAGGACTGGAAGCCCGACTGTTCCTGCTGCTCGGCCCGGACGTTGACGCCGTTGTTGAGCAGCAGCTGGGTGACGTCGGCATCCTGCGGCTTCACGGTGATGTATTCGGTCCCGTCCTCGCCGCGGTAGCGCACCCGCTCGCCGTCGATCGTCGCCCGGGCCACGGAATCGCTTTCCACCGCCTCGACGAACTCGCTGTAGGCGACCTCGCGACTTTGCAGCGTCGAGCTTCCGCCGGAAAACAGGTTGAAAAGCGCCAGGACGAGCAGGAAGAGCACGACCCAGAAGGCGATGTTGCGAGCGTTGCCCACCTAAGATCTCCTTGCACAGGTTCGCCGGCCGCGGTGCGGCCTGCATCCCTGCAACATAGGGATTGAGCCGGGCGGTTCAATCCGAAAGCAGGAAGGCGGCGAAGGCTGCGCGGGGCTCTGCCGCGGCGTCGAGCCGCAGGTCGAGCGCCGGGCCGTGGCCGAGCGGCGGACAGGCGACGAGCGCGCCGTCACGCCACAGCGCCGGCAGCGCCAGCGCGGCGCGGTGGGGCGGCGTCCGGTCCGCGCGGGGCCGGGCGGCGCGCCAGCCCGCCTCGCCCAGCGCGGCGATCTCGCATTCCTCGAAAGCGCCCGTGCAGAGCTGCCAGCGCCCGTCCCAGACCGCGCCGGGGCGCGCCCGGACCCTGAGCCCCGCCACCGCGGCGGGTTCGCGCCAGATCCGCAACGCCGCGCCGTCGCACTCGACCCGGCGGCCCGCCAGGGTGCCGCCGCCTCCGCCGGAAATGCGCTCCAGCAGGTCCTCGACCGGCGCGGCGCGCGCCGGGTAGCCGCCGCCGCCGACCCGGCGCAGCGCCGCGTTGAGCAGCCGGGCGCGGGTGTCGGGCTCGGTGCCGTCCCAGACATCGCGCGCGAAGCTCAGCGCCCCGGCCGCCTGCCAGGCCGGATCGTCGCGCCAGGCGCGTTCGGCGATGTCGGCGGCGCGCGCCGCCAGCGCCTGCCGGGCGCGGCGCAGCCGGGTCGCGGCGGCCGCCAGCGCCGGGGCGTCGAGCCCCTCCTCGGCCAGCCCCGACAGCAGCCGGCGGATGCGGGCGCGGTCATAGGCCGGGTCGCGGTTGCTCGGATCCTCGGCCCAGGGCACCTGCAGCACCCGCAGGTAATGGCGCAGCTCCTCGCGCCCCATCTCCAGCAACGGCCGCAGCAGCTCGAAGCCCGGCCCCGCCGGCCCGTCGGGGCGGCAGCGGCGCCGCGGCGCCATCGCCGCCAGCCCGTCCGCCCCGGCGCCGCGCTGCAGCCGCATCAGGAAGGTCTCGGCGACGTCGTCGCGGGTATGCGCCATCAGCACGTGGCCGATCTCGCCGCGCCAGCCGTCGATCAGCGCCAGCCGCGCCCGCCGCGCCGCGTCCAGGATGTTGCCGTGGCCGTCCCAGCTCCAGCGCAGCACGGCATGGGGATGGCCCAGGAGGCGGCATTCCTCGGCCACCATGGCGGCCTCGGCGGCGCTTTCCGGGCGCAGGCCGTGATCCACGGTGACCACGTGCAGCGCCACGCCCCAGTGCCGCGTCCAGTTATGGGCCAGCGCCAGCAGCGCCATGGAATCGCCGCCGCCCGAAACGGCGAGGCCGATCCGGGCGGGGAAGTCCGGGCCCAAGAGCCGCCCCATTGCGGCGGCGAAGCGGGCGTCGAGGCTGTCGCTCACCCCGCCCTCACGGGCAGGTCAGACGGCCCAGCGCCTCCTGCGCCCGGTCCACCGCGGCGGTGCCGGGATAGCGCTTGGAGACCTCCGACAGCGTCACGCAGGCCTCCCGGGTCGAGCCGAGCTCGCCCAGCTTCTCGCCCAGGCGCCACAGCGCCTCGGGCGCCACCGGGGCGTCGGGATGGCCGGAATAGACGTCGAGATAGGCCCGCGCCGCCTCCTTTGGCTGGCCCAGCCCCTCCAGCGCGCGGCCCTCCCCGAGCAGCGCCGCGGCATCGAGCGGGCCGCCGGGATAGGTCTGGCGGAAGCCCGAGAAGAGATCGGCGGCCTGCTGGAAATCGCCCCGGTCGAGGGCTTCGCGGGCGCGGCGGTAATCCGCCTCCTCGGCTGCGGCGAGCTGCACCGAGGGATCGGCCAGCGGCAGCTCCGAACCGGCCTCCGCACCGGGTTGCGGCGGGATCAGCGTGCCGCTGCTCGGCGCCGGCATCTCGGCCGGTGCCGCGGCGCCGCCATCGGCGGGCTGATTGCCGGTGGCCGCGGCGATGGCCGGGGCCTCGGAGGCGGCGCCGCCGGGCTCCGGCGCGGCGGCGTCGCCGCTGCCGGTGCCGGCACCGCCGCGCAGTTGCGGCCGGGTCACGCCGCTCGGCGCGCCCGGGCTGGCCGGCGCGGCGGGGGCCGCGGCACCGGGGGCTGTGGGGGCGGCGGGGGCGGGCCGCGTCGCGGTGTCGCCCTGCCCGAGCGGCGCCGGCGTGCCCAGCGCGCCGAAGTCGCAGCCCGGCTCGACCTCGCAGAGCCGGAACTCGAGATCGCCGATCCGGTTGGTGCCGTCCTGCACCACGCGTTCGATGCGGAACTGCATCTCCTCGGTGCGCGAGGTCAGCCGCTGCAGCTCCGCCTCGATGGCGTTGACCCGGTCGAGGGTCGAGCCGGCGATGGTCACGCCGGAGGCGCCGCTGGCATCGAGCTCGCGGCGCAGCGATTGCAGCTCGGCCGACAGGGTCGAGAGATCCTGCCGGATATCGGCGAGGCTGGCGGCATCCTGACCCGCAGCGGGCAGCGCCACCGCGGCGGACAGGACGAGGGCAAGAACGCTCTGGCGGACCATCGTCGTCAGCTCGTCATTCCGGTGCTGCCGATCGAGATCACGGTGACCGCGCGGCGGTTCTTGGCGTAGCAGGCCTCGTTCGAGCAGACCTCGATCGGACGCTCCTTGCCGTAGGAGACGAAGCGCAGGCGGTTCGGCGACACGCCGCGCGAGATCAGGTATTCCATCACCGCGTTGGCGCGGCGGGCGCCCAGCGCGACGTTGTATTCCCGGGTGCCCTGCTCGTCGGCATGGCCCTCGATCACCGCCAGGTAATCCGAATTGGTCTGCAGCCACTGGGCCTGCCCGTCGAGGATGCTCTGCGCCTCCGGCGACAGCGTCGACTGGTCGACGGCGAAGAGCACGCGGTCGCCGATGGTCTGGTTGAAATAGGCCGGGGCGCGCGGGTCGTTGGCGCTGCCGGGGATGATGCTGGAATCGATCCCGGTGCCGCCCGCGCCGCCCAGGCCGCCGGCCCCGCCGGCACCGCCCGCGCCGCCGGCACCGGCACCGGCGCCGCCGAAGCGGTTGGGGTTGGTGCAGGCGGCGGTGGAAAGCGCCAGCACGGTCAGCAGAAGGGCCTTGGGAAGAAAGGTCATGGTCACTGTCCTGAGCATGGTTTGGGACACGCTATCACAGTGCGAATCCCTTGGGAACGTGCGCGCCCGCCCCTCTCCGGGACGGGTCGCGAAACTTTGCGTGAGGCGGCGCCGCGCCGCGGGCGCGGGCGGCGCCCGGGGGTCATTGCAGCGGGCCCCAGCTCGGGTCGGAGGCTCCCTCGGGGGTCGGCACGCGCTTCAGATTGCGGCCCGAGATGTCGACCGAATAGAGCGCCGAGGTGCCCTCCGCGCCCTGGCTCTCGCGGGCGAACATCAGCACCCGGCCGTTCGGCGCCCAGGTCGGGCTCTCGTCGAGGAAGGAGGCGGTCAGCAGCCGCTCTTCGGAGCCGTCGGTGCGCATCACGCCGATATGGAAGCGGCCGGCATTCTGCTTGGTGAAGGCGATGAGATCGCCGCGCGGGCTCCAGACCGGGGTGCCGTAGCGCCCGGGGCCGAAGCTGATGCGCTGCGGCTCGCCGCCGCCGGCCGACATGACGTAGAGCTGCTGGCTGCCCGAGCGGTCGCTCTCGAAGACGATCTGGCTGCCGTCGGGCGAGAACGAGGGTGCGGTCTCGATCGACGGCGCGGTGGTCAGCGCCGTGGTCTGGCCGGTGGT
The DNA here is from genome assembly GCF_054482755.1 of Roseivivax sp. CAU 1761. Lineage (NCBI taxonomy): Bacteria > Pseudomonadati > Pseudomonadota > Alphaproteobacteria > Rhodobacterales > Roseobacteraceae > Roseivivax > Roseivivax sp. CAU 1761. The sequence continues at coordinate 17,598 of NZ_JBTLRM010000034.1, forward strand.
GATGTCCATGCGGAAGATGTCGGTGTTCGCCCCGTTGGTGGCGGAATAGAGCAGCGCCTGGCCGTTCGGGGTGAAGCGCGGCGCGAAGCTCATCGTGCCGCCCTGCGCCGGCAGCATGCGCGACTGCACGTCGCCCATGTTCAGCACGTGGATGCGCGGGTCGCCGCTCTCGTAGCTGGTATAGATCACCCGCCGCCCGTCCGGCGAGAAGCGCGGCGCCAGCACGATGGTCCCCGACTGCGTCAGGTACTGCACGTTGGCGCCGTCGTAATCCATCACCGCCAGCCGCTTGGCGCGGGCATCCTTGGGCCCGGATTCGGAGACGAAGACCACCCGGCTGTCGAAATAGCCGCCCTCGCCGGTGATCCGCGCATAGACCTGGTCGGCGACCTTGTGGGCCATCCGCCGCCAGCCGTCCATGGTGCCGGCGAACTGCATGCCGTCGCCCAGCTCGGTGCCGGCGAAGACGTCGTAGAGGCGGAACTTGACGGTGATCTGATTGCCCTCGACGGCCACCGCGCCGGTGATCAGCGCCTGCGCGTTGATCGCCTTCCAGTCGGCATATTGCACCGGGCTGCCGAAGCTGGTGACGGTGCTGATGAAGGCCTCGCCCGGGATGCGGCGGAACAGCCCGGTGCCGGTGAGGTCTTCGGCCACCACCTGGGTCAGGCGCTGCGCCATGTCCTGCGCGGCCGGGGTCTCGGCCAGGAAGGGCGGCAGCGCGAAGGGCAGCGGCTCGATCACGCCCTCGGTGATGTCGATGCGCAGCGGGCCGCTCTGCGCCGCGGCGCGGTCGGGCAGCGCCAGCAGCAGCGCCGCCAGCACGGCCAGCGCCGAAAGCAGCGCCCGGGCCGGGCCGGTGCTGCGGGAAAGCCGGGTCGTCAACATCTCTCACCCCTTCTGTCTGCGGCAGCCGCGCGGCGCCGCCGCCCGGTCCGCCCCTGCACATAGCCGTGCCGCGCCGCGGGGCCAAACCCGCTGGGCGGCGGCGGGGGGGGGGGGGTCG
>NZ_JBTLRM010000034.1:18613-36585 GCF_054482755.1 Roseivivax sp. CAU 1761
TCCCCCCCCCCCCCCCCGCGCCGCCATCAGCGCACCCGCATGCCGGAAGGATCGAAGGTCATCTCGATCTCCTTCCATTGCGCGTATTTCTCCGCCGGCAGGTCGTAGCCGTCCGACTGGCAGCGCAGGATCGCCCGGCGCGCCGCCTGGAACGCCGTCTCCACCGAGGCGCCCGAGCCCCCCGAAGAGGCGATCAGCCTGAGCGAGCTCGGCACCACCTGGCCGGTTTGCTGCATGTCCATCGCCACCGTCACGGTGACGTTGGCGGCCTGGCTGCCGACATCCACGACCCAGCAGCGCTGCACCGCCACCCGCAGCGCGTCCTTCTCCCCCGAGGTCATCGGCGGGCCGACCGGCACGTCGGGGTCGGGATCGGTGGTGCCGCCGCCGAGCACCTCGGCCAGCGCCGCGTCGATGCCGGCCACCGGGCTGTCCTCGGCCGGCGGCGTCTCGGCCGCGGTCTCGCGGGCCGGTTCGGGCTCCGCGGCAGGCTCCGGCTCGGGCTCCGCCGCCGGTTCCGCCGCGGGCTCGGGCTCCGGCTCCGGCTGCGGCTCGGGTTCGGGTTCCGCCTCGGCGGTCTCGACCGGGGTCTCGCGGGCCGGCGCCGGGCGCGCGGGCCGGCTCTTCGGCCGCATCGAATCGGTGGGCGCGGCGCTGCGCGCCGGCTCCTCGGCCTCGGTGACGATCTCGGGCGCCGCCTCCTCGGGCGCCGCGGCCTCCTGCTGCTCCTCCTCGACCGGCGTCTCGGCCAGAGCGTCGGGCTCGGCCGATTGCTGCGGCTCGGGGGCGGTCTCGCGGGTCGGCTCCGGCAGCGTCACCGGGTCGGGCGCGACGCGCGGCGCCGGGCGCGGCTGCGGGCGGTCGGCCAGCTCCGGCGTGTCGGGCTGCGGCTCGGGATCGGCCGGCGACACGATGGTCGCCGGGGGCGCGTCCTGAACGTCGGTGGCGGGCGTCTGCGGCGGCGGCTCGGGCAGCGCCTCGGGCGCCGGCTCGGGCGCCGGTTCCGGGCGCGGCGCCGGCTGCGGCGCGGGCGCCGGGGCCTCCGGCGCGGGGGCTTCGGGCTCGGGTTCGGGTTCGGGCGCGGGTTCGGGTTCGGGGGCGGGCGGCGGCGGCGCCGGCTGGTCGGCCGGGGTCTCGGCGGGCGGCGCCGGCGACTCGACCTCGGCCTCGGGCGGCGCGGTGCGCTCGGTCAGGGCCGCGAACTCGGCCTCGGACAGGACCTGCACCTCGGTCACCTGCATCGGGTCCGGGTTCGGGCGGAAGACGTCGCCGAACAGGACCCAGAGGATCAGGGCCGCATGGCCCGTGCCCGAGATGACGTGCCCCACATGCATGGGCGTCCCCTCAATTCGCCGCCGAGTCGAGCGCCGGGCCGCCGATATCGGTGACCAGCCCGATCGAGGCGAAGCCGCCGGCATTGAGCGCGCCCATCACCTGGGCCACGGTCTCGTAGTTCACCGCGCCGTCGGCGCGCAGGTAGACCCGGTCGTCGGCGCGCTCCGCGGCGATGGCGCGCAGCCGGCCGACCAGCTCCTCGCGCGGCACCTCGGTGGTCTGGATGGTCACCGTGCCGTCGGTCTCCACCGTCACCGTCAGCGGCTCCTCGTTGTCCGAGGGCAGCGCCGTGGCAGCGGTCTTGGGCAGTTCCACCGGCACGCCGACGGTCAGCAGCGGCGCCGCCACCATGAAGATGATCAGCAGCACCAGCATCACGTCCACGAAGGGCGTGACGTTGATCTCGGCCATCGGCTGGGCGCGGCCGCCGCGGCGCCGCCCGCGGCGTCCGCCGCCGCCGCCCTTCTTGATGACGCCGGCCCCCATCTCAGCTGTCCAGCTGGCGCGACAGGATGGTGGAGAACTCGTCGGCGAAGGCCTCGTAGCCGCCGATCAGGCGGTCGGCATCGGCCGAGAGCTTGTTGTAGAAGATCACCGCCGGGATCGCCGCCAGGAGGCCGAGCCCGGTGGCCAGCAGCGCCTCGGCGATGCCCGGCGCCACCACGGCGAGGTTGGTGTTCTGCTGCTCGGCGATCTCGATGAAGGCGTTCATGATGCCCCAGACGGTGCCGAAGAGCCCTACGAAGGGCGCCGTCGAGCCCACCGTGGCGAGCACCGGCAGGCCGCCCTGCAGGCGCTCGGCCTCCTTCTGGATCGCCACGTCCATCGAGCGGTCGATGCGGGCCTGCGCGCCGGCGATCAGCCCGCCGTCGTCGCGATGGCTGCGGCGCCATTCCGACATGCCCGCGGCGAAGACCCGTTCGGAGCGGCCGCCGGGTTCGGGGCCGATCTCGTCGAACAGCTCGTCGAGCGGATCGCCGGACCAGAAGGCGCGGTCGAAATGGCCGGCCTCCCGCTGCGCGGCGCGGTACTGCACGATCTTCTTGATGATGATCGACCAGGACCAGAACGACGCCACGATCAGCGCCAGCATCACCAGTTTCACGGTCAGCGTGGCGCGCGCAAACAGCGCCCACATGGAGAAGTCCACCCCCTGCGCGAGGGCCAGCGATTCGGTTTCCATGAGCCTGCTCGTCTGTTCCGGCCTCTTTCGGGCCGCCTTTACACGCGACACTAGCCGATATGCGAGTGCCCCGCCAACACATTGCCGTCACCGGCGGAGGGTTGCCGATGCCCGGCGGCCGCCGTGGCGCTCAGTGCAGCTGCTGGCGCAGCGCCGCCGGCAGCCGCGCCGGGTGGCCCGAGAGCGTCACGCAGACCACCGTGACCTCGGCCCGGAACAGCTGCGTGTCGCCGCGCCAGACCACCTGGCCGACGATCAGCCTGGCGCCGGTGACGGCGCGGATCTCGGTGCGCACCACCAGCTCGTCGTCGAACTTCGCCGGCGCCAGGTAATCGGCCTCGATCCGGCGCACCGCAAAGACCACGCCGTCGCGGTCGCGCATCACGCCCTGGTCGATGCCCTGGGCGCGGACCCATTCGGTGCGCGCGCGCTCGATGAATTTCAGATAATTGGCGTAGTAGACGATGCCCGCCATGTCCGTGTCCTCGTAATAGACGCGGACGGGGAATTCGTGACTCATCGGGGGCCTCCGGGGATCGCTCGCGGTCCCGGCTTACGCAAGCCGGACCCGGCCCGCAAGCCGCGTCAGCCCGGCGTCAGCCCGGCGGCGGGGCGGCGGCGATGCGAGCCTGCAGGCGCAGCGCATGGGCGGGATCGCTGGCCGCCTCCGGCAGGGCTGGGTCGTAGGCGGCGCGGATCACCTGGGCGATCTCGGGGCGCAGCACCACCCGCCCGTCGGCCAGCCGGCCCAGCGGCGAGCGCGCGGCGAAGGCCCGGTCGGACCACAGCAGGATGGTCTGCACCGCCTGCCCCAGCGCCAGCTCCTCGGCCGGCAGCGCCGCCAGAGCCGCGTCGAGCCGCAGCAGCACGAAGCAGGCGCGGATGGCGCCCGAGGGCTCGAAGCGGAACACCCGGTACTGGTTCGCGCCCTGCGCCGTCAAGCGCTCGACCAGCGGCTCCAGCCCCTCGATCATGCGGTCGAGATCGGGCACCCCCAGAAGCTCCTGCCAGTCGCGCACGAAGAAGATCGGCAGGGTGACGCCAAGCTCCGGATCGGTCTCGGCCATGGGATGGCCGGCAAGCTGGCAGACCGCCTCGAAGGCGCCCTTGATCGGCGCGATGCTGGTATCCGCGACGCCGAACACGACCGGCGCGATCGGGCGCCCCCAACGGGCGCAGAGATAGCTGCCATCGGCGCGGGTGAAGAGGGCTGTGACCTCCTCGGGGCTGATCGGATCGGACACGGGGCCGGGTCCTCCTGGCTCGGGGTTCGGGCACGTCGCGCGCCCGGGCCCCGCGGGCCTGCCACGCGCCGCGTCCGGCATCAAGGCCCGCGGCCCGGCCCGGCGCCGCCGGCCCGCGCCGCACCCCCTCCGCCCGCAATCCGGGCCGCGCCGGGCCGCAGCGTCGCCGCCGGGACAGCCGCCGCGCTCGCCTTGACTTCGCCCCACCCGGACCGCAGAACGCGCGGGATTTTACCGCGTGGCGAAGGCAGGCGAATGGCATCCGAGAAGCAGAAATCGGGCGGCGGCATCCTCGAGACCGTCAAGACGATCGTCTACGCCCTGCTCATCGCCGGCATCTTCCGCACCCTGTTCTTCCAGCCCTTCTGGATCCCCTCGGGCTCGATGAAGGACACGCTGCTGATCGGCGACTTCCTGTTCGTCAACAAGATGGCCTACGGCTATTCCTACGCCTCCTGCCCCTCGGTCTACCTGCCGGCCTTCGGCATCGACATCGACGCGCATGACGTCTGCGGCATCTTCGACGGCGACAACACGCGGCTCTTCGGCGAGATCGACGACGTGGAGCGCGGCGACGTCGTGGTGTTCCGCCACCCGGTGACCGGCCGCGACTTCATCAAGCGGGTGATCGGCCTGCCCGGCGACCGCATCCAGGTCCGCGACGGGCTGCTGCACATCAACGACGAGCCGGCCCAGATCGAGCCCGCCGGCAGCTTCCAGGAGGTCGCGGCGCCGCAGGGCCCGCAGCGCCTCCGGCCGCGCTGCGAGAACGGCCCCGTGGGCGAGGGCGGCACCTGCTCCAAGTCGCGCTTCATCGAGACCCTGCCGAACGGCGTCAGCCACTCGATCCTCAACATCGCCAGCCAGGGCTCGGACAACACCCCGGTCTACACCGTGCCCGAGGGTCATTTCTTCTTCATGGGCGACAACCGCGACAATTCCTCCGACAGCCGCGTGCCGCAGGTCGCCGGCGGCGTCGGCTTCGTCGCCTTCGAGAACCTGGTCGGCCGCGCCGACCGGGTGGTGTTCTCCTCCGCCGGCTCCTCGATGCTGTATTTCTGGACCTGGCGCGGCGACCGCTTCTTCGAGAAGATCGAGTGAAACGCTCCGCCGCCCTGTCCGAGCTCGAGGACCGCCTCGGCCACCGCTTCGCCGACGTGGCGCTGCTGAGCCGCGCGCTGACCCATTCCTCGATGGCGGGCCCGGCGCGCGAGGACAACCAGCGGCTGGAATTCCTTGGCGACCGGGTGCTCGGCCTCGTCATGGCCGAGGCGCTGCTGGAGCGCGACCCGGCCGCCGCCGAGGGCCAGCTCGCGCCGCGCTTCAACGCCCTGGTGCGCAAGGAGACCTGCGCCGAGGTGGCGCGCGCCGCGGGGCTCGGCGAGGCGCTGAAGCTCGGCCGCTCGGAGCGGCTGTCGGGCGGACGGCGCAAGCTCGCGCTTCTCGGCGACGCCATGGAGGCGGTGATCGCCGCGGTCTATGTCGATGCCGGGCTCGAGGCTGCGCGGGCGCTGATCCTGCGGCTCTGGGGCAGCCGCATCGACGGCGTCGAGGCCGATGCCCGCGATCCCAAGACGGCGCTCCAGGAATGGGCGCAGGGGCGCGGCCAAAAGCCCCCCTCCTACGTCCAGATCGACCGCGAGGGTCCCGACCATGCGCCGGTCTTCACCATCGAGGCGCGGCTCGAGGACGGCGCCACGGCGCGCGCCCGGGCGCCCTCGAAGCGGCAGGCCGAGCAATCCGCCGCGCGCGCTCTGCTCGACCGCTTCGCGGCGCAGGAATCCGGCGGGGCGGACGAGGCTTGAGCCCGAACCTCGCCGGCAGCCTGTTCATGGTCGCCGCGATGATGGGCTTCGCCGTCGAGGACGCGCTGTTCAAGGCCGCCACCGCCAGCGTCTCGCCGGGCATCGGCACGATGGTCTTCGGCGGCCTCGGCCTCGCGCTCTATGCCGGGCTGGCGCGGGCCGGCGGCAGCCCGGTCTGGTCGCGCGCCTATCTCCGGCCGCGGCTCCTGTTGCGCACCGGCTTCGAGATCATGGGCCGGCTGTTCTTCGCGCTGGCGCTGGCCTACACGCCGCTCTCCACCACATCGGCGATCCTGCAGGCGGCGCCGCTGGTCGTGACGCTGGGCGCCGCGCTGGTGCTCGGCGAGGCGGTGGGCCCGCGGCGCTGGACCGCGATGCTGGTGGGTTTCGGCGGGGTGCTGATGATCCTGCGCCCGACCCCGGACGGGTTCGAGGCCTCGGCGCTCCTGGCGGTGGCCGGCATGGTGGGCTTTGCCGGGCGCGACCTGATGACCCGGGCCAGCCCGCCCGAGGTCTCGGCGGCGCAGCTCGGCGTGCTGGGCTTTGCCGTGGTGCTGACCGCCGGCGCCCTGATCACGATGTTCGAGGCGGCGCCGGCGGCGCCCGACGGCCGCGCCGCGGCGCTGCTCGCCGCCTGCGCCCTGACCGGGGTGGCGAGCTACGCCGCGCTGACCCGGGCGATGCGCACCGGCGAGGTCGCGGTGGTGGCGCCGTTCCGCTATTCGCGGCTGATCGCAGCGCTGGCCATCGCCTACCTGGTGTTCGGCGAGCGCCCCGACGCGCTGACCCTGGCCGGCGCGGCGCTGGTCGTGGCCAGCGGCGTCTACACGCTGTGGCGCAGCGGCCGCAAGGACGCCACTGGCCCCGCGCCGCATTCCGCGGTAAGGGACAAGGCTTCACCAACCCCGCCCCGCAGGTGACGCGCCCATGACCGAGACCCCGGACCAGACCCCGGACGATTCCGACAAGACCAGCGAGACCCCGGAGGCCCCGGCCCCCGGCGCCGCGGAGGCCCCTGCCCCGGTCGCCGAGGCGGACCAGCGCGCCGGTTTCGTGGCGCTGATCGGGGAGCCCAATGCCGGCAAGTCGACGCTGCTGAACCGCATGGTCGGCGCCAAGGTGTCGATCGTCACCCACAAGGTGCAGACCACCCGCTCGCGGATCCGCGGCGTCGCCATGGAGGGCGCGGCGCAGCTGGTTTTCGTCGACACGCCGGGCCTGTTCCGGCCGCGCCGGCGGCTCGACCGGGCGATGGTCGCGGCGGCCTGGGGCGGCGCCGCCGATGCCGACGTGGTGGTGCTGCTGATCGAGGCCCATCGCGGCCTCACCGAAGGCGTCGAGACCATCCTCGCGCGGCTGGCCGAGATCGGCCAGGGCCGCACCGTGGCGCTGGCCATCAACAAGATCGACCGGGTCAAGGCCGAGGTGCTGCTGGGCCTGTCGGAGAAGCTGAACGCCGCCTACCCGTTCGAACGCACCTTCATGATCTCGGCCGAGCGCGGCTACGGCGTCGACGACCTGCGCCGCTGGCTCGCCGACAGCGTGCCGCAGGGACCCTGGCTCTACCCCGAGGACCAGATCGCCGACCTGCCGATGCGGATGATCGCCGCCGAGATGACGCGCGAGAAGCTGACGCTCAGGCTGCACCAGGAACTGCCCTACCAGCTCACCGTGGAGACCGAGGCCTGGGAGGAGAAGAAGGACGGCTCGGCCCGCATCGACCAGGTGATCTACGTCGCACGCGACGGCCACAAGGGCATCGTGCTGGGCCGCAAGGGCGAGACGGTGAAGGCCGTGGGCCAGGCCGCGCGGGCCGAGATCGAGGAGTTTCTCGGCCGCCGCGTGCACCTGTTCCTGCAGGTCAAGGTGCGCGAGAACTGGCTCGAGGAGGCGGAGCGCTATTCCGAGATGGGGCTCGATTTCCGCGACGGCGATGGCTGAGCCGCGGCTCGCCACGTCGCTCTGGGTCGCGGCCTATCGGCGGCGGCTCGATCTGGCGCAGATCCCCTGCTACGTGGTGGCGCATGGCGACGACACGGCCGGCGCCGTGCTGGTCAAGCTGGCGACGCTGGACGGGCAGGCGCGGCTCTTCACCCGGCGCTTCGACCTGATGACCGACAGCCGGCGCTGGGAGGTGCTGCGCGAGGGCGCCGAGGCCGAGGTCGATGCCGGCATCGCGCGCGAGCGCCGCGGCGATCCCGATCTCTGGGTCATCGAGGTGGAGGACCGCGCCGGGCGCCACCTCCTCGACGAGCCGGGGCTGGCCTGATGCGCCGCCGCGCCCAGCCGCGGTGCCCCGGCGCCCGAGACGCGCGCGGGGGCTGAGGCGATGGAATGGCGCGAGGACGGAGTGCTGCTGTCGCTGCGCCGCCACGGCGAGACCTCGGCCATCCTCGACGTCTTCACCGAGAGCCGCGGCCGCCATGCCGGGGTGCTGCCCGGCGCCACCTCGCGGCGCATGGCGCCGGTGCTGCAGCCGGGGGCCGAGCTCGACCTGACCTGGCGGGCCCGGCTCGAGGACCAGATCGGCACCTTCCGCGCCGAGCCGCGGCGCTCGCGTGTGGCGCTGGCGCTGCACGACCCGCTGGCCTTGGCCGGGCTCAACGCGGTGGTGACGCTGCTGACCTTCGCCCTGCCCGAGCGCAGCCCCTATCCGCGCCTGCACCGCGCCTCGACGGCGCTGCTCGACCTGCTGGGCGAGCCCGATCTCTGGCCGCTGGCCTATCTGCGCTGGGAGCGCCTACTGCTCGAGGAGACCGGCTTCGGGCTCGATCTCGAGACCTGCGCGGTGACCGGCACTAGCGAGGACCTGGCCTATGTCTCGCCGCGCACCGGGCGCGCGGTGAGCCGCGCCGGGGCCGGCGACTGGGCCGACCGCCTGCTGCCGCTGCCGCCGGCGCTGGTGGGCCGCGGCGCGGGGGGCGATGCCGAGGTTCTGGCCGGGCTCGCGGTGACCGGCCACTTCCTCGGCCACCACCTGGCCCAAGCCCAGGGCGGCCGGCCGCTGCCGGCGGCCCGGGCGGCGTTTCTGGAGCGCCTGGCGCGGCGCGCCGGATCGTGACGCGGCGCCGAAGCCGGGCCTGCGAATGGCGTCTTTTGCACCCCGCGCATCCGGGCTAGGTAGGACGCCATGACATGGACCCTGCCCAATATCCTGACCGTCCTGCGCCTGCTCGCCGCGCCCGGGCTGGCGGTGATGTTCCTCTACTTCACCCGCCCCTATGCCGACTGGTTCGCGCTGCTGCTCTTCGTCGGCGCCGCGGTGACCGACTGGTTCGACGGCTACCTCGCCCGCTCCTGGGCGCAGGAATCGAAGCTCGGCGCGATGCTCGACCCGATCGCCGACAAGGCGATGGTGGTGATCGCCCTGATGGTCATCGTCGGCTATTCCTCGATGTCGCCCTGGCTGGTCCTGCCGGCCACGGTGATCCTCTTCCGCGAGGTCTTCGTCTCCGGGCTGCGGGAATATCTCGGCGACACGGCGGGGCTTCTGAAGGTCACCAAGCTCGCCAAGTGGAAGACCACGGCGCAGATGATCGCCATCGCGGTGCTGTTCGCGCAGGGCATCTTCGAGCATTATCTCGGCATCTCGATCTGGGGCATGGACGAGGCCATGGTCTCGGACATCCTGTCGGGCGGCGAGGAGGACCTGCAGGGCCTGCGCTGGAAATATGCCGGCATGGTCTGGACCGGCAATGCCGGCATCGTGCTGCTCTGGATCGCGGCGCTGCTGACCCTGGTGACCGGGGCCGATTACCTGCGCAAGGCGCTGCCGCATCTGAGGGAGGATCGCTGATGGACGTGCTGTATTTCGCCTGGGTGCGCGAACGCATCGGGCTGCCCCGCGAACGCGTCGAGAGCGGCGCTTCGACGGTGTCGGATCTGGTCGACGAGCTGGTGGCGCGCGAGGAGCGCTACGCCGCGGCCTTCGCCGATCGCGGCGCGCTCCGGGTGGCGCTGGACCAGGAGCTGGCGGATTTCGACGCCCCGCTCGCCGGGGTGCGCGAGGTGGCCTTCTTCCCGCCGATGACCGGGGGCTGACCATGCGGGTGCTGGTGCAGGAGGCGGCCTTCGATTTCGGCGCGGAATGCGACCGCTTCGCCCGCGACCGCGCCGATATGGGCGCCGTGGTCACCTTTGCCGGCGTGGTGCGCGGCGGCGGCGGGCTCGAGGCGATGGAGATCGAGCATTACCCCGGCATGACCGAAAAGGCGCTGACCGCGATCGCCGAGGAGGCGCGGGCGCGCTGGTCGCTGGGCGACGTGCTGGTGATCCACCGCCATGGCCGCCTCGCCCCGGGCGAGCGCATCATGATGGTCGCGACCGCCGCGCCGCATCGCCGCGACGCCTTCGCGGCGGCGGAATTCCTGATGGATTACCTGAAATCCCGCGCGCCGTTCTGGAAGAAGGAGCGCGGCCGCGACGGCGCGAGCTGGGTGGCGGCGCGCGACGAGGACGAGGCGGCGCTGACGCGCTGGTGAGGGTCGCCCGGCGTCCGGGCGTGGGGTGAGTCCAAGGGAGGGGCGCTGCCCCTCTGCCGCCCCCTCGGGGGGCGGCATTCACCCCGGGATATTTCTGCTCAGAAGAAGGTGGGGGCGCGCGGCGCTCAGGCGGGTTCGGCGGCGCGCATCAGGCCGCGGCGCTCGACCTCCTCCAGGGTCTCGTCGAGGGCGCGGCGGGCACGGGCGATCAGCTCGTCGATCTCCGCGTGCGAGATCACCAGCGGCGGCGAGATGATCATCCGGTCGCCGACATGGCGCATCACCAGGTGATTGGCGAAGCAGCGTTCGCGTGCGATGTAGCCCACCGTGCCGGCCTCGGCGGCGAACGGCGCGCGGCGCGCCTTGTCGGGGGTCAGGGCCAGCGACCCCATCATGCCCTTGATCCGCGCCTCGCCGACCAGCGGATGGTCGGTCAGGCTCTCGAAGCGCGCCTTGAGATAGGGCGCGGTGTCCTCGCGGACCCGGGTCACGATGCCCTCCTCGTCGAGGATGCGCAGGTTCTCCAGCGCCACCGCGGCGGCCACCGGGTGGCCGGAATAGGTGTAGCCGTGGTTGAACTCGCCCGCGCCGATGACCTGCGCCACCTCCTCGGAGACGATCGAGGCGCCGATCGGCTGGTAGCCCGAGCTCAGCCCCTTGGCCACCGTCATGATGTCGGGGCGGATGCCCATGGTCTCGGAGCCGAACCAGTTGCCGGTGCGCCCGAAGCCGCAGATCACCTCGTCGGCGATCAGCAGGATGCCGTATTCGTCGCAGATCGCCTGGATCTCCGGCCAGTAGCTGTCGGGCGGCACGATGACCCCGCCGGCGCCCTGCACCGGCTCGCCGATGAAGGCGGCGACGGTCTCGGGGCCGAGCTCCTCGATCTTGTCGCGCAGCTGCCGGGCCCGGGCGCGGCCGAACTCCTCGGGGTCCATGTCGCCGCCCTCGGCCCACCAGTTCGGCTGGTCGATGTGGTGGATGTCGGGGATCGGCAGGCCGCCCTGGGCGTGCATGCCCTTCATCCCGCCTAGCGAGCCCGAGCCCATCGACGAGCCGTGATAGCCGTTCCAGCGCGAGATGATGGCGCGGCGCTGCGGCTGCCCCTTCATCTCCCAGTAGGTCCGCACCAGGCGGATATTGGTGTCGTTGGCCTCCGAGCCCGAGCCGGCGAAGAAGACGTGGTTGAGATCGCCCGGCGCCAGCTGCGCCAGCCGCTCCGCCAGCCGGATCGCAGGCACGTGGCTGGTCTGGAAGAAGGTGTTGTAGAACGGCAGCTCGGCCATCTGCCGGGCCGCCGCGTCGACCAGCTCCTGACGGCCGTAGCCGATATTGACGCACCACAGCCCGGCCATGCCGTCGAGGATGCGGTGGCCCTCGCTGTCGGTGAGCCAGCAGCCCTCGGCGCGGGTGATGATGCGCGCGCCCTTGGCGGCCAGCTCGGCGCCGTGGGTGAAGGGGTGCATGTGGTGGCGGGCATCGAGGGCCTGCAATTCGGCGGTGGGCAGCGGGTTCGAGATCACGCTCATCGCGGGCATCCTTGCGCTCGGGAGACGGGCCGGGGAACCGGCCGGGTCGGGGACGGCTTCGGGGTCGGTCGGAGTTTCCGCGCAGAATATGATCAAATTATCGGGGCGTCAATCGAATCACCCCTGCCGTCACCCCAGCCCGGCGGAGATCTGCTCCATGCCCTGCACCACGTCGGCATCCATGGCGCGGGCCGCCGCGGCGGCATCGCCGGCGCCCAGCGCCGCCAGCAGATCCTTGTGCCGGTCCGGCAGGTTGCGGGTGCCGAACATGCCGCAGACCACCCGCAGCGACGGCCCGAAGCGCAGCCACAGCCCCTCCACCAGCCCGGTCAGGATCGGCGCCTCGGCCAGCGCGTTGAGCTCGGCATGGAAGCGGTGGTTCTCGCGCAGGTAGCCGGCCACGTTGCCGCCGGCGATGGCGCGGTCGAGCCGGGCATCGGTGGCGGCGAGACGGCCGAGATCGGCGGCCAGTGCGCGTTCGGCGGCGCGCGCCGCCAACTCCGGCTCGAGGGCCCGGCGCGCCACCGTGAGCTCGGCCACCGCGGCGCGGTCGAACACCGGCACGATGATCCGGCGGTTGCCGCGGAATTCCAGCGCGCCCTCGGCGGTCAGCCGCCGCAGCGCCTCGCGCACCGGGGTCATGCCGGCCTCCAGCCGGTCGGTCAGGCCCTGGATGGTCACCGCCTGGCCGGGCGCCATCTCGCCGTAGAGAATCATCGCCCGGAGGGTCCGGTAGACCTGTTCGTGCACCGGCAGGCCGGCCCCCGGGGCGCTGCCATCGCCGCCTGCCTGAATCTTGATCACCCGCATGACCCCGCCTGCCGCAGCCGTCTCCCGGGGCGCCCGAAACGCCCCGCACGACAGTATCTTGCACGGCGCGGGAGCGCATGGAAACATCCGACTATTGCCTGACGGGGCAAAGTTTGATCAAAATTTGCCTCAAGGGGCGGAGACCGCCTCGCGTCCAACGGGAGCCCGACATGACCACCAAGCTTGCGACCCTCGCCGCCCTCGGCGCGCTGATCGGCGGCACCGCCGCCGGCGCCCAGGAAGTCCGCGTCTACAACTGGTCCGACTACATCGACGAGGATCTGCTGAGCCAGTTCGAGGAAGAGACCGGGATCGACCTGGTCTACGACGTCTTCGACAGCAACGAGGTGTTGGAGACCAAGATGCTGGCCGGCTCCTCGGGCTACGACGTGGTGGTGCCCACCGGCACCTTCCTGCAGCGCCAGATCCAGGCCGGGGCGTTCCAGAAGCTCGACAAGGAGCAGCTGCCCAACCTCGACAACATGTGGGACGTGATCTCGGAGCGCACCGCCAAGTACGACCCGGGCAACGAATATTCGATCAACTACATGTGGGGCACCACCGGCATCGGGGTGAACGTCGACAAGGTCCGCGAGGCGCTCGGCGAGGATGCCCCGATCGACAGCTGGGATCTGGTCTTCAAGCCCGAGAACATGGAGAAGCTGAGCCAGTGCGGCGTGCATTTCCTCGACGCCCCGGCCGAGATGATCCCGGCGGCGCTGAACTATCTCGGCGAGGATCCGGACAGCCACGACCCCGACGTGATCCAGCGCGCCATGGAGGTCTTCGAGCCGATCCGCCCCCATATCCAGAAGTTCCACTCCTCGGAATACATCAACGCGCTGGCCAACGGCGACATCTGCGTCGCGGTGGGCTGGTCGGGCGACATCCTGCAGGCCCGCGACCGCGCCGCCGAGGCCGATAACGGCGTCACCATCGAGTACAACGCCCCCAGCGAGGGCGCCCAGATGTGGTTCGACCAGATGGCCATCCCGGCCGACGCCCCGAACCCGGAGGCCGCGCACACCTTCCTGAACTTCATCATGGCGCCCGAGAACATGGCGAAGGCGTCGAACTACGTCTACTACGCCAACGGCAACAAGGCGTCCCAGGAGCATCTCAACGAGGACGTCATCGGCGACCCGGCGATCTACCCGTCCGAGGAGGCGCTCGAGAACCTCTTCACCACCACCCCCTACCCGCCGCGCGTGCAGCGCACGGTCACGCGGCTCTGGACCGAGATCAAGTCCGGCGTCTGACCCCGGCCGCACGGCCCGCGCCCTGGGCGCGGGCCGTTCCTCTGCCCGCGTGCTGCCCGGAGAATTCATGAACCAGCCGGTCTTTGCCCCCTGGGACGACCCCGACGCCTCGCCGCTGATCCAGTTCCGCAACGTCACCAAGCGGTTCGGCGACTTCACCGCGATCGACGACCTGACGCTCGACATCTACGCCCGGGAATTCTTCGCGCTGCTCGGCCCCTCCGGCTGCGGCAAGACCACGCTGATGCGGATGCTGGCGGGGTTCGAGACCCCGAGCGCCGGCACCATCCTGCTTTCGGGCGAGGACATCGCACCGATCCCGCCGAACCGCCGCGCGGTGAACATGATGTTCCAGTCCTACGCGCTGTTCCCGCATCTTTCGGTCTGGGACAACATCGCCTTCGGGCTGAAGCGCGAGGGCAAGTCGAAGGACGAGATCGCGCCCCGGGTCGAGCAGATGCTGAAGCTGACCCGGCTGGAGCGCTTCGCCCGCCGCAAGCCGCACCAGATCTCGGGCGGCCAGCGCCAGCGCGTGGCACTGGCGCGCAGCCTCGCCAAGGCGCCGAAGCTCTTGCTGCTCGACGAGCCGCTGGGCGCGCTCGACAAGAAGCTGCGCCAAGACACCCAGTTCGAGCTGATGGACATCCAGGAGAAGACCGGCACCACCTTCGTCATCGTCACCCACGACCAGGAGGAGGCGATGACCGTGGCCTCCCGCGTCGCGGTGATGGACGAGGGCAAGCTGATCCAGGTCGCCACCCCGCCCGAGATCTACGAGGCGCCGAACTCGGTCTACGTCGCCGACTTCATCGGCGACGTGAACCTGATCGCGGGCCGCGCCCGGCAGGACGGCGACAAGGTCGAGATCGACTGGGCCGAGGACCAGCCGCCGATCCGCGGCACCACCACGCGGCGCTTCGCGCCGGGGCAGGCCTGCCATTTCGCGATCCGCCCCGAGAAGGTCCATATCGGGCTCGAGCCCGACGAGACGCGGCCGAACCGGCTGGAGGGCGCGGTCGAGGACATCGCCTATCTCGGCAACATCTCGACCTACCACGTGCGGCTCGGCAACGGGCAGCTGATCAAGGCCCAGACCGCCAATACCCGGCGGCTGGCCCGGCGCGGCATCACCTGGGAGGACCGGGTCTGGCTGTCCTTCACCGACACGGCCGGCGTGCTGCTGGAGGATTGATATGCGCCGCCTGACCCTGATCGCGGTTCCGTTCCTGTGGCTCCTGGCGCTGTTCCTGGTGCCGTTCCTGATCGTCCTAAAAATCTCGCTGTCGGACATCGCGCTGGCGATCCCGCCCTATACGCCGACCCTCGACCTGGCGGCGGGCTGGGAGGGGGTGAAGGCCTTCTTCGCCGGGCTCGACTTCGAGAATTACGTCTTCCTGACCCAGGACGACCTCTACTGGAAGGCCTACCTGTCCTCGCTGGGCATCGCCCTGGTCTCCACCGCGATCACCCTCGCCGTCGGCTATCCCATCGCCTACGCCATGGCGCGCGCCGCCCCGGAATGGCGGCCGACGCTGCTGATGCTGGTGATCCTGCCGTTCTGGACCTCGTTCCTGATCCGGGTCTATTCGTGGATGGGCATCCTCGCCAATGAAGGCCTGCTGAACCAGTTCCTGCTCTGGATCGGGCTGATCGACGCGCCCTTGCAGATCCTGTCGACCAACACCGCGGTCTATATCGGCATCGTCTACACCTACCTGCCCTTCATGATCCTGCCGATCTACGCGGCGCTCGAACGGCTCGACGATTCGCTGCTCGAGGCGGCGGAGGATCTGGGCTGCTCGCGGCTCTCGGCGTTCTGGCTGGTGACCTTCCCGCTGTCGCGCGGAGGGGTGATCGCCGGCTGCTTCCTGGTCTTCATCCCGGCGATCGGCGAGTTCGTCATCCCCTCGCTGCTCGGCGGCTCGAACACGCTGATGATCGGCAAGGTGCTGTGGGAGGAATTCTTCTCGAACCGCGACTGGCCGGTCGCGTCGGCGGTGGCCATCGTGCTGCTGCTGATCCTGATCGTGCCGATCGTGCTGTTCCAGCGCAACGAGCAGAAGCAGCGCGAGGCCGAGGGATGAGCGCGCGCCGCCGTCCCGCCTCCGGCCGTCGCGCCCGCCCCGGAAAGGCCCGCGCATGAGACGCTTCTCATGGTTCAACGTGACCTCGCTGACCCTCGGCTTCGCCTTTCTCTATCTGCCGATGGTCCTGCTGGTGATCTACAGCTTCAACGCCTCGAAGCTGGTCACCGTCTGGGCCGGCTTCTCGACCCGCTGGTACGGCGAGCTGTTGCGCAACGAGGAATTCCTCGACGCGGCCTGGGTGACGCTCCGGGTGGCGGTGCTGTCCTCGACGCTGGCCACGGTGCTCGGCACCATGGCGGCGGCGGTGCTGATCCGCGCCGGACGCTTCCGCGGCCGCACCCTGTTCTCCGGCATGATCTACGCGCCGCTGGTGATGCCCGAGGTGATCACCGGCCTGTCGCTGCTGCTGCTGTTCATCGGCATCGGGCTCGACCGCGGCATCTTCACCGTGGTGCTGGCGCACACGACCTTCTCCATGTGCTACGTCTCGGTGGTGGTCTCGTCGCGGCTCGCCACCTTCGACACGGCGCTCGAGGAGGCGGCGCTCGATCTCGGCGCCACGCCGTTCCAGGCCTTCCGGCTGGTCACCCTGCCGATCATCGCGCCGGCGGTGATCTCGGGCTGGCTGCTGGCCTTCACCCTGTCGCTCGACGACCTGGTGATCGCGAGCTTCACCACCGGGCCCGCGGCGACCACGCTGCCGATCAAGATCTTCTCCGCCGTGCGGCTGGGCGTCAGCCCGGAGATCAACGCGCTCTCGACCATCCTGATCGCGCTGGTCACGCTGGGGGTGATCTCGGCCTCGCTGGCCACCAAGCGGCGCGCCGTGCGCGAGGCCCGCGAGGCCCGCGCCGCCGAGCGGGCCCCGGCGTGAAGCGGCTCTACGAGCCCGCCGCCTACCGCCCGCCCGAGGCCTGCTTCTGGGCCGAGACGGTGACCGCGCCGGACTGGCCGGCGCTGGACGGCGATGCCACGGCCGAGGTCGCCATCATCGGCGGCGGCTTCACCGGCCTCTCGGCGGCGCTGCACCTGGCCGAGGCCGGGCTCGAGGTGGTGGTGCTCGAGGCCGAGACGCCGGCCTTCGGCGCCTCGGGGCGCAACGGAGGCTTCTGCTGCCTCGGCGGCGCCAAGGCCACCGACGCCATGCTGACGCGGCGCTTCGGCTCCGACGGGCTGGCGGCGTGGCGGGCCTGCGAGGCCGCGGCCATCGACACCGTGGCCGGGCTGATCGAGCGGCTGGGCATCGACGCCGACACCCACAGCCGCGGCGAGACCCGGCTGGCCCACACGCCCCGCGCCATGGCGCGGATGCGCGCCGCGCTGCCGCAGATCCGCGCGGCCTACGGCGTCGAGCCGGAACTGGTGGAGGCCGCCGACCTGCGCGCGGCGGGGCTCGGCGGCGGCTTTCACGGCGCGGTGACGACGCCCCGGGGCTTCGCGCTGAACCCGCGCAAGTACCATCACGGCCTGGCCCGCGCCGCCGCGGCGGCCGGCGTGCGGCTCCATGCCCGCAGCCCGGTCGAGGCGCTGCGCTCGGCCCCCGGCGGCTGGCGGCTCGTCACCCCGTCGGGCGCGGTCCGGGCCGCCCGGGTGATCGTCGCCACCAACGGCTATTCCTCGGAGGACGTGCCGGACTGGCTCGCCGCGCGCACCCTGCCGGTGCAGTCCAACATCATCGTCACCCGCCCGATCACCGAAGCCGAGGCCGAGGCGCAGGGCTGGACCAGCCGGCAGATGGCCTTCGACAGCCGCAAGCTGCTGCATTATTTCCGCCGCCTGCCCGATGACCGCTTCCTGTTCGGCATGCGCGGCGGGCTGCAGGCGACGCCCGCCGCCGAAGCGGCGATCGATGCCAAGATCCGCCGCGACTTCCACGCCCTGTTCCCGGCTTGGCGCGACGTCGAGATCACCCATCACTGGTCCGGGCTGGTCTGCCTGATGGCCAATCTCACGCCCTATGCCGGACGGGTGCCCGACATGCCGGGGGTCTGGGCCGGGCTCGGCTATCACGGCAACGGCGTCGCCATGGGCAGCCATACCGGGCGCATCCTGGCGGCGCTGCTGCGCGGCGCGGCGCCCGACACACCGGTGCCGGCGGCGCTGGCGGCGCCGCCGGGGCGGTTCCCGCTGGGGCCGCGGCGGCGCTGGCTGCTGCACCCGGCCTATTGGGCGGCGGAGACCTTCAACCTCTGAGCCGGCGCGCGCGCCGGGGGGGGGGGGGGGGGGGGGGGGAGGGGAG
>NZ_JBTLRM010000034.1:36595-41651 GCF_054482755.1 Roseivivax sp. CAU 1761
CAGGCACGCGTACTGGATGGGGGCGCTGCCCCCGCACCCCCGGGATATTTGCGCTCAGAAGAAGGGGGGCGGGGGGCGTTGCGGGCGCGGGCGTCAGTGGGCGGCCGCCCAGTTGCGGCCCTGGCCGGCCTCCACCACCAGCGGCACGTCGAGGCGGACCACCGGGTCGGCGGCGCCCTCCATGACCTCGCGGGCGCGCGCCACGAGGGGTTCGACGGCGGCCTCGTCGACCTCGAAGAGCAGTTCGTCATGGACCTGCAGCAGCATGGTCGCGGGCAGGTCGGCAACCGCCGCCGGCATGCGCGCCATGGCGCGGCGGATGATGTCGGCGGCGGTGCCCTGGATCGGGGCGTTGATCGCGGCGCGGCGGGCGAAGCCGGCGCGCGGGCCGCGGGCGTTGATCTCGGGGGTGTGGATCACCCGGCCGAACAGGGTCTCGACCCGGCCCTCGCGCTTGGCGAAGGCGATGGTGTCGTCCATGTAGGCCTTGATGCCGGGGAAGCGTTCGAAATAGCGGTCGATGAAGCCCTGCGCATCGGCCCGCGGGATGCGCAGGTTGCGCGCGAGGCCGAAGCCGGAAATGCCGTAGATCACCCCGAAATTGATCGCCTTGGCCTGCCGGCGCACCTCGGGCGTCATCGCGTCGAGCGGCACGTTGAACATCTCCGAGGCGGTCATGGCGTGGATGTCGTGGCCGTCGCGGAACGCCGCCTTCAGCGCGTCGATGCCGGCGACATGGGCGAGGATCCGCAGTTCGATCTGGGAATAGTCGAGGCTGACCAGCACCCGTCCCTCGGGCGCCACGAAGGCCTCGCGGATGCGCCGTCCCTCCTCGGTGCGGACGGGGATGTTCTGCAGGTTCGGATCGGTCGAGGCCAGCCGCCCGGTCGCCGCCCCGGCGATCGAGTAGCAGGTATGGACGCGGCCCGTGGTCGGGTTGATGTGCTCCTGCAGGGCGTCGGTATAGGTCGATTTCAGCTTCGAGACCTGCCGCCAGTCGAGCACCTTGCGCGGCAGCTCGTGCTCGGTCGCCAGATCCTCGAGCACGTCGGCGCCGGTGGCATAGGCGCCGGTCTTGCCGCGCTTGCCGCCCTCGAGCCCCATCCGGTCGAACAGGATCTCGCCCAGCTGCTTGGGCGAGCCCACGTTGAACGGCCCGCCGGCGAGGGCGTGGATCTCGGCCTCGAGCCCGGCCATCTTCTGCGCGAAGGCGTGCGACATGCGCGAGAGCGTGTCGCGGTCGACCTGCACGCCGGCCATCTCCATGCGGCCGAGGATCGGCACCAGCGGCCGCTCCATGGTCTCGTAGACCCGGGTGACGCGGGCGCGGTGCAGCATCGGCCTGAACAGCTGCCAGAGCCTGAGCGTGACGTCGGCATCCTCGGCGGCGTAGCGCGTCGCCGCCTCGATCGGCACCCGGTCGAAGGTGATCTGGCTCTTGCCGCTGCCGATCACCTGCTTGATCGGGATCGGCGTGTGGCCGAGATAGCGCTCGCTGAGATCGTCCATGCCGTGGCCGTGCTGGCCGGCATGCAGCGCGTAGGACATCAGCATCGTGTCGTCGAAGGGCGCCACCTCGATGCCCAGACGGGCGAAGATCTTGGCGTCGTACTTCATGTTCTGGCCGATCTTGAGGACCGCCGGATCCTCGAGCAGCGGCTTCAGCGCCTGCAGCGCCTCGGAGATCAGCACCTGGTCGGGCAAGAGCGCCGCGCCGCCGAAGAGGTCGCCCTCGCCCTCGCCGCGATGGGTCAGCGGCAAATAGGCCGCCTGTCCGGGCTCGACGCAGAGCGAGACGCCGACGAGATCGGCGCGCATGTCGTCGAGCCCGGTGGTCTCGGTGTCGATGGCGACCCAGCCGCGCTCGCGCGCCGCGGCGATCCAGCGCCCGAGCGTCTCCAGATCGCGGATGCAGGTATAGGCGGCCGCGTCGAAGGGCGGCTGCTCCGCCGGGGCGGTCTCGGCCGCCGCCGGCGCCGGCTCGGCGATCACCGGGGCCTCGCGGTTCAGCGCCTCGGCGACGCGCTTCGACAGGGTGCGGAACTCCATCTCGGCCAGAAAGCCCAGAAGCCGCTCCGGGTCGGGGTCGCGCAGCTCGAGATCGTCGAGGGTGAAGTCGAGCGGCGTCGCGCAATCGAGCTGCACCAGCCGCTTCGACAGCTCGATCTGGGCGCGGTGCTCGATCAGGGTCTGGCGGCGCTTCGGCTGCTTGATCTCCGCGGCGCGGTCGAGCAGGTCCTCGAGCGTGCCGAACTCGTTCAGTAGCAGCGCCGCGGTCTTCACCCCGATCCCCGGCGCGCCGGGCACGTTGTCGACCGAATCGCCGGCCAGGGCCTGCACGTCGACCACCCGCTCGGGGAAGACGCCGAACTTCTCGAACACGCCGTCGCGGTCGATGCGGCGGTTCTTCATGGCGTCGAACATCTCGACCCCGTCGCCCACCAGCTGCATCAGGTCCTTGTCGGAGCTGACGATGGTCACCCGGCCGCCGAGGTCGCGGGCCTGGCAGGCCAGCGTGGCGATGATGTCGTCGGCCTCATAGCCCTCGATCTCCTGGCAGGCGATGTTGAAGGCGGCGGTGGCGGCCCGGGTCAGCGGGATTTGCGGCCGCATGTCCTCGGGCATCTCGTCGCGGTTGGCCTTGTAGGCGTCGTAGAGATCGTTGCGGAAGGTGTGGCTGCCCTTGTCGAAGATCACCGCGATATGGGTCGGCGCGTCGCCGCCGTGATCGTCGGTGATGTAGCGCTGCAGCATGTTGCAGAAGCCCTGCACCGCCCCCACCGGCATGCCGTCGGACTTGCGCGTCAGCGGCGGCAGGGCGTGGAAGGCGCGGAAGATGAAGGCCGATCCGTCGATCAGGTGCAGGTGGCAGCCTTTGCCGAAACTCATGGGGGCGCGCTCCGTGTCGTCTGGGAGATGGGCGGCCGGGCCGCGGCGCCTGTCTAGCCGCAGAGCGCGCGCTTGGCGAGGGTCAGGAGGGCACGCTGGCGGCGAGCAGGAAGATCGCCACGAAATAGAGCGTCGAGGCCGCCACCACGAAGCCGTGCCAGATGGTGTTGTGGTAGCGCAGCCGCTCGGCCAGCAGGAAGGCGGTGCCGCCGGAATAGAGCAGGCCGCCGGCGATCATCAGCGCCACCACCGGGACCGGCAGCGCCGCCAGCATGTCCTGCCCGCCGACCACCACCGCCCAGCCCATGCCGAGCCCGATCCCGACGCCCAGCAGGCCGGGCCGCGCGCGCATCCAGCACGACAGCGCGGTGGCCGCCGCCGCCACCGTCCAGATCACCGTAAGCAGGCCGGTGCCGGTGCCCGAGAACAGCGCGAAGGGCGTGTAGGTGCCGGCGATCTTGAAGTGGATGGCGGAATGGTCGAGCCGGCGCAGCAGGTCGGTCCAGCCGGGCCGTGTCAGGTGGTTGTAGAGCAGCGAACAGACCAGCATGGCGATCAGCGTGACGCCGTAGACGCTGACCGCGGCGATGCCCAGCGCGTCGCCGCGCCAGATCGCCGTCAGGGTGATCAGCACCGGCACCGCGGCCAGCGCCAGGACCAGCCCGGCCAGATGCACCAGCGCGTCGCTGAGCAGCTCGGCGCGGCTGTAGGCGCGCTGGGCGGCGCCCGGAACCGGGTCCGGTGTGGCGGGTCTGGAAAGGCTGGGCGCGGTCCGGGTCATGCCGCAATGGTAGCGCCGGGCCGGATTGCGACCAAGGAAACGCAGCGTTCGCGCCTCCGGATGACGCAAGGTCACTCGCGGTCGGCGAAATCCCGGTGCACGAAACGGGCGTCGCAATAGCCGCATTCGACCCAGCCGCGATCGGGCGGAATCTGCAGCCAGATCCGGGGATGGCCGAGGGCGTCGCCGCCGCCGTCGCAGGCGACGCGGAACTGGTCGACGATCCGGACCTCGGGCGCGTCGGTGGTCATCGAACGGTGTCCCTCTCGCTTCTGCTGCACTAGGTGCGTTATGGCGCAGGCGGCAGCAGGGAGCAAGGCGGGCCATGACAGGCGAGGCGATCCGGATCGAAGGGCTGAGAAAGACCTATGGCGGCAGTCACGGCCAGCCGGCCAAGGAGGCGCTGAAGGGCGTCGATCTCGTGGTGCCGGAGGGCTCGGTCTTCGGCCTGCTGGGTCCCAACGGCGCCGGCAAGTCGACGCTGATCAACATCCTCGCCGGGCTGGTGGTCAAGACCGCCGGGCGGGTGACGATCTGGGGCTTCGACCAGGACGTGAACCCGCGGCAATCGCGCGCCGCGATCGGCGTCATGCCGCAGGAGCTGAACCTCGACCCGTTCTTCACGCCGCGCGGCGCGCTGGAGGTGCAGGCCGGGCTCTACGGGGTGCCGAAGTCCGAGCGCCGCAGCGACGAGATCCTCGAGATGGTGGGGCTCAGCGACAAGGCCGAGGCCTATGCCCGCACCCTGTCGGGCGGCATGCGCCGGCGGCTGCTGCTGGCCAAGGCGCTGGTCCACCATCCGCGGGTGCTGGTGCTCGACGAGCCCACCGCCGGGGTCGATATCGAGCTGCGCCAGATGCTGTGGGAGAACGTGCGGCGGCTGAACCGCGAGCGCGGCACCACGGTGATCCTGACCACCCACTACCTCGAGGAGGCCCAGGAGATGTGCGACGAGATCGCCATCATCAATCACGGCGAGGTGGCGGCGCGCGACCGCACGCGCAACCTGCTGGGCCAGCTCGACGGGCGCACCATGGTGATCGAGCCCGAGGCCCCGGCGGAGCGGCTCCCCGAAGCCGACGGGCTCGAGGTCGAGCGCCGCGAGGACGGCGCCGTGGCGGTCACCTACCGCGCCGCGCGGACCTCGGCCGAGGAGGTGCTCGACGCGGTGCGGGCGGCCGGCATCCGGATTCGCGATGTGCGCACCGAGCAGGCCGATCTGGAGGACGTGTTCCTGGCCCTCACCCGCGGCTCGCACGGCTGAGGCGCGGCCCCCGGCGCGCGCGCGGCCTAGGCCGTGCGGCGTGCGCGCCAGTCCGGCCCGCAGCGCCCCCGGGGCGCACCCGCCGCTGCGGTCCGCCTAGGCTCCGGGGGCGCCCCGGGGGC